>NZ_JABWQR010000024.1:0-116009 GCF_014270125.1 Pseudomonas sp. SWRI99 | reverse complement strand
GGCTCACTCCTACAATTTGAAATGCATTCCCCTGTAGGAGTGAGCCTGCTCGCGAAGGCGCCAGTGCGGACAACACAAAACTCAAATATTTTTCACCAGCCTCAGCACCACCCGAGTCCCGATCCGGCCATCCTCGGGTTCTCCATTCTGTCATCTGCAACCACCCTTCACCGGCTCCAGCCCGATTGATCGAAATGCTTGACTCAGAGCGCCTGCCGATCACCGTAAACACCCGAGAAATCCGCACAAAAATCCCTCCTCAGCTCCCGAGGTTTTTTCCTTTATCTGTCACCGGAAGCTGCGAATTTCTCCCTGCGGCTCCACTTCGGTGGACCCTCCCAGTGTCATGCAAGCCTTCCGAAACCTGTGTTCCAAACCTCGTTGAAAAGGAGATTCTTCATGTTCAAGCGCACTCTGATCGCCGCCTCACTGACCGTCGCCGCTCTGGCTTCCGCCCAGGCCATGGCCGTAACCGGTGGTGGTGCTTCCCTGCCTGCCGCACTGTACAAAGGTTCTGCCAACAGCATCCTGCCTGCCAACTTCAGCTACGCCGTGACCGGTAGCGGCATCGGCAAAAGCGCGTTCCTGACCAACAACGCTGCCCAGTTCAGCACCACCGGTACTGTGCACTTCGCCGCCAGCGACTCGATCCTCAGCGCTACGGAACTCAGCACCTACAACACCAACTTCGGCGGTTCGTACGGCCCGTTGATCCAGCTGCCATCGGTGGCCACTTCGGTTGCCATTCCGTACAAAAAAGCCGGCAACACCACCCTCAACCTCACCAGCGCTCAGTTGTGCGACGCGTTGTCGGGCGCCAAGACCACCTGGGGCCAGTTGTTGGGTACCGCTGATACCACCGCCATTCGCGTGGTTTATCGCTCGACTTCGAGCGGCACCACCGAAATCCTCAGCCGTCACCTGAACTCGGTCTGCCCGACCAAATTCGCCGTTAACACCACCTTCACCAACGCTCGTCTGCCAGCAGGTTCGGCCCTGCCGTCGAACTGGGTAGGGGTGGCCAACACTGCTGACGTTGCTACGGCCGTGAACGCGGTTGACGGCTCGATCGGTTACGTCGGTCCAGACGGTGTCAACGCTGCGAGCAACGCTGTGGTTGCCCGCATCAACGGCGTTCAGCCAACCAGCGCCAACGTCAACACTGCTCTGGCTTCGGCTCCGTTGCCAACCAACGCGGCCAACCCGGCGCAGTGGTCCCCTGTGGTTGCCAATCCATCCAGCGGTTACGCCATGGCGGCTTACACCAACTTCATCTTCGGCCAGTGCTACAAGGATGCAGCCGTGGCCGCTGATGTCAAAGCGTTCCTGACCCAGCACTACAGCACTCCGGGCAACGCCGTAGCCACCGCTGCTCACGGTTTCATTCCGGTTCCGACCAACTGGAAAAACGCTGTGACCGCCAACTTCATCACCAACACCACGGGCAACAACCTGAACATCAACAACGCCAGCGTCTGCAACGCTGTGGGTCGTCCTCTGTAAACCCTGCTTCACTCGCAATGACTGCAGCAGCCTTCGGGCTGCTGCTTTTTTTTGGCTGGCCTTGGTTGATACCGGCAAACCGTGTGCGGTCTCTGACCCGGTCTTTATCGCCGGTTCTGGCCGATCTACTCCTCAATCATGAAGTTTGTGTGACATCCGTTCGGTCTCGCCCCTCGCCAACGGCCTATGTCCTGACAGCAGGTTTTTGCCGGCCTGCAGCTTTATGTGGCAATCAAAAAGGATCTCGTAGTGATGCTCGCTCGCCCATCCCGTCGCAGTACCCGTGCCCAGATTCTCAAGCGTGAGGCCGCCGAACCGGCCTTGTGGCTGCTCAAGCCGCTGGCGCACGCGGTGGCGCTCTGTCTGGTGGCGGGCAGTGCGCAGGCGCAAACGGCGTTCAGTTCCAACTGGTTCGCCGCCAAGGGCGCCGCACAACAAGCGGCGGCAGCGCGGCCGAGTATGGGAGGGCTGCCGGGGATGACGCCGCCGCTGGCGCAGCAGCAGAAAGCCAACCAGCAGTTGCAGCGTTCACTGCAGACGCTCAACAACACCGTGGTGGCGATCGCCGCGCAACAGGCGGCTCAGGCGGCCGGACGCGCGGTGGCGTTGGGCAGTGTGCAAACCGTGCCGGATGGCGTGGGTGAGGGCGGGTTGAAGGTCGACAACAGCCTCACCCAGGGTTGGCTGAACGCCAAGGGGCCGCAGCAGACTCAGGCTGATGGCAAGACCACGGTGAAGATCGAGCAGACCGCCGACAAGGCAATTCTCAACTGGGAAACCTTCAACGTCGGCCGCAACACCACGGTCGAATTCGCTCAGCAGTCCAACTGGGCGGTACTCAACCGGGTCAACGATCCGAACGCGCGCGCCAGTCAGATCCAGGGCCAGATCAAAGGCGACGGCACGGTGATGCTGATCAACCGCAACGGCATCGTGTTCAGCGGCAGCAGCCAGGTGAATGTGCGCAATCTGGTGGCCGCCGCGGCCAACATCACCGATATCCAGTTCCGCGACCGGGGCCTGTACTTCGACAGCAGCGCCACCCAGCCGACCTTCACTGACGCGGCCGGCAAGGTGCTGGTGGAACGTGGCGCCAGTATCCAGACCCGTTCACCCAAGGCATCGACGGACGCGGGTGGCTACGCCTTGCTGTTGGGCAACGAGGTGCAGAACGATGGCAACATCAGCACCCCCAAAGGCCAGGCGCTACTCGGTGCGGGCGATCGCTTTTACATTCGCAAGGGTTCAGGTACCGATGGCAACGCCGTATCCACGACCTTCGGCAACGAAGTTACACCGGGCTTCAAAGCCGGCGCCGTGGCCGGCAAGGTCAGCAACAACGGCCTGATCCAGGCCGCCACTGGCGACATCACCCTGACTGGCCATGAAGTGCTGCAAAACGGTGTATTGCTGTCGAGCACCTCGGTGGCCACGCGCGGCACTGTGCACTTGCTCAACCCGGCGAGCGACAGCGACGGCAGCGTCACGCTCGCTCAGGGCAGCGTCACCGCGATCATGCTCGACAGCAGCGACCTCACCGCGCTCGACAGTCAGCGTGACGCATCGCTACAGGCTGTCAGTGCCAACAACCGAATCCGGGGTGATCAGTCGCGCATCGAGATCGGCAGTGGCGGCAGCGTCGAATTTCAAAACGGTTCGATCACCCTCGCCACCGGTGGCCAGGTGGCGGTATCGGCGGGGCGTCGCAGCCTGGTCCGCGATGGCGCGTTGATCGATGTGGCTGGCGCTGTCGGGGTGAAAGTGGCGATGGAAGCCAACAACATCAAGATCAACGTGCAGGGCAACGAGCAGCGCGATGCACCGGTCAATCGCGAAGGCGGCGCGCTCAACAGTAACGATATCTGGGTCGATGTCCGCGAACTGGTGTACGTGCCGGCCGGCACCAACGGCTATGCCACCGACCGCTGGTACACCGCTGGCGGTTTGCTCGAAGTCGGCGGTTATCTGGGCACTCAGGGGCACACGATCGGCGAGTGGATGGCGCAGGGCGGCAGCGTGAATTTTTCCGGGAATGACGTGGTCACCGAGAAAGGTTCGCTGATCAATTTGTCGGGTGGCACCCTTGATGTGCAGAGCGGCGAGATCCGTCAGAGCTGGTTACGAGGGGCTGATGGACGTTTGTACGAAGTCTCGCGGGCGCCGGGGGATCTGCTCTATACCGGGTTGTACAAAGGCTATGAAGACAGCAGCGAGCGTTGGGGCCAGACGCAGATTTTCTATAATCCGCTGATTGCACCGACATCGCGCCAAGAGTCGGGCTACACCGTCGGCCGCGACGCAGGTCAATTGGTGATTGGTACCCGTAACGCGATGGTCGATGGGCAGATTCTCGGCGACGTGTTCCAGGGCGACCGCCAGACCCAAGCCCCCCGCGCGGTGCTTGATGGTTATGAGCAGAGTCAGACGGCGCGGGCGCGCCGGGCCCAGTTGATCGTGGGGCAATACGATCCGGCCTGGTCGGCGACTGCCGGTGGCCTGCAATACCAGCTCGATGCGCTATTGAACCAAGTGCAGATCGGCGCAAACCCTGCGGCGGTCACAACGCCCGGCCTGGCGGATGCCGTGGCGCAGGAACGGCTCGGTAAACTGTTTCTCGACAGCGACCTGCTCAACGGCTTTCAACTCGGCGCGTTGAAGGTTTCTGCCGCGAAAACCATCGTCATCGATCAGGCCGTGACAGTTGATGCGGGTGGCGACATCACCCTGTTCGGGCCGCAAGTGCAGGTCAATGCGAACCTCACGGCGCGCGGTGGCAGCCTGAATCTGGGTGATGTTTTGACGGGTAACCCCGGATTGACCACGCCAGCCGGGACGCCTGTCGGGGTCACGGTGGCCAGGGATGCGCAACTCGATGCTCGCGGTCTGTGGAGCAATCTGGGCACCGACCCGGACGACGTCAACAGTCTGGCCTACCTCAACGGCGGTGTAGTGTCGCTGCGCAGTACCGGCAAGGTCAGCCTGGGCAGTGGCAGTCTGCTTGACGTGTCGTCCGGCGGTGCGCTGTTGGCCAATGGCAAGACGCGCGGCGGCAAGGGTGGCGACGTCACCCTGGAGTCTACGCCGCTGACAAGCGCGACGCCGTCACAGGTGATCCTTGATGGCGACGTGCGTGGCTACGGTGTGACCGGGGGCGGCAGTCTGACGATTCAGTCCGGCAAGGTTGTGATCGGTGGATCCGGCGTGGCACTCGCCGACAACGCGCTGCATCTGGCCCCGAGTCTGTTCAGCACAGGTTTTGCCCGTTATAGCGTCACCGGCCTGAATGGGCTGGAAGTCGCTGAGGGCGCTCAGGTCGATGTGGTGATGCCGGTTTATCGTTTCCGCGATGTGGCGCCGAACCAGGCCAGCGGCGTCGATCCGCGTGCGGCCCTGGAATCGTGGACCCCGCCGCTGTTTCAGGAGAACCCGGCCAAAGGCGTTCTGACCCAGCGTGGCGGCGCCAGTCTGGCGCTCCAGGCCGGTTCCAGCGATCTGGCGCTGATTGACCCGGCGAGCAGTCCGCTGTCGATCGGCCACGGTGCACGGATCAGCGTCGACCCAGGGCAGCGCATTAATCTGCGCGGTGCCGGACAGATCACGGTCGACGGGCAATTGCAGGCCTGGGGCGGCACCCTCGATATTCGTCAGCAACAGTTTGGCTCGCTGGACGTCGCGACCAGGCTGCAGAACGCCGACCCGCAGGCCCACAACCGGTCGATCTGGATCGGCGAAGACGCGGTGCTGGATGTTGCCGGTCGCGCTTATACCGCCGTGGATGCGTTGGGTCGGGTGTACGGTCAGGTCGGCAAGGGCGGCAGCATTATTCTCGGTGGCGAGATCGATTCGAAGAAACTCACCGCGACGTCGGCCGACGCCTACGTGATCGTGCGCGACGGCGCGCGGCTGGATGCCTCCGGCACGCACGCAGTCCTGGACCTCGCCGGGCTCGGAATGACCGACGTCGCCACCGATGGCGGGCGCATTGCCTTGAGCTCGTACAACGGGGTGTTTCTCGACGGCCAATTGAAGGCTGCTGCGGGCGGCATCGGTGCCTCGGGTGGGCGTCTGGAGATTGTCCAGGACGCGCCGCTCTACCAGATGAATCTGGCGAGCAACGAAGTGCGTGCGCCGCGTGAAATGATCATCAGCCAACGCGCGGATGGATCGTTGCTGCCGGCCGATCTGCAAGCCGGTGAAGGTGCTGCGCAGCTGCGTTACGGTCAGACCCGGTTGAGTGCGGAGCGCTTGATGTCGGCTGGCTTCGATCACCTGAGCCTGATGAGTAACGGCTTGCTGACGTTCGCCGATGATGTCGATCTGCGCATGAATCAAAGCCTGAATGTGTACGCCGGCTCGATCTCGCTGGCGCAGACCGCCCGCGATACGACACGGGTCAATCTGGCCGCGTCGAACATGCGTTTGTCGGGGCTGGGTTTTTACTTGTCGTCGGATATCAGCATGCGCCCACGGGTGCTGGCCACCCCGACCACACAGGTATCGAACGCTCGATTCACCGCCACCGCTGATTTGCTCGATCTGAGCAACACCTTGTCGTTCGGCGCCGAAGGCACGCTTGCGCAGCTCGGTGCGCCGGCCCTTGCCGTCGTCCGTCGAGGTTTCGATCAGGTCACTCTCGAGAGTCGTGGCGACATGCGGTTTCTCGCACCGAACGACAACGAACGCAGCTCGCGCTTGTGGACAGCCGGTGACCTCAATTTGCGCGCGGCGCAGATTTATCCCGCTACCGGGGTGTCGGCCGATGTCCGGGCCGGTTATCAGGGCCCTGTCCCGATCGCCGAGGATGCCCGCACATTGCGCATCAGCGGCCATGGCGAAGCACCGCAGGCCTTGCCGTATTCCGCGTTCGGCAGCCTGTTGCTGGTGGCCGGGAATATCGAGCAGGGCGGCGTCATTCGCGCCCCGTTGGGGTTGATCCAGTTGGGGGAGAACTCGCTGGGCAAAACCCGTGAGCTGCATCTGTTGCCAGGGAGTGTCACCTCGGTCAGCGGCGCGGGTCTGGTCATGCCCTATGGCGGCACCACCGACGGCATCGACTATCGCTACAACGGCAAATCCGTGGCGTTGCACGGCATCGCCGGCGCTCTGGATGGCGTGATCCTCACCGGGCAGTACGTCGATGTACAAAACGATGCGTTGATTGATTTGTCGGGCGGCGGTGATCTGCGAGGCGCAGGTTTCATCTCCGGGCGCGGCGGTTCCACCGACGCCCGGTTCAATCCGCTGGTGCGTAACGCTGCCGATGGCACGTTCAGCTTTCCGGGGCTTGGCAGCAACCCGGTGTACGCCATTGTGCCGGGCAACCAAAGTGCTTTTGCTCCGGCACTTGCCGAGGCGGGTGCGAGCGATCCGCGTCTTGGCCAACAAATCACCGTCGGCGCCGGTGTTCCTGGCCTGGCCGCCGGAACCTACACCTTGCTGCCTTCAACCTTTGCCTTGCTGCCTGGCGCGTTCCGGGTCGAGGTCAATGGCCAGGCAACTCCAGGCATGACCACCGGTGCGCTGAAAATGCGCAACGGGTCCTGGTCCAGTGCGGGGGTGATGTCGATTGCCAACAGCGGTTTGCGCGACAGTCTGCCGAGCCAGGTGATCTTGACCTCGGCCGAGGTTCTGCGCCGCTACTCGCAGTACAACGAAACCAGCTTCACCCAGTTCGTTCAGAGCGATGCAGCCCGTCGGGGTGTGCCACGGGCCTTGGCGCCGATGGATGCGAAGTCGCTGATATTCAAACTGACTGCCGACGATCAATACGACATCGGCATGAATTTCCAGGGCAAGGCCATGTTTGCGCCCGGTGCAGGCGGCGTTGCCGGCACGGCGACCGTGTCAGCCACGCAACTGGAAGTGCTCGGTCAAGGAAAGTCCCACACCCCAGGCTTTGGCGGCGTTTCGGTGTACGCCGACAGCCTCAATCGCCTCGGTGCCGGTCGCCTGAGCCTCGGCGCGACGCCGACAGTCGAGTACGGCACGGCGGGTAACTTCATACGGTTTGACGGTAATGCGTCCGACATTGCTTTGCGTAACGGCGCGGTGTTGTCTGCGCCCGAGGTGCTGATACGCACGACCACCACCAGCGGCGGTATCACCGTCGAAGCGGGGGCGGGTATCAACACGCTTGGCCTGGGCAAAGCACCTTTCGACTCGAACGACGGTTTCATTTATCAGCCGGGCGCCGCCAGCCTGCTGGTCGTGTCCAACGGCTGGACCAATGTCCTTGCGCCGACCGTCGGGAACAGTGTTGATGGGGCCGGCAGTATCCGCATCGGCACGTGCGCAGCACAGCCGTGCACCCAGCCGTCTGTGCTGTATTCCAATGGCAGCATCAGCGCCGCCACCGATAACCGGTTCGAACTCAACGAGGCCGTACGATTTGGTACCCGTCACCTTGCTCTGGCGGTCGGTGCGATTAACGCCGGTAGCGCTGAAGCGATCGCGGCGGCGGGGAACGTTCCGAGTGGTTTGAACCTGAACCAGAACGTTCTGGACCGTCTGTTGCGCGGCGACACGCAGTTCGGTGCGCCGGCGTTGGAAACCCTGAGCCTGACCACCCGCGATGCGTTCAATTTCTACGGTAATGTCAGCCTCGATACGCTCGATCCACAGACCGGCGTCAGTCGCTTGCAGAATCTGGCTCTCTCTACGCCTGCCATTTATGGCATGGGCCAGGCCGGAGACGTGGCGACCATTCGCACCGCCAATCTGATCTGGAGCGGTGCGACCCAGGCGCCGGGTGCGGTGGCCAGCGGCGGGGCGGGAACGGGAAGCGGCACGCTGGACATTCAGGCGCAACGCATCGAGTTCGGTTATGGCCCGAATCCGCAGCCCAACGGCCTGGATCAGAACAACCGGTTGGCGTTGGGCTTTGCCACCGTCAATCTCACCGCCAGCGAGCGCATCACCGCCAACCACATGGGCAGCCTCGCGGTGTACCAGACGCAGGGGGCTTACGATCCTCTGACGGGTTATGCCTACAGCGGCGGCGACCTCAATCTGCGCACGCCGTTGCTCACCGGTGAAGCGGCGTCAGTCAATCTGCTCA
The DNA here is from genome assembly GCF_014270125.1 of Pseudomonas sp. SWRI99. Lineage (NCBI taxonomy): Bacteria > Pseudomonadati > Pseudomonadota > Gammaproteobacteria > Pseudomonadales > Pseudomonadaceae > Pseudomonas > Pseudomonas sp. SWRI99. Next base: position 107,449 of record NZ_JABWQR010000024.1, on the reverse strand, counting down.
AGGCGGGGGGCAACCTGACGGTGAGTGGCGGTGCGAATGCTGCGGTGGCCAATGCCTTGGGTGCGGAGTTGACGCTTGACGGGCGCAATGTGGTGCTCGACGGTCGCATTGCGCTGGCTAGCGGCAAACTGGTGGTCAAGGCGCAAAACGATCTGACCCTGACCGCCGCGGCACAGCTGGACCTGGCCGGGCGCACCTTGCCATTCAATGACATCAGCAAATACAGCTGGGGCGGCGATGTGGCGCTGTACAGCAGCGATGGCAATATCCGCCAGGCCGCCGGTTCGCGTATCGACCTGTCGGCGCACAACAATCAGGCCGGCCATCTCAGTGCGGTGGCGCTGGCAGCGGACGCGGGTGTGGTCGATTTGCAAGGCGAGATCCGTGGCGCCAGCAGCGGTTATTACGATGCCGGTGGCACGCTGGTGCCGTACAAGGCCGGTGGTGTGGACATTCGCGCACAACGACTGGGCGACAATTTGAGCCAGGACTTCGCTGCGTTGAACCAGCGCCTGAACGCCGGCCAGGTGTTCGGCAGCCGCAGCTTCCAGCTCAAGCAGGGCAGCCTGGTGATTGGCGAGGGTTTGAAGGCCGGTGAGGTCAACGTTTCCGTGGACAACGGCAGCTTGACTGTGACCGGGCTGATCGACGCCAGTGGCGAGCGGGTCGGCAGCATTCGTCTGGCCGCCAATAACGGTCTGACGCTGACCGGCAATGCCGTGCTCGATGCCCATGGTCGCGTGCTGCGGGTCGACAGCTACGGCAAGATCATCGATGCCCCCAACCGCGCCATGGTCGAGCTCGATTCCGGTGATGGCCCGCTGACGTTGGCTGCCGGCGCACGGATCGATTTGCGCCACGGCACCGACGCTCCGGTGGGCAGCGCGGCCGGTCAGAACGACGGTTTGCCGCTCGGTACGCTGGAGCTCAATGCCCCGCGTATCGGCGCAGGCGACATTGCCATCGATGCCGGTAGCGTGCTGAATATTCAGGGCGCGCGTTCCATCGGTCTGAATGCCATGCGGCGCTACACCGATGCTGCCGACGGCACCGATGCGGCAGTCAGCGGCCGCCCGTATCAGGTGATCGATCAGGCTTATCTTGACCGTATTCATGGCGACAGCACTGCATTCATCGATGCCGCGCTGGGCAACAGCCAATTGCTTCAGGGCAAACTGGCCGGGCTGAACAATGCCATCTACGCCGACGCTTTCCATGTGCGCCCTGGCGTAGAGATCGCCAGCAAAACCGTCGACGGCGATCTGGTGGTCCAAGGCGATCTGGATTTGTCCGGTTATCGCTATGCCAGCCTCAATCCACACACGCCAAAAACCGCTGTTTATGGTTCGGGAGAATCCGGCAGCCTGCTGATCCGCGCGGGTGGCAATCTGGATATTTACGGCAGCATCAACGATGGCTTCGCACCGCCACCGGAAACCGTGGACGACGCCGGGTGGAAACTGGTTCCGGGCATTCAGCCCTTCGGTGGCGACTTGATCGTTCCGGGCGCCGGGGTGACGCTGGCACCAGGCACTTTGTTTCCGGTCGGCACGACCCTCAATTACGACTTGCCGATACAGGGCGCGACGCTGGCCAGCGGCACGCTGCTGCCAACCCAAGGCATTCTCGCCGGGCCTTACACAATGACCGCCGGCACGGTGTTGGCGGGTGCGGTGCAGGATGCCGCTGGCAACCTGTTATACGCCGCCGGCACCGTGCTCAACGACACCGTGACCTTGCCGGCCGGCAGCCGTCTCGGGGCCGGAACCCGGTTGAACGCCGCCACAGACATGCAGGCGATGCTGTGGCCCAAAGGCGTGCCGTTGCCGGGCACGTTTGCCGATAACCAGATCGTCGGGGTGACATTAAGCACCGAACTGGCATTGTTGCGCGGCTCGCTGATTCCATCGATGACTGACGTCGTGCTGGCCGACGGCACGGCGTACATCGATTTACGTCCGTTGAACGGCACGCAACAGGGACGCAACTGGGCCTTGGCGAGCATGCTGCCGTCGGGCAGCACGTCGTGGTCGATGCGCGTGGTTGCCGGGGCAGATCTTGACGCTGCCGACAGCCGCACCGTGAAACCGCTGACCAGCGAAGGTCACTTGCGCCTGGCGGATACGCATTACGGCATGCTCGTCACCACGAAAGCGCTCGACACCACCTGGGCGGTCGACAATGCGTTGGGGTTCCCCGCCGGGGAGGTGGTCAAGGAAGACGAAATGTTCTGGTGCGATATGATCCCCGGCGTCTGCATCGCGCCTGCCAAGTTCCTCTGGGCGGATGGCAACGTGTTGGGCATGCCGACTGGCACCCCGGTTTCCGAAGGCGATTTGTTCTGGTGCGACATAGATCCCAATTGGTGCCTGCCCAATGTCGGCGGTACCACGGTGTCGACGCATACGCAGATGTTCAGCGTACTGCGCACCGGCACCGGTGACCTCGATGTGCTGGCGGCTGGCAACCTGAGTATGGAATCCCCCTTTGGTGTTTACACGGCGGGTACGCAGTCAGGCGATGTCGAGGCGGGTTACAACCAGCCACGTGGTCGCCTGTCGGACAACGGTTCAGTGCTTGGCAGCGCTGGCAGTGACAACGAGAAATGGGTTGATGGCGGCAGTGACAGCCTCTATCAAGCGTGGTACCCGCAACTGGGCGGCAATCTGACGATCGGGGCCGGCGGGTCGGTGTCGGGCGATGTCGTCGGGCAACGTACGGTGAGCAACAAAGTCGAAACCCGCGAGCAAGTAGCCAGCGTGGCCGTGGGCAATTGGTTGTGGCGTCAGGGCACGGGCAACGACGAGATACCGACCGCCTGGTGGATCAACTTCGGCAGCTACGCAACGCAGCCGTTATCAGGCGAGACTGGTACGGCGCCTTATCTTGTCGGTTTCACCGGGTTCGGTACCCTCGGCGGCGGCAACATCAGCCTGCGCGCGGGTGCCGACGGCGGCATGCTTGATCCGGTCGGCGATGGTCGCTCCAATCTTTATCCAAGGGGGCAGGGGCTGATCGTTGCGGTGGGCAGCACCGGACGAGTGGGGAGCGATGGCAGCCTGCAATTGACCGGTGGCGGCGACATCGATATGCGTTTGGGCGGTTCGCTCAACCCATCGCTACTGGCGCGGGCGCGGGAAACCGGAACGCAAGCGCCGCGCCACGATCTGCAAGGTGCGGTGATCAACCTGCGGGGGGCTGCGCAGGTCAGCGCGAGTGCGTTGGGCGGCGTCAATTTGCAATATGGCGCGTTTGCACAGGATCAGGATCCGAGCGAAGTCCGCGCCTACGACCCGTTCAGCTCAACCCTCAGCAGCGCCACCGGCGGGCTGGTGTTGATTCCCGGTGACTCGGGCATGCGCCTGAGTACGCGAGGCGATCTGGTGCTGGGCGGCGCCGCGGATCCGGGGCGTGTGCGCCTGCAAAACTCCACGGCATTTACCGACGGCAATGGCGTGGCCCATGCGGGCGGCGGTTTGACTGGCTTCTCGCTGTGGACCGAGCACACCGCGATCGATCTGTTCTCGGCGGGGGGCAACCTGACGCCGAGCACGCAGTTGGCCGAAAGCGATCTGCTGACCAATGCCAGCTATAACGTTTCACCCACCGACGGACGCTTTGTATATCCGTCGATCCTGCGTGCGGTGGCGGCCCAGGGCTCCATCTATGCCGGTCCTTCTGCGGCCTACAGTCCCGGCAATGCCCCACCTGCGTTGGGCTACTCGTTGTTGCTGGCGCCGTCCGGTTCGGGTCAGCTGGAAATGCTGGCAGGCGACTCGATCTATGCCGGTGGTTACGCGATCAATCAATCGGGCGCCAGTCCTTCGGCAATCACTACAGTGTTTGCGCCATCCTTTAACGGCTATGACAACAACAATGCGAGCCGGCCGGTCATGACCAATAACAGCCCGGACGGCGTCGCGACGAAAACCAATGCGTTGTACCCGTTGTTTGTGTTCGGGGCCAACAGTTATTCGGGGCTTGCTGGTGTGCGGGGACCGGCTCGGTTCTATGCGTTGACCGGGGACCTGGTGGGGGGGCGCAGCGGCGAAACGCTGACATTCAGCCGATTCGGCGTACCACAGCGCACCTGGTACGAAGCGGCCGGCCCGGTCTGGATGCTCGCCGGCCGCGATATCGTCGCATCCGGCACCTATCTGGGCCAGCCAACCAAAGCACCCACTGACGGGATGGGGCGTAGCGACGAAGACATCGTTTCCAGCGGCAACCTGTTCATTCATAACCGGCCAAACGATGTGTCGCGGGTTTCGGCGGGGCGCGACATTCTTTACAGCAGCTTCGATATCGGCGGCCCAGGCGTACTTGACGTCAGTGCAGGACGCAACATTCTGATGGAAGACCGTGCCAGTATCACCAGCATCGGGCCGGTGTTGGCAGGCGACCGCCGCCCTGGCGCGAGTGTGGTGTTGCAGGCCGGTGTCGGCGCGCAAGGGGCGGACTATTCGCGCTTCATTGCGCGTTATCTGAACCCGCAAAACGTAGCGGACTCAGCGGTGGCCCTCAGCGCGCAGCCGGGCAAAGTGGTGAAGACCTACGTCGAAGAATTGCACAGTTGGCTGAGCCTCGGTTATGGCTTCAAGGGCAGCGATGAACAGGCGCAAGCCTTCTACGCCACACTGCCGAGCACTGAACAAGCCATCTTCGCTCGCCAGGTGTATTTCGCCGAATTGCGTGCCGGTGGCCTGGAATACACCGATGCCAACGGCCCGCGCACAGGCAGTTATCTGCGCGGTCGCAACGCCATTGCGGCGCTGTTCCCGACCACGGATGTCGCGGGCAATCCGATCCGCTACGACGGCGATATCACGATGTACGGCGGCGCCGGGGTCAAGACGCTGTTTGGCGGCGACATCCAGATGCTCACGCCGGGCGGTGGTCAGGTGTTCGGCATCGAAGGCGCGGCGCCGCCGTCCACGGCGGGGATCATCACTCAGGGCTCGGGCGACATTCAGCTGTACTCGCAGGGCAGCATCCTGCTCGGCCAGAGCCGGATCATGACCACCTTCGGCGGCTCTATTCTCGGCTGGTCCGCCGAGGGCGACATCAACGCCGGTCGCGGCTCGAAAACCACCGTGGTCTACACCCCGCCGAAACGCGTCTATGACACGTGGGGCAACGTCACGCTGTCGCCATCGGTGCCGAGTACCGGCGCGGGGATCGCCACGCTCAACCCGATCGCCGAAGTGGCACCGGGCAACATCGACCTGATCGCGCCACTGGGCACCATTGATGCGGGCGAGGCGGGGATTCGCGTGTCAGGCAACGTCAACATCGCCGCGCTGACGGTGGTCAACGCCGCGAACATCTCGGTGCAGGGCAAGGCGACCGGCGTGCCGGTGGTGTCGGCGGTGAATACCGGCGCAATCACCTCGGCCAGCTCGGCGGCTTCCTCGGCCACCCAAGCGGCAGAAGACGTCGCTCGTCAGCAACAAGCGGCGGCGCGGCAGAATCAGGCTTCGGTGTTTACCGTGCAGGTGCTTAGCTTCGGCAACGAGCAACTGTCGCCGTCGCGCGATGGCGCCAGTCGCACGCCGGCGACGGGCTACAACCCGGACAGCCCGGTGCAGGTACTGGGCGCCGGGGCGCTGGATGAACAGGCGAAACAGCAGCTGACCGAGGAGGAGCGTGGGCAGCTGACGTTGTAAAGGACTCTCGTGCAGTACGTTTGGGCGGCCGGTTGGCCGCCTTTTTTTAGAGTGTTTATGGATATTTTTTTCGGGCGTGCAACACGGTCAGAATGTTGATGTGGTCTGTCACCCGATAGACCAGTAAATAATTCGAGTTAATGATCATTTCGCGAGTGCCCGGTATTCGACCGGAGCGAAAACCATGCGGTACCCACGAAAGCCTTTGCGCTGCGGCGCTGAGCTTTTGCTGCAGTGCAACTGAAGCGACAGTGTTGCGTTGTTCAACGTATTCGATGATGTCAGCCAGATCTCCAAGAGCCGGTTTACTCCAGTTAACCGGCAGCGCGTCGATTCTTGCGTCTCTCTTCGAGCATCTGATCGACCAGCACCATTGCCTCATCGTGGGGAACAGGCGGCCGTGGATCATCAAGTGCGGCTTGTACCTTGGCGCGATACCAAAGGTCGTAGCTCGCAGCCTCTTCTTCGGTTTCGAAGTCTGAAACGATAAGTGAAAGTTCAGCGCTCATAATGACCTCCATGATCAATGTGCAGCAGTCTAAGGGGGATGTGGGCTCGTTGTCGTCACTGGCAGGACGAGGAACACATCATCCCTGAACAGACCGTTCATATCTGTCAGACGCTTCGCTTGTGATGGGCGTGAAGTCGATCAGGGGTGTAGTTCGATTCTGTAGGAAATTATCACTTTTCATTGGGCTGATATAAGCCTCCAACGCATGACTCAGCGCCAACCCAAGTCGTCATGGGGCGGCCGGTTGGCCGCCTTTTTCAGGTTGAAGGGGTTCGAGGATATTTTTGTCGAGCGTGAAGCACCCTGAGTATGTCGATCTCCCCATTCACCCGATAAATCAGCAGATAGTTCGGATGAACCACCATTTCGCGAGTGCCAGGCACCCGACCGGATCGGTAGCCATGAGGTATGGAAGAAAGTTTTTGCGCTGCGGCAAGGGCTTTGCGTTGCAAGGAAACCGAAGCAATGGAGTTGTGCTGGTCGATGTAATCAATGATGTCAGCCAGTTGACGAATAGCCTTGTAGCTCCATTTAACCCGCAGCGCGGCGTTTCCTGCGGTTTTCTTCAATCATCTGGTCGAGCATCACCATGGCTTCGGTATGGGGAATGCCCGGGTGCGGATCATCAAGTGCTTCCTGTACCTCAGCACGAAACCAAAGGTCATAATCCGCAGCCTCTTCTTCGGTTTCGAAGTCTGAAACGATAAGTGAAAGTTCAGCGCTCATAATGACCCCCATGATCAATGTGCAGCAGTCTAAGGGGGATGTGGGCTCGTTGTCGTCACTGGCAGGACGAGGAACACATCATCCCTGAACAGACCATTCATATCTGTCAGACGCTTCGTTTGTGATGGGCGTGAAGTCGATCAGGGGTGTAGTTCGATTCTGTAGGAAATGAGCTTTTGGTCATCGAGCTGACAGCCGCCGCTCAAAGCAACGGCCACAGCTACGCCGCCTTCAATTGCCGTCCGCCACCTTGCGCTCGATCTCGTCGACCTTGCGCTGCAACTCTTCCGCTTCCTGCTCTTTGACCCGGTTGGAAGAAGGCGTAATGGTCTTGTCCACGCCCTCGGTGCTGCCGTCGCGGTCCTGAAGATCGCGCTCGACCACGTTCACCGGTTTGCCGCTGGCATCGGTGGGCGGGGCGTTGGGGGTTTTGTCGTCATTGGGATTCATGTCGCTGGCCTCCTGTGGGTGTAAATATTGGAGACAGCGCGGCGGCAGACGTTCGAAATTTTTCAGCGCTACGGCCCTCTCCCGAAGGAGAGGGCACAGCGGCGACTTTTTCAGTCTTTGAGAATGTCGCGATCTTTGGTTTCCGGCAAAAAGAACGTGCCGAGGATCGCGGTCGCCACGGCGATCACGATCGGGTACCACAGCCCGTAATAGATATCGCCGGTGGCCGCGACCATGGCGAACGCGACGGTCGGCAGGAAGCCGCCGAACCAGCCATTACCGATGTGGTAGGGCAGCGACATCGAGGTGTAGCGGATACGTGTCGGGAACAACTCGACCAGCCACGCGGCAATCGGGCCATAAACCATGGTCACGTAGATCACCAGGATTGTCAGCAGAAGCAGCAGCATCGGGTAGTTGGCTTTTGCCGGATCGGCTTTTTCCGGATAGCCGGCTTCTTTCAGCGCGCTGCCCAGGCTGGCGGTGAAGGTGTCGTTGCGGGCCTTGAAGTCGGCGGCCGGCAATGCGCTGCCTTCAAAACTCTCGATGACTTTGTCACCGATGCGCACCTGCGCCACAGTCCCCGGCTCGGCCGTGACGTTCTCGTAAGGAATCGCCCGCTTCGCCAGCAGGGTCTTGGCGACGTCGCAGGAACTGGTGAATCGCGCCTTGCCGACCGGGTCGAACTGGAACGAGCACTGGTCCGGGTTGGCGATGACCTTGACCGGGTTTTTCTCTTGCGCGACGAACACGTCAGGGTTGCCGAATTGGGTCAGCGCAGTAAAGATCGGGAAGTACGTCAGTGCCGCCAGCAGGCAGCCGACCATGATGATCGGCTTGCGTCCGATGCGATCAGACAGGCTGCCGAAAATCACGAAAAACGGCGTGCCGATCAGCAACGAACCGGCGATGAGCAGGTTGGCGGTCTGTGGGTCGATCTTCAGCGTCTGCAACAGGAAAAACAACGCGTAAAACTGTCCGGTGTACCAGACCACCGCTTGCCCGGCGGTGCCGCCGAGCAGCGACATGATCACCACTTTGAGGTTGTCCCAACGGGCGAAGGATTCGGTCAGCGGCGCCTTCGAGGCCTTGCCTTCGTCCTTCATTTTCTGGAACACCGGCGACTCGCTCAGTTGCAGGCGGATGTACACCGACACGGCCAGCAGAATGATCGACAGCAGAAACGGAATCCGCCAGCCCCAGGCTTCGAAAGCTTCGGTGCCCAGCGCCGTGCGGCAGGCGAGGATCACCAGCAGCGACATGAACAGACCGAGGGTGGCGGTGGTTTGAATCCACGAGGTAAAGAAACCGCGCCTGTTACGCGGCGCGTGTTCGGCCACGTAGGTCGCGGCGCCGCCGTATTCGCCACCCAAGGCCAGGCCTTGGAGCAGACGCAGGGTAATCAGGATGACCGGTGCCGCCACGCCAATGGTCGCGTAGCCGGGGAGCAGACCGACGATGGCGGTGGACACGCCCATGATGACGATCGTGATCAGGAAGGTGTGCTTGCGTCCGATCATGTCGCCCAGGCGGCCGAACACGATGGCACCGAACGGCCGTACCGCGAAGCCGGCAGCAAAGGCCAGCAGGGCGAAAATGAACGCGGTGGTTTCGTTGACGCCGGCGAAGAAGTGCTTGGCGATGATCGCCGCCAGAGAGCCGTACAGGTAAAAGTCGTACCACTCGAAAACCGTGCCCAGCGAGGAGGCAAAAATGACTTTGCGTTCCTCCTTGGTGATGCCGCCGCTGCGCGGTGGCGTGCCGGTGGATGCTGTGTCGATTGTGGCCATGGGTGTTCTCCGTCGTGCTTATTGTTGTAGGCCGGAGTCCCCCGTTACTGCCTGTCGCACTCTGGCCCGTTGGCATCTGCCGCCATTGCTGTCGCGTGAAGCTTGCACAGTCTGACCGCCTCGCAGGGCTGCAAGGTTTCCTCAAGCATAATCAGCTTTTGCCAGATATCCACTCGGCCTACGCTTTCACCCAACGCTGGCGGCTCCAGGCACTCAACCAGTCGACCAGAAACACCAGTAACAGCATCGCCAGAATCACCGTACTGGCCTGTGCTTCCTGGAACAGGCTCAGGCTGACATAGAGCATCTGCCCCAGGCCGCCGGCGCCGACAAAACCCAGCACGCTGGCCATGCGGATGTTGTTTTCCCAGCGATACAGGCAGTAGGCGAGCAGTTGCGGGGCGAGGTTGGGCAGCGTGCCGTAGCAGAACGCGAGAATCGGATTACCGCCCTGCAAACGGATCGCTTCGGCCGGTTGCGGCGGGGTGTTTTCCAGCGCTTCGGCAAACAACCGACCGAGTACGCCGGTGGTGTGCAGGGCGAGGGCCAGGGTGCCGGCGTTCGGTCCCAGCCCAGCAGCCAGCACCATCAGCGCCGCCCAGACGAGCTCCGGAATCGCCCGCAAGCCGTTGAGCAGCAGGCGCGCCGCGCTTTGCAGTGGCCAGCCGAAACGCCCGGCGGCGGGCAGCGCCAGAACGATACCAAACAGCGCCGCGAGCAGGGTGCCAAGGGCGGACATGGCCAGGGTTTCCAGCGAACCGTGAGCGACGGCTTTCAGGTAACCAGCGCTTAAGTCGGGGCTGAGAAAACGCTGCACATAAGCACCCATCTGCTTGAGGCTGTTGGCGCTGCCCAGCTCGCCGAGATCCAGCTCCAGATAAGCGAAGGAGGCGACCACGGCGACGGCAATGCCGAGGATCAGCAGTATATTGATCAGGCGGCTCATGTCAGTCTCCAGCGCAACAGACGGCTGAGCTGATCGGCGCACAGCACCAGCAGCAAAAACGTCAGCAACATGCTGGCGACTTCACCGCCGGCGAACATGCGGATCGATAAGTCGATTTGCTGGCCCAGACCGCCGGCCCCGACAAAGCCCATCACCACCGACGCGCGGATTGCACATTCCCAGCGATAGACCGTGTACGACAGCAGCTCTGCGGCAACATTGGGCAGCGTGCCGTAGGCGAACGCCGCCAGCCGACCGCTGCCGGCCTGCAGCAAGGCGTGCGCCGGGCGCTGGTCGGTGGATTCGAAAATCTCCGCGTAAACCTTGCCGAGCATGCCGCTGTAAGTGATGGCGATGGCCAACACACCCGCTGCCGGGCCGAGGCCAACCGCTCGCACGAATAACAGCGCCCAGACGATTTCCGGCACGCTGCGCAGGAAGATCAGCAAGCCGCGCACCGGCCAGCGCAGCAAACGCCCGGGCAGGCTCGGCACGCCGCCGCGTGAGGCGGCAGAAAGTGACAACGCGCGGCTGGCGATCAGGCTTGCCGGCACTGCCAGCAGCAAGGCCAGCGCCATGCCCGCCGTGGCAATCGCCAAGGTTTGCAGGGTGGCTTTGAGCAGCAATTGCAGGAACGCTTCATCGTGCGCAGGCGGCCAGAACGCCGAGACGAAACGGCCCATCTCGCTTTGGCTGTCGGCTTGAAACAGCACACCCAGATCGAGTTCACTGAGGAGAATGCCCGGCCACAGCAGGGCAATCGCCAGGACGGTGAGCAGTAATCGCGGCCACGCCGCAGGGTCGCGTGTATCCGTTTTCAGCATCGCGGGATCTGCACAATCAACGGCGCCACCGCAGCGGTTGGCGATTGCAGTTGTTCGTTGGCGTACAGCGCATCGAGCTTGTCGCGGCTGACCTGATCGGAAGGGCAGTCGAAAAGGACCTGCCCGTCGCGCAAACCGATGATCCGTGGGAAGTGCGCCAGCGCCAGTTCCACCGCGTGCAGATTCGCCACCAGCGTCACGTTATGCTCGCGGGCATGGCGCGCCAGGATCGACAGCGTATGCCCGGCCAGCACCGGGTCCATCGCCGAGACCGGCTCGTCGGCCAGCAGAATTTCCGGCGCCTGATACAACACCCGGGCAATACCGACGCGCTGCAATTGCCCGCCAGACAATTGCTGGCAATGGGCGAATAATTTGTCGCCCAGGTCCAGTTGCGCCAGTGCGGCGCGCGCACCGGCCACATCCAGCGGATGTAGCAGATTCAACAGACTTTTGCCCAGGCTCCACTGACCGAGCTTGCCGGCCAGCACCGCGGTGATGACCCGTTGACGCGGCGGAATCGGCGGCGCCTGATGCACCAGGCCGATGCGCGCCCGCAGGCGCTGGCGTTGCCGGGACGACACGTGCCAGGCGCGTTCGCCAAGCACCTCGATCTCTCCGCCGCTGGGCTTCAGCGCGGTTGCCAGCAGGTTGAGCAAACTCGACTTGCCGGCACCGGACGGGCCGATGATCGCGACCTGTTCGCCGACGCCAATCTGCACGTCGATACCGCGAAGGGCTTCGACGCCGTTGGCATGACGCAGGCTGCCTTGGTGAAGGCGTAGGGTCATTTCAGCAGTTCGGCGGCGCGGGCGGCTTCCTCGATGCCCTTGTAGTTGTCGGGCTGGGTGTCGATAAAGCGGCTGGCGGCTTGCAGGTCGAGGATTTTCTTCTGCTCAGGCTTGGCCGGATCGAGGTCGAGGAAGGCCTTTTTGATCTTCGCCGCAAGCGCCGGGTCGAGGGTACCGCGCACGGTCCAGTTGTAATCGAAGTAGGTTGGCGTGGTGGCGAAGACCTTGACCTTGTTGGTGTCGACCTTGCCGGCATCGACCAGCTTCTGCCAGACGCTGGCGTTCAACACACCGGCATCGACCTTGCCGGCCTGGACCCAGGCGACAGTGGCGTCGTGAGCGCCGGAGTAGGCGACGCGACTGAAATAGGCTTCTGGCTTGATGCCGTCATTCTTGAGCATGAAGTAACGCGGCATCAGGCTGCCGGACGTGGAAGAGACGGAACCGAAAGCGAAGGTCTTGCCCTTCAGATCAGCGAGGCTTTTCACGTTCGGGTCGGCGGTGATGAACTTGCTGGTGAACTGCGCATCCTGTTCGCGCTGCACCAACGGGATTACCGGGGTGGTCGCGTCAGTCTTCAAACGTGCCTGGACAAAAGTGAAACCGCCGAGCCAGGCCATGTCGAGGCGATCGGTGGCCAGGGCTTCAACCACCGCCGGGTAATCGGCAACGGGTACGAACTGCACCTTCATGCCCAGTTGCTGCTCAAGATAGGCACCCAGCGGTTCGAACTTGCGCAGCAGCTCGGTCGGGGCTTCGTCGGGAATCGCGCTGACGCGCAACACATCAGCGGCTTGCGTCATCAGGGCAGAAAAGGACAGCGCCAGACCGGCGGTGAGGGCGAGGGTACGCTTGAACATAGAATTCTCCGTTTCGTAAGCGTCAACATTCGAAGGGCCACCGGTAGTTAACGGCGCGCCACGTCAGGGTAGACGAAACGGCGAGGTTATACGCATTCGCGAGGAGATTGGCCAGCCTCCGTGCCGGCGCGTTGTGTCTGTTTATGTGCTGTACCGGTCAGACCGCTTCGGGCAGTTTCGCAATCACCTTGATTTCAAAATCGAAACCCGCCAGCCAGGTCACGCCGACAGCGGTGACAGTCGGGAACGGTGCTTCGCCCCAGAACTCCGGCACCACACTCCAGATCGTTTCGAACGTCGACTGCGGATCGACCATGAACACCGTGACATCCACTGCATCATCGAAGCTGCAACCAGCCTCAGCGAGAATTGCATTGAGGTTATTAAAAGCCGTGCGCACCTGATCACGCAGATCTGCCTCGGGTGAACCGTCCTCCCGGCTGCCGACTTGTCCCGAGACAAACAGAAAGCCGTTGGAGCGAATCGCCGGCGAATAGCGGTGGCGCTCGTAAAGAGCATGGCGTGCTGGTGGGAAAACAACGTCGCGCTTGGACATGGCATAATTCCATCAGGGGGTTGATGGGGTGACTTTAGGTATTTGCAGTCGCGTGATAAACGCGCAAGCTTGGCGTTCACTGTTTGTTATTCCCAAACAATCGAGGGGCGCGAATGGACCGGTTCGATGCGATGCAGGCCTTTGCCCGGGTGGTCGAGGCGGGCAGTTTCACCAAAGCCGCCGAGACCTTGCACATGAGCAAGACCACCGTTACCCAACTGGTGCAGCAACTGGAGGCCCGCTTGCGGGTCAGGTTGCTCAATCGCACCACGCGCAAAGTCAACGTCACCGCCGACGGCGCGGCGTATTACGAGCGGGTGATCAAGCTGCTGGCCGATCTGGACGACGCCGAAACCAGCCTGCCCGGCGCTGCAGCACTGCCGCGGGGGCGCTTGCGGGTCGACGTACCGAGCCCGTTCGCGCGGCTGATTCTCGTGCCGGCCTTGCCAGCGTTTCATGCACGCTATCCGGATATCCAGATCGACATGGGCGTCAGCGACCGCATCGTCGACATCATTGATGAAAACGTCGATTGCGTGGTGCGCGGCGGCGAACTGCTCGACCAATCGTTGATGGCGCGCAAGGTCGCTGATCTGCCATTGGGCGTGTTTGCCGCGCCAGCGTATCTGGCTCGCGAGGGCACGCCGGCGCATCCGCTGGAACTGGAAGACTCCCATCACCGCGTGGTCGCTTTTCTCTGGGCACGCACGGGCAAACCCGTGCCCTATGCCTTGCACAACGGTACTGAGCGATTGCAAATCAAAGGCCGCCACGTGCTCGCGGTCGACGACGGCAACGCCTACCTCGCGGCGGGCCTCGCCGGGTTGGGCGTGCTGTGGTTGCCCACGTACATGTCTGACGCGCCTGTGGCAAACGGGGAATTGCTGCCGCTATTCGAAGACTGGCAGCTTGAACCGATGCCCCTTTACATCGCCTACCCGCCGAACCGGCATGTCAGCCTCAAGTTGCGGGTGTTTATTGATTGGGTGGTGGAGTTGATGGCGCTGCGAGTGCCGGTTGTGACGCGCCAGTCACTGGCATGATTGACTCCGGCGCATATCCGGCCAACTATCGACGGATAACAACACCATCGATGGACCCGACCTTGATCGAACGACGTCAATTCAGCGGAGGCATGAAGGGCAAAAACCTCCGCTATCTGAATGAGCAGGACACCGCCAGCAGCGGTGTGACCCGCACCGGTTTTTTGCTCCTCGAACATTTTTCGCTACCGGCCTTCACCCAGGCACTGGACACGGTGGTCACCACCAACCTGTTGCGTCCGGGGCTTTTCTCGTCGCGCACTTTCGGCCTGGGCGACGGCGAGGTGATCAGCGATCTGGGTCTGGTCATCCGCCCCGATGCCCGTCTGGATTCTGCTGCGCTTCACGAGCTGGATCTGCTGGTGGTCTGCGGTGGTTATCGCACCGAGCTGCGCGCCAGCGACGAATTCATCGGCTTGCTCAAGTCCGCAGCGGAGCGGGGCGTGAGCCTCGCCGGTTTGTGGAACGGTTCGTGGTTTCTCGGTCGCGCCGGTTTGCTCGACGGCTATCGCTGCGCAATCCACCCGGAACATCGCCCGGCGCTCACCGAGATCGCCAAGAGCACCCACGTCAGCAGCGAACCCTACGTCATTGATCGCGACCGCCTCACCGCCTCCAGCCCGTCCGGGGCGTTCCACATGGCGCTCGACTGGATCAAGGGCTTGCATGGCAAAGCGTTGGTCGAGGGCATTGAAGACATTCTGGCCTTCGAGGAGTCGCGCTACCGGCGGATCAAACCGGACGAAAACATCTGCGTCAGCGCGCCGTTGCGTGAAGTGATCAAGCTGATGGATGCCAACCTCGAAGAGCCGCTGGAACTGGAACAACTGGCGGTCTACGCCGGGCGCTCGCGGCGTCAGCTGGAGCGCCTGTTCAAGGAGCAACTGGGCACCACGCCGCAGCGCTATTACCTGGAGCTGCGCATCACCGAAGCGCGGCGCCTGCTGCAACACACTGAACTGTCGCAGGTGGAAGTGCTGGTGGCCTGCGGATTCGTCTCGCCGAGCCATTTCAGCAAGTGCTACAGCTCATACTTCGGTTATCGCCCGTCGAAAGAAAAACGACTGGTCAAATAGACCCCGCCGTTTTTGCCCTTGAGGATTTTTCTTCAGAGGTGATCGGCATCCACCACAGCCTGGGCGAACGCTTTCGGAGCCTCTTGAGGCAAATTATGCCCAACCCCACCCTCGATCAACCGGAACTGATATTTGCCGGTAAAACGCTTCGCATAATCCTCAGGCTTGGGGTGCGGCGCACCGTTAGCGTCGCCCTCAAGGGTGATGGTCGGCACGCTGATTGACGGCGCGGTGGCGAGTTTCTGTTCCAGCGCTGCGTATTTCGCCTCGCCCTGAACCAGACCGAGCCGCCAGCGATAGTTGAACACGGTGATGTCGACGTGATCGGGGTTCTGCAAGGCCTTGGCGCTGCGGTCGAAGGTCGCGTCATCGAACTTCCACTGTGGCGAAGCGAGTTGCCAGATCAATTTGGCGAAGTCATGGGTGTTTTTCTCGTAGCCGGCGCGGCCCCGGTCGGTGGCGAAGTAGAACTGATACCACCATTGCAGTTCCGCTGCGGGCGGCAACGGGTTCTGCCCGGCAGCCTGATTGCCGATCAGATAACCGCTGACGGCCACCAGCGCCTTCACCCGTTCCGGCCAGAGCGCCGCGACGATGTCGGCCGAACGGGCGCCCCAGTCATAACCGCCGAGCACCGCTTGCTTGATCTTCAGCGCATCCATGAAGTCGATGACGTCGCTGGCCAGCGCCGCCGGTTGGCCGTTGCGCAGGGTGTCTTTGGAGAGGAAGTGCGTATCGCCATAACCGCGCGCATACGGCATCAACACCCGATAACCCTTGGCTGCGAGTAACGGCGCGACGTCGTCGTAGCTGTGAATGTCGTACGGCCATCCGTGCAGCAGGATGACCACCGGGCCATCGGCGGGGCCGGTTTCGGCGTAAGCCACGTCAAGCACGCCGGCCTTGACGTGTTTCAGCGGGCCGAACGGCGAGGGCGTGGTGTAGCTGACGGCCGCCGGTTCAACGGTTTGCGCCTGGACGGCGCTGATTGAACCGAACAGCGACAAGGCCAGCATCGATAAACCGACAGCGGTTTTACGCAAGGGTTGAGCCTTTTTCATGATGACGTCTCCTGCAATTATTGGGTCAGGGGGCTGGACGAGACCCTTGAAACCTTGGCTGCATTGGAGCGCGCAGACGTATCCGCCATGTGTCGAGGGACGGCCATTTTGCAAGGCGTTGTACGGCAGAGGGGCGCGTACACAGTGTGATACACGAGGCGAAGAGGGCATGGCCGCTGCCCGGTTTTCGGCAAAAATAATAAGTCGCTGTTTTAAAACAAAAAATATTTCATTTCGGGCTTCCCAAACGAAATGAATGTTGATAAATTGCGCCCCGTTCTCACAGCGATCTTCTAGGAGTCGCTGGACAGAGCTACAGGGGCGTCGCCAAGCGGTAAGGCAGCAGGTTTTGATCCTGCCATGCGTTGGTTCGAATCCAGCCGCCCCTGCCATCTATTAAGAAACGCCAACTTCGCAAGAAGTTGGCGTTTTTTTATGCCTGCGATTCGCTCAGGCAGAGCGGGGCAGGCGTGCGCGATGCCGAAGCACCGCGCACGCCGTTCACTCAGTGCGGTGCGCGCGGGATGGTTTTCATCAAGTCTTCGGGGCTGATGTGGCCGACCACGCTGCCCGGTTGCGGCAGATTGAGGATATGGCCTTTCATTTTGCCGATGATGTGCATCTCGCACGGCTTGCAGTCGAATTTCAACGTCAGTACCTCGTCGCCGTGGATCAACTGCATCGGGGCGACCTTGGTACGTACGCCGGTCACGCCTTTGGCCTGCTTCGGGCACAGGTTGAAGGAGAAGCGCAGGCAGTGCTTGGTGATCATCACCGGCACTTCGCCCGGTTCTTCGTGCGCTTCATAGGCCGCGTCGATCAGCTTGACGCCGTGGCGGTGATAGAAGTCGCGCGCCTTCTGGTTGTAGACGTTGGCGAGGAAGGTCAGGTGCGAATCCGGGTACACCGGCGGCGGGCTGGTTTCGGCTTTGCGGCTGCCTCGCGGGTGGGCGGCAACACGCGCGGCCGTCAGCGCTTCGATCACTTCGCGGCGCAGGGCCTTGAGCTGCGAGTTGGGGACGAAGAACGCTTGCGGCGCATCGAGTTTGACGTCGGTGGCGTGGTACTGGGTGGTACCGAGCTGGCCGAGCAGGTCGCGCAGTTGTTCCAGCGCCTGTTCCGGTTTGTTGGCGACGCCAAACGGTCCGTTGAGGCTGACGCTGGCGCTGATGCCTTCCTCGCTGGTTGCGGTCACTTCCAGCTGATCTTCACGCAGACGGGCAACCCAGCTCAGGGCCACGCGACGTTCCGACGAGGTCTTTTGCAGCGCCTGTTGCCAGTTGTGATCGAGGTTGCGATTCAACGGGTGGTTCGGCCGCAGCTTGAACAGGCCTTCGGGCATTTCGTTCGGCTCGACGCGATAGCGGTAGCGCTTCTCGCCGTCTTCTTCGAACTCGCCTTTGGCCTCAGCAATGTTGGCGCGGAAACCGACCACTTCGCGTTTGACCAGCACGTTCAGGCCGTCACCGTTGGACAGTGGTTCTTGGGTCACGACCTGCATGTCACGCTTGCCGACTTTTTCCACCGTACCGACCGGCAGGCCGGTAAAGGTTGGCGAGTCGAAAGCGCCGATGTCGATCTTGCGATCAGTGACGAAGTAATCGGTGCTGCCGCGGTGGAAGGTTTTTTCCGGGTCGGGCATGAAGAAATGCACGGTGCGGCCGCTGGAGGCGCGGGCCAGGTCCGGGCGATCTTCGAGCACATCGTCGAGGCGCTGGCGGTAATAGGCCGTGATGTTCTTCACATAGCCCATGTCCTTGTAGCGACCTTCGATCTTGAACGAACGCACACCGGCTTCAACCAGCGCACGAATGTTCGCGCTCTGGTTGTTGTCCTTCATCGACAGCAGGTGCTTTTCGTAGGCGATCACGCCACCTTTTTCGTCTTTGAGGGTGTACGGCAAGCGGCACGCCTGGGAGCAGTCGCCACGGTTGGCACTGCGCCCGGTCTGCGCGTGGGAAATGTTGCATTGGCCGGAGAAGGCCACGCACAACGCGCCATGAATGAAGAATTCGATGGCCGCGTCGGTTTCATCGGCGATGGCACGGATTTCCTGCAGGTTCAGCTCGCGGGCCAGTACCAGTTGCGAAAAGCCGGCCTGATCAAGGAACTTCGCTCGCTCGAGCGTGCGGATGTCGGTCTGGGTCGAGGCGTGCAGTTCGATGGGCGGAATGTCCAGTTCCATTACGCCCAGGTCCTGGACGATCAGCGCATCGACGCCGGCGTCGTACAACTGATGGATCAGCTTGCGCGCCGGCTCCAGTTCGTTGTCGTGCAGGATGGTGTTGATGGTGGTGAAAATCCGCGCATGGTAGCGGCGGGCGAACTCCACCAGATCGGCGATTTCACCGACTTCGTTGCAGGCGTTGTGGCGCGCGCCGAAGCTCGGGCCGCCGATGTACACGGCGTCGGCGCCATGCAGGATCGCCTCACGGGCGATGGCAACATCGCGGGCAGGGCTGAGCAATTCCAGATGATGCTTGGGCAAGGACATAGTTTTTTTAGTCAGGCAGTCACGGTCAGGCGCGCATTCTACTCGCGAAATGCACGGCGGGCACGCATGCGCTGCCCGATGGCGAAAGCCATGCTCAGTTGGCATCGGTCGGCATGGGCCAGGGACCCGTGTCGCTCGGACGAATGCCATCTGTCAGCGACAGATGTGCTGCCTGACCCGGCGCTTTCGCGGGCAAGCCCGCTCCCACAGTTTTTCGGGGTGTCAGGCAGTTTTGTGGATGGCGACAGTCCCTGTGGGAGCGAGCCTGCTCGCGAAGGGGCCATGTCAGGCGACAAATCTGCTCACAGGCTGAACAATCAGGCCTTGGCCGCCATTGCCGTCACTTCCACACGCATCCCCTCGACAGCCAGCGACGCCACGCCCACCGCCGCACGCACCGGCCATGGTTTGGCGAAGAAACGCTGGTAAACCTCATTGAACGCGGCGCGATCGGCCATGTCGGTGAGGTAGATGGTCAGGTGCATGACCCGGTCCATCGAACTGCCGGCGCGCTCCAGAGCGACTTTCAATGCTTGCAGTGTGCATTCGCTTTGCGCGGTGATATCGCCCAGTTCCAGACTGCCGTCGGCGCGGGTCGGGATCTGCGTAGAGACCATGATTCCGCCGAAGGTGGCAACGTCGGAAGAAATCGAGTCAGCGTCCGGATCGGGCGTGAACGTGATGTCTGGAGTGGTCATGGTGGTCCCTTTGAACAAGTTGAGAGCGCGCCAGTTTACAGATTCCATGACGACATGGCCTGCCTGGCAGCGCTTGAGTAAAACTGTGAAGCATTTGTATGAGCGTGTATCAATCCCGCCCGGGTATACACCGCAATAATCAACGCGGTATTCCGGACACATCCCGCGTACATGCCGTGCTCAAAGTAGGGCCACAACCACTACGTTTGAGAGGGTACTACCATGAATCGTCCACTGTTTCTCGCCACCGCTGCTGTCTTCGCTTGTCTGATCGGCTCGGCACAGGCCGCTGACAGCGGGGCCATGAGCTGGCAGAAGGGGCTGAGCCGCACGGACCTGGTGCGCCAGGACGTGGGCGCGGTCGACAGCGAAGTGATCCAGGCGCGGATCGATTTCGAACCGGGTGTCACTTCGCCGAGACACGCCCACCCAGGCGTGGAAATCGCGCACGTGCTCAGCGGCACGTTCGAATACCAACTGGAAGGCCGTGCGCCGGTGATCCTCAAGGCCGGTGAGTCGTTGTTGATTCCACAAGGCGTGGCGCATGTGGCGAAAAACGTCGGCAGCGACAAGGCCTCGGAACTGGCCACTTACGTCGTCAAAAAGGGCGAACCGGTGCTGATTCTCAAGCCCTGAATCGGATGGCCGCATGATCGGGATTGTGAATGGCTGCTCGGGCATCGCCTGGGCAGCCTCCATCCGTCGCCTCGCTTGAACTGTATCGGCGTTGTCGCGTCTTAATTTCGCGATATCAACCTTTATGGAAGCAATCATGCTTTTAAAGAACAAGAGTCTCGTTGCTGTAATGTCCTGCGCCCTGATGCTTGCAGCCGCGCCTCTTCTGCCTGCCGACCTGTCCGTGATGGGTTCGGCATACGCCAAAGACGGTGGCGGCGGCGGTAACGGTGGCGGCGGTGGTGGTAATGGTGGTGGCAACGGTGGCGGTAACGGCGGTGGCAATGGCGGCGGCAACGCTGGCGGTCGCGGCGGCTCAAGCCACTCCGGCGATGCCGGCAGCAATCGTGGCGGAATGAGCAGCGACCCCGCCGGGAAAGCCGTTCGCGATCACGGCCTGAGTGGCAATCACTACGGCGGTGACAAGAATGCGAACAGCAATGGCCACGGTTCGACCACCTCTGCAGTCGCCAACTCCCGAGACACTCGCGGCATCAGCAAAGCCCGGGCCATCTCGACGACCACGCCGGGCGATCACAACGCCAAAGGCTTGAGCAATGCGGGCTCCTCGGTGTCGAAGAAGTCCCACTGAGTTCCAGCATGAAAAAACAAAGCCCTGACTTGTCAGGGCTTTGTTGTATGGGCGAACCGCAAAGACCGTTACGGTCCGCCGGCGATCAGGCCTGTTCCAGCGTCTCGGTCAGCCCCTGATCCTCGCCCAGGAAGCCGCCACTCTGGTGCTGCCAGAGCCGTGCATAGGTGCCGTTCTTTTCCAGCAATTGGGCGTGGGTGCCTTGCTCGATGATGCGCCCTTCATCCATGACAATCAGGCGATCCATGGCCGCAATCGTCGACAATCGATGGGCGATGGCGATGACCGTCTTGCCCTTCATCATCTCATCGAGACTTTCCTGAATCGCGACTTCGACTTCGGAGTCCAGCGCGCTGGTGGCCTCGTCGAGTAACAGAATCGGCGCGTTCTTGAGCATCACCCGGGCGATGGCGATACGTTGGCGCTGGCCTCCCGAAAGCTTGATGCCGCGCTCACCCACCAGGGTGTCGTAACCGTTGTGGCCTTGTTTGTCGCTCAGTTGGCTGATGAAACCGTCGGCCTGGGCATGTGCGGCGGCGCGGCGGATTTGTTCGTCGGTTGCATCCGGGCGGCCATAGGCGATGTTGTCGCGAATCGAACGGTGCAGCAGGGACGTGTCTTGCGTGACCATGCCGATTACGCTGCGCAGGCTGTCTTGCGTGACGTGCGCGATATTTTGCCCATCGATGCGGATCTCGCCGCTGTTCACGTCATAGAATCGCAGCAACAGGTTGATCAGGGTCGATTTGCCCGCACCGGAACGGCCGACCAGGCCGATTTTTTCCCCGGCACGAATGTTCAGGCTCAAACCATCGAGCACCTGGCGTTCACCGTTGTAGTTGAAGCTGACGTTATCGAACGTCACTGCGCCGCCCGCCGGCACCAATACCTTGGCGTCCGGCGCATCCTGCACTTTCGGGCCGCGGGTCAAGGTGTCCATGCCGTCCTGCACGGTGCCGATGTTCTCGAACAGTGAAGTCATCTGCCACATGATCCAGTGCGACATGCCGTTGATGCGCAACGCCATCGCCGTGATTGCCGCCACGGCACCCGTGCCGACCTGGCCCTGGTGCCACAGCCACAGGGCGTAGCCGCCAGCGCCAAGAATCAGCCCGACCACCAGGGCCTGATTGACGATCTCGAACTGGCTGACCAGCCGCATCTGGCGAAATCCGGTGAGCTTGAAATCTTCCATGGCCGCGCGCGCAAAGTGCGCTTCACGTTTGGAATGGGAGAACAGTTTCACCGTGGTGATGTTGGTGTAGGCGTCGGCAATGCGCCCGGTCATCGACGAGCGTGCATCGGCCTGTTCCTGGCCGACCTGGCCCAGGCGCGGTACGAAATACAGCATCGCCAGGCCGAACAGCACGATCCAGGCAAGAAACGGCAGCATGAGCTTGAGCGCGAAGCCGCCGGCCAGAGCGATGATCGCAATGAAATAAACGCCAATGCCGGGCAGGATCTCGATCAGCGTGAACAGCACTTCGCGCACGGCCAGCGCTGTCTGCATCACCTTGGTCGTGACCCGGCCGGAAAATTCATCGGAGAAGAACGACAGGCTTTGTCGCAGCATCAATCGATGGAAATCCCAGCGCAGGCGCAGCGGCAGATTGATCGCCAGGATCTGGTGCTGCACCATCGTGCGCAGCGCCACCAGCCCGATGCTGACAACCAGCACAATGCCGATGCCCCACAGCACACGGCTTTCCTCGTCGCTCGCCGCGCCCCCGGTCTGCCAGGTCGACAGCAGATCGACCACTTGCCCGAGAAAGGAAAACAGCCAGGCCTCGTAGATGGACACGCTGGCGCTGAGCAGGGCGAAGACAAGAATGTAGCGGCGCGCACCGCGCGTACAGGCCCACAGAAACTGGAACAGACCGACTGGCGGTGGTGGGGCCTCGTCGGGAGGAAAGGGGTCAAGCCTTTGTTCAAACAGGCGAAGCATCGTGGTCTCCGAAATGATCAGGGCAGGAAAATGCTGCCATTTAACGGTTGCCTTGAGGGGTTGCAGGTTGGCCGGACAGTACCGGCCAGGTTGTGCTGCATGTTCGAAACGCAATAGCCAAACAGTCTATACCCTACGCCGTACGATCACCCGCCCGAAGCGTTGGTTCAGTCGCAGGTCGGTAGGCGGGGATTGGCCTTCACCACGCAGGCAAAAAATCGAACTGTCGGCGTTGACCTGTCGTCCATTTTGTTAGGAACAACCAGACAAAGGGCGGGCAGAACAATGGATCAGCAGAAAAACGATCTGGTGGTGATTTGTGGCGCGAGCGCAGGCGTAGGGCGTGCCACGGCCCAGCGCTTCGCCGCCGGCGGTTACCGCATCGGCCTGCTGGCACGCGATGAGGTTGCGCTGGCCGAGACGTGCGAAGAACTGGCGCAGTACGGCGTCGCGGTGAAGGCCATCAGTGTCGATGTGGCCGATGCGCAAGCCGTGCAAGCGGCGGCGGATGAACTGGAAACGCAATTGGGGCCGCTGCGGATCTGGATCAATTGCGCCATGACCACGGTGTTTTCACCGGTGGCGACACTCACCGCAGAGGAGATCCGCCGAGTCACCGAAGTGACTTATCTGGGCGCTGTCCACGGCACCTTGGCCGCCTTGCGCTTGATGCGCCCGCGTAATCAGGGGCTGATCATTCAGGTCGGCTCGGCGCTGGCCTATCGGGCAATCCCGTTGCAGGCAGCCTATTGCGCCGCGAAGTTCGCCGTGCGCGGTTTCACCGACGCGTTGCGCTGTGAACTGTTGCATGACCACAGCAGGATTCGCCTGTGCATGGTGCAGCTGCCAGCGGTCAACACGCCGCAGTTCGACTGGGCGCGCAACAAGCTGGAAAAGCGCCCGCAACCGGTGCCGCCTATCCACGATCCCGACGTCGCTGCCCGTGCGATTTTTAGTGTTGTGCGGCGTCCACCCCGAGAGTTGTGGCTGGGCATGGCAACGATCAAAGCAATCGTCGGAACCTGTCTGATGCCAGGCCTGCTCGACCGCATGCTGGCGCGCCAGGCCTGGTCTGGGCAGATGTGCAACGAAAGTGACGACGCCGACCGTGGCGATAATCTATACGAGGCGCAGAGCACTGACCTGCACCGCACACGCGGACGGTTTGTCGGCCGCTCGAAGGACTCGGCGCTGGCGCTGACATCGACGCAGGTCACGGCATTGTCTGCGTTATTGGCGCTGGTGTGCGCGGCGGTGCTGTTGCTGTTTTGAACCGCCGTGGCGAAACCAGCGGTAGCCAAATCCGTTCAGTGTCAGCGCCGTGTTGGCGCTGGCCGGCGGAGGGTAAGTG
The DNA here is from genome assembly GCF_014270125.1 of Pseudomonas sp. SWRI99. Taxonomy (NCBI): domain Bacteria; kingdom Pseudomonadati; phylum Pseudomonadota; class Gammaproteobacteria; order Pseudomonadales; family Pseudomonadaceae; genus Pseudomonas; species Pseudomonas sp. SWRI99. The sequence goes on along the minus strand of NZ_JABWQR010000024.1, from coordinate 83,394 downwards.
CCGTCTGCGAGAATCTCTTCGAACCCCTGTAGCGCCTGAATCATTGTCTGCTCAAGCGCGGCTGGAGGGTGCCCGAGATTGGCCAGCATGATCGTCGTCGCCTCGCCCTCGTGGCGAATGGCAAAAACCGCCGGGTGCTCGCAGGGTAGCGGGTGCGCCGTGCCGCTGCCGACTTCTGTCAGCACGGCACGCATCTGGAAAATCGCCTGACAACGGCTGAGCAGAGATTCGGGTTTTTCCTGCTGCATCGCGACATTCAGCATTGGGTAACCGAACGGTCCCTGGTCGATCAGCGGCGCGGGAAAATTTTTCGGTGTCGCCCGGGAAAAACCGCCGTTGCGTTCAGCGCTCCACTGCATCGGCGTGCGCACCGCCAGGCGCTCGGGCCGCAGCAAATCATCGCCCATGCCGATCTCCTCGCCGTAGCGGATGATCGGCGTACCCGGCAACGACGCCAGCAGCGCGTGCGCCAGCGCCTGGTGCCGCACATCCCCGTTGAGCATGGGCGCCAGGCGCCGACGAATGCCGCGACCGTAAGCGCGCATGTGCGGTTGTGGGGCAAACACTTGCATGACTTCCTCGCGCTCCTGTTCCGTCAGGCGCTCCAGATCCAGCTCGTCATGATTGCGCAGCCACAGCGCATAACCGGTACCGTCCGGTGCTGCCGGGCGATGTTGCAAGGCGCGCCACAGCGGCTCCGCGCGCGCTCGGGCGAGTGCCAGAAACACGTGATTGTTGAGCCAGAAATCCAGCGCCAGTTGCAAGCGATTGCCCGTGCCGAAGTAGTGGCGGAAGCGCGCCGGTTCGACATCCACTTCGCCCATCAGCAGGCAGTCGGGATTGATCGAGCGGGCGTGCGCCGCCAGCCGCTCCAGCAGCCACACGCCGTGCTCCTCATTGCCGCCGCCGGCCTGTTCGACCGCATGGGACGCCGCATCGAGCCGAAACCCGGCAACGCCCAGGTGCAGCCAGTGGGCGATGATCTGCTCGATCTCCTCAACCACCGCAGGATTCGCCAGGTTCAGGTCCGGCTCATGTCGGTAAAACAGATGCCGATAAAACTGCCCGGCCTGTTCATCCCACTGCCAGATGCTGTCCTCGACGCCGGGAAAGATCGGCTGGTTGCCGTCGTCGATCGGTTCGTCCGCCCAGATGTAGTAATCGCGATAACGACTGGTGCGGTCCTGACGTGCCTGTTCGAACCAGGGATGTTGCTCGCTGGTGTGTTGCAACACCAATTCGAGGATGACGCGCATGCCGCGTTTGTTCGCCTCGTCAATCAATAGACGAAAATCGTCTTCGCGGCCAAAACGCGGTGCGACGACCCGGTGATCGTCCACGTCATAGCCGCCGTCGCGAAACGGCGAACCAAAGATTGGCAGCAGCCAGAGCGCGCCGACACCCAGCGAGCGCAAGTAATCAAGGCGCTCGACGATGCCGGCGAGGTCGCCGCAGCCATCGTCGTTGCGGTCGAAAAACAGTGAGGGATCGATCTGGTAGATCACCGTGGTGTGCGGCCATTCAGCGCTCATGGGCGACTCCTGTGCGACGCAATATGACGGCTTGCAGCGGGCCGACAATCCCGGCAAACGGCCGGTTCTCACCGTGACGATCACTGGCGACTTCGATCAGCCAGTCACCGGCCAGGGCAAAGGTGTGCTCGGCCTCGTCGAAGTTGATGCAGACAATGCGCTCGTCCTCCTCGCAGTGTCGGCGGTACGCCAGCAATTGCGGGTGCGAGGGCAGCTCCGTCCAGTCGCCGACCCGCAAGGCCGGGCTGTCCTGGCGGCAGCGCAGCAGACGCCGGTACAGGTTGAGCGTCGAGTCGTTGGGGTTTTCCTGCGCCTGCACGGCCAGGGCGGCGGCATCTGGCGGGAAGGGCAGCCACGGCGTTTTGCCGGTCCAGCCGTGAGGCGGTTGCGCTGTCCACGGCAGCGGCGCGCGGCTGCCATCGCGTCCGCCGGGGTCGACGCGGGTTTGCGCGGTCACTTGGGTGTCTTCCAGCGCGAGTTCATCTCCCTGAAAAATAAATGGCGTACCGCGCAGGCTCAGCAGCATGACCGCCGCGGCGTGCGCCTTGGCCCGCGAACCGCCGTAGCGGCTGCGAATCCGGCTGTTGTCGTGGTTGGACAATGCCCAGGTCGGCCACGCTTGCTGCTCGCCCAGGCAACGCTCGACCTCACGGATACACAGGCGGAACACCACCGGATCCCAAGGCGCATCGAGCGGCGGAAAATTGAATGACATGTGTAACTCATCGCTGGCGCCGTAATACGCCGCAACCCGCGCGGTCGAGCGAATATTCACTTCGCCGATCAACACACGGTCGCCGGGATAACGGTCGACCAGGCGCCGTAGCCCGCGCAGCACTTCATGGCTGTAGGGCTGATCATTGATCTGCACCATGGTTTCGCCGGCCAGACAGCGTGGGTCATCGGCGAAACTCGGGTCCTTGCCGACGCAATGCACGACATCGATCCGAAAGCCGTCGACGCCGCGATCCAGCCAGAACCTCAGCACGTTGTGCATGGCTTCGACGACCTGCGGGTTATGCCAGTTGAGGTCGGGCTGCTGCGGCAGAAAAAAATGCAGGAAATACTGCTGACTGCCTTCATCCCACGTCCAGGCGCTGCCGCCGTCGATCGAGGCGCGCCAGTTGTTCGGCTGGTCGCGCCAGATGTACCAGTCGCGCTTGGGATTGTCGCGACTGGCGCGCGATTCGACAAACCAGGGGTGCTGATCCGAGGTGTGATTGGGCACGAAATCCATCAGCACCTTGAGGCCGCGATTGTGTGCCTGCGAAACCAGCTGATCGAGGTCGGCGAGGCTGCCGAACAGCGGATCGATGCCGGTGTAATCGCAAATGTCGTACCCGGCGTCGCACATGGGCGACGGGTAAACCGGTGACAACCACAAGGCGCTGACGCCCAACGCCTTGAGGTAATCGAGCCGGCCGATCAACCCGGGCAGATCGCCAACACCGTCGCCGTTGCCGTCGGCGAATGAACGTGGATACACCTGATAAATCACGACGTTTTTCCACCACGTCAAATGCGGTTCGACAGACATGGTCTTCTCCTTGCATTGACTCCCGCTGATGCCAAGGGGCACTTGGGTGCGCAGTTTCAGGGCTGCTGGTAGTGCCCGGGGATGTTGTCGTCTTCGTCGGGTTTGGTGCGTTTTTGCACTTGAACGTCACTCAGGCGCGCGTCCTTGAGTTCAGAAAAAGTGGTTTTGAGCAGCGCTTCGGCCTGTTGGGGATCGAGGGTGTCGCCGTCGTGTTCCAGCGTTCTGTTATCCGGCTGGTTGTCGATGATGAAACTGACGATGTAGCGGTGCTTTTTATCAAACATGAGTGCCGTCCTTTTTCTGATACATCAAAGGTCAAAGCTCAGCGCCTGGCTTGCCGGTCCTGATCGGCCGGACCCGGCTTGACGCGGGCCCCGTCCTGGCGATCGGACTGTTCGCGACTCGCCCGCTGATCATCTGTCAGGCCGTCGCCGTGGTCTTCAATGTGCAGTTGTCGTTCAGGTTGATCGGTGACGTGTTCAGTCGATGTATCGCGGTTACTGGCGGACATGGGCGCACCTTCAGTTGGTGGGTTTGTGCACGCGCGAGGCAGACAAATTTTCTCGCGCTTTTAGTGATGACGCTGCAAGCGGCAGGTTGTTCCCCTGGATTGACTGAGGCGATGGGCTGCAACGTCGATGAGCGGATCCCTGGCACGATGAATGGCGTTTGTGGCCGGGCGGTAGCGGTTCACGGTGCCACACGTCGATTGGTTCGAGCAGTGTCCGTGCGAGCCGGGTCAACCTCAGACGAAGGTCGACAGCGCATCCGGCGCGAGGAAGGTTTGACATGCGTGTGCATCATTTGAATTGCGGCTGTATGTGCCCACTGGGTGGCGCTTTGTTTGATGGCTACAGCCGCGGCCTGACCGCGTCGGTGGTGTGTCACTGCCTGCTGATCGAAACCGCCAGCAACGGCTTGATTCTGGTGGACACCGGGTTCGGCCAGCAGGACGTGCAGCATCCGCAGCGCCTGAGCGGTTTTTTCCGAACGCTTAATAACATTCGCCTGGAGCACCGCTTTACCGCGCTGGAGCAGATCCGTCGGCTGGGCTTCGACGCCAACGATGTGCACCATATCCTGCTGACCCACCTGGATTTTGATCACGCCGGCGCCCTGCAGGATTTTCCACGTGCGCGCGTGCATGTCATGCAGCAGGAACTTCAGCATGCCACGCGGGCGGGTGGCTGGATCGCGCGGCGGCGCTTTGTGCCCGCGCAATGGCGCGATGTCGTGGATTGGGAGCTGTATGCCCCACAGGGCGATACCTGGTTTGGCTTTGATTCGGTGCGCGCGGTGTTCGGCGCCGAAGAAGAGGACATCTTGCTGGTACCGCTAAGCGGGCACACCGCCGGACACGCCGGCATCGCCTTGCGCACTGCCGAAGGCTGGCAACTGCACGCCGGCGATGCCTATTTTCATCATGACGAAGTGCACCTGCCCACACGCCGCTGCCCACCCGGCATGCGGCTTTACCAATACATGATGGACACCGACCGCCACGCACGCTTGCACAACCAGCAGCGCCTGCGCCAATTGGCGGCGGATCAGCGTGCGGCGGTGAAGATCTATTGCAGCCATGATGCGCGGGAACTGCAGCATGCGACCCATCCTGGCAGTGACGCAGCGGCGCGGGCGAGTGGGCAGGTGGATCGGCTTCGGCATTGGTGAAGGTTCACGGTGGTGCCGCGCCAGACGCGCCGATCAGCCCTTGTCTTGTTCTGCGCCAGCGGCCTGGACGGCGGCTCTTTCGCGGCGCCGACGAAGCCAGCTGAACAAGGCATGGACGGGATGTAAAACGGCCGCCAGCACGCCCAGCAGCATGATGATGAAAATGACAATGAGGGGAAGGCTTTCGTGCGAGAACATGGTGGGGTTACTCCTGTAGTCACTATGTCGGAACCCGCAGGGTAGACGCGTCGAAGGCTCATTTCGATGAACGTATGTTCATCCTTGCGCGGCACAATTGTGCTACGGCAGGGCTTGCTGGATATTCGATCGGTTGCGCGACATGGCCTTGTCCGGAGCTGGCGTGGTGAAGCTTGCCGATTTTCACATCGGGGCGCGGTGCTGGTGACGGCGGGTTCGCTACTGTGCGCGCAAGCGACTCGGCAACGAAAGCCGCCTCCACCATCCGTTGAGATGCTGGAGGCGGAGGGTGAACGTCCCGGGATTCAATAGAACAGGCGCTTTACGGCAGCCCTCTACAACTTGAGGCGCGTCGGTCAGCCAACAGATTTCAACGCAATCGGCCCTTTGAGCCGGTCCAGCATCGTCGCGCAATACCAGTCATCGAACTGACACACGCCGGTCTCGGCCGTTTCCGAATACGGGCCGGGCTCGTACGAGGGCGAGGTCACGCCGCGCTGGGTGCCCTCGACCAGCGTGCGGTCCTGATCATTGGTGGCAATCCATACTTTGGTCAGACGTTCGATGTCGTAGTCAATACCTTCCACGGCGGTGTTGGGCACCAGCCATTTGGTGGTGACCAACGTCTGCGTGGCGCTGATTGGCAGAACGCGGAAACTCAGCGCGTGGTCGCCGAGGAAGTGATTCCAGGTGGAGGGGTAGTGGAAATACAGCAGCGCGCCAATGTCCGCTTCGGTGGTCTTGTCCAGGCGACCGGCCACGGCAGGTTTTCCGTCCATGGTGTAGCTGACGGCACCGGATGACAGGGGAATGCGTGTCATGCGGAACTGGCCGTTGATATCCATGACCAGCCGGCTTGGCAACCCGGCCTTCTCGCACTTGGCCCAATAGGCCGACAGCTCGGGGTCATCTTCGCCACTGATGCCACCCACCGAAAGATTGTCGACGAACGAATGCAGGAGTTCGGGGTGGGAACCGTCGCAGTGATAGCACTCGCGGTTGTTTTCGAAGACCAGTTTCCAGTTGCCTTTCTCGATGATGTTCGACTCGAACGCGACTTTGCAGTTTTCAAGATAATGCGGCGCGATGAAAGGGCTGACGGCTTTGCGGAAACCGTCGAACTCAGGGGCTTTGGCGGCGACGCAGACGTAAATGTAGGTATCGACGATCTCGCAGTGAACGCTTTTCAGGTTGTATTGCGACTTGTCGAAATCCTGGCCCATGTTGCCGGCAAACAACAAGTTGCCATCCAGCTCATAAGTCCACTTGTGGTACGGGCAAACCATTTTCGCGACTTTGCCGTGGTCGGCTTCGCAGATTTTTGCGCCTCGGTGACGGCACGCGTTATGGAACGCGCGAACCTCTCCATCCTTGCCTCGGACGACGGCGACGGGATAGTCACCGATCTGCAGAGTGAAATACTGCCCCGGCTTGGTGATTTCGAACGTGTGGCCGGCAAAGATCCACTCCTTGTGCCAGATTTGCTCAAGGTCCTGACGGTAAACGCTCTCACTGCTGTAAAGCGCGCCCGGCAGTGAGTGCCACGGTTTGCGCTGTGCGATCAGGTCAAATACGGATTCGTTGTTGTTCATTGTTATCCTCCCGGGACATCAATCTTGTGCGGTCACCTTTAACCGTGACTTTTAAAAATCAGCCATCGATAGAACTCAGCCTATCGGGCGCGGGCTGATCATCACAAACGACATTTGCTAGGGGTTATCGATGATGTGTAGTTATGAGTGATTGGCTAGCGGCAAGGCCTGAACCGCTTGGAAAACTGCATCGAGGGCGCTAACAGCGCAGTTCGCTTGAGCGATGTGCCTGATCGTGGTTTTCAACGCATCACTGCGTTGATGGCCGAGGCCACGGGCGAACAGATCAAACTTTTCGTTCAGCTCTTCAGCGCTCAAAGGCGATTCGGGGTCGCCACGTGCGGCGGTAAGCGGACTCACCAGCACTGTGCCGTTCTTCAGCGTGACGCTCACTCGGGAGAGGATTTCGTCAGGGAATCGGGCCGAGATATCAGCGGCTTCAACAATTTCGATGCGGCGGCTCAACGCCAGAATATCCGCCGCGAAAATGGCTTCACCGGTGACTTCTTCCGGCCCCACTTTACCCCTGACAAGCAGCGCAGCGAGTGGAAAGGCAAGGGCGTATTGCGCCTGATCGGCATTACGCGGTGTATGGCCCTGTAAACACATCGACTCGTAGAATGTTTCCACGCGAAGGGTTTCAATCCAATCGGCATCGAGCAGTGGATTTTCACGCCGCAGCTCAAGCATCGCAGTCAGCGCCGGTTGTGCCCAGCGGCAGACCGGCCAGGGCTTGAAGTACTGACTGTCGATCTCCCAGCGGCCACCGATATCGACCCAATGTTCGGCGACCGTGACGTCTTCCACCGTTTCTGCCGGCGCACCGGTGATGCCTGCCATTGCCATGAACAGCGCGTTCAAACCGGTAAAGGCCCCAGCGCCGTGGGCGTCGCGCAGCATCGTCGGCGCTTGCACCACGCGCATCATCGGACAACGCGCGCTGAAGTACTCGGCGATGCCCAGGGCGTGGCGAAACGTCGATTCATCCAGACCCAGCAACCGTGCTCCGGCGCAGACAACTCCGACCGCCGAGAACCCCCCGGATGCGTGATACGTCGGCGAGGTCGCCATCAATGCAGACCCGGCCCGCAACGCGGTTTCGTAACCGATGCACAAGGCAGTCAGTAACTCACGGCCGGTGATTGACTGGCCTTGATGATGCAGCGCATCGGCAAGCGCCAGCACGGCAGGCACCACGGTGGCGCCGGCGTGGCCCTTGGATTTGAAATGGCCTTCATGGGCGTCGAGGCTGTCGGCACTGAACCCGCCGGCCCAGGCTGCGCCGAGCACGTTGACACGCTGCCCGCCGAAGATCAGACGGCTGTTATAAACGCCTGTCGGGTAATGTTGCTGGGCAAAGCGCCGCATCGCGACAGTGGTGTCATTGCTGGCCGCGCCGGCCATGACGCCAACGATATCCAGCAGACTGTCTTGCACGATTGCTTGGGTGTTGCGCGGAGCATCCAGAAAATCAAAGTGGCGACAGAATTCGAAGAGTGACATTCAGCAAGCCCTTCCAGTGAGTTGAGCCGGGCCGGTCTGAACCGGCGGCGCTCAACAATGAGTCAGGGCAGGGCGCCGCTCCAGCGACATTTTCGTCGGGCAATTGATAACCAAAACGCCCGAACGAGTGGCGGGTTGAGTCAACGGCGGGGAAACTTCGTCAGGATCCATTCACGAAAGCGCCGCAATTCATCTTCATTGTCCGAGTTTTCTCGACAGCTGAGGTAATGCCAGCTGTTGCGCAACTGCACCTGTTGCTCGATCGGTCGCACCAGCAGGCCTTGCTGCACCAGCGAGGTGACGAGGTGATTCCAGCCCAGGGCGATGCCCTGATGGGTGAGCACCATGCTGATCAGCAGGTTGTAATCGTTGGCATTGAAAATCTGTGGGCTGTTCGTCGGCCGGTCGTCGATATCGATGGCCTGAAACGCCAGCCACACCCCCCAGTCGACGTGTTCGGCGACTTGCGAGCGGCCGTACGGGCTGAGGTTGAGCAGCGCCGAATCGCGTACACCTTCAATGGTCGAAATCTCCGGGTGCTTCTCCAGGTACTGCGGCGTGCACACTGGATAAATCACATCGTGGCACAGCGGATAGCTTCTATAACCTTCGCGGATGCGTGAAATCTTGGTGATGAAAATGTCCGGCTGCACGCCGGGTTCCATGGTCAAAAAATTCTGCGTGGTGATCAGGTTCAGTTCGATGTCCGGGCACTGGGCGAAGAATTCCTGCAGGTGGTTCGACAGCCACAGTGCGGAAAAGGCCGGTGAGCAGCAGACGGTCAGCACTTTTTTACTCGATTGGCTGCTGCGGATGCGTTCGGCGGCCTGGGCAATGTTAACAAACGAGAGCTGCGCGGCATCAAAGAACACCGCGCCGGCGGCGGTCAATTCAACTGCACGGCCCACGCGGGTAAACAGTTGCGCGCCCAAATAGCTTTCCAGCTCGCGAATCTGTCGGCTGATCGCAGCTTGAGAAACGCATAAAGCCTCGGCGGCACGGGTGAAGCTTTCGTATTTGGCAGCGGCGACAAATGCCTTTACAGCCCTCAAGGAAGGCATTTTCAGCAAGATAGTGTCAGGGTCGACATGCTTGGTCATTCGTACACTCTCCTAACGATAAAGCTCCCCAACGAAGCGCGAGGAGGGTAACGGAACCGACCGCGGACGGCCACGCCAGCGTCGTTTTGGGAATAGACCCGGTCGCTGAGGATGCGAGGCAGCCGATCCTTCATGGCCGCGTCGCAAACCGATAACCCGACGTTATCAAATTGTCCCTGTAAATGTAGTTGGATTAAGCGGGGCGATGCTAATAGATTTGCAACATCCCTTTTTCCTGGGTCCCCAAAAATAATAAAAGGAAGCCCGTCGTGAAAACATTTCTTCATTACCGCTGCCGTTTAAAAACAGTTTCGCTGATTTGCTTGTCGTGCAAAGCAAAAGAGGCGCGACGCGAAGGAGGCAAGGTATGACAAGTTCCGACGAGATCATCTGCGTAAAGAATGTTTTCAAAGTCTTTGGTACGCAGCCGGCCCTGGCGATGAAAATGATAGAAGAGGGCGCCTCGAAAGCCGAAGTATTCAAAAAGACCGGTCAGGCAATTGGTGTTTTCGATGCCAACTTCTCCGTTCGTCGAGGTGAAATCTTTGTGATCATGGGATTGTCCGGCTCCGGCAAATCGACCATGGTCCGATTGTTCAACCGGCTGATCGAACCGACCTGCGGCCACATCTTTCTCAACGGCAAGGAGATCACCGGTCTAGCCGACAAGGACTTGCTGCAGGTCCGGCGCAAGGACATGGGCATGGTCTTCCAGTCGTTCGCGCTGATGCCGCACATGAGCGTCATCGATAATGTCAGTTTCGGCCTGGAAATCAGCGGCGTCAGCGAGAAAGAGCGCTACTGCCGCGCGATGGGCGCGCTCGAGCAGGTCGGGCTTACAGGTCAGGAGTTCAGCTTCCCGCATCAACTCTCCGGCGGTATGCAGCAACGCGTCGGTCTGGCCCGCGCCCTGGCCAACGACCCTGCCATTCTGCTGATGGATGAAGCGTTTTCGGCACTCGATCCGATGATTCGCAGCGAGATGCAGGGCGAGCTGATCAAGCTTCAGGCCGAGCAGGATCGCACCATCATTTTCATTTCCCACGACATTGAAGAGGCGGTTCGCATCGGTCATCGGATCGCGATCATGGAAGGCGGACGCGTGGTGCAGATCGGCACGCCGCGTGAATTGCTGTGCAGTCCCGCGAATAAATATGTGCGCGACTTCTTTAATGGCTTCGACACCAGTCGAATATTGAAAGCCGGCGATATAGCACAGCAGGACTCCAATGTTGTTTATCTGCCAGGCAATCAAGCAACTATCAGGGCCGAAGCTTCATTGCGCGACATCTTTCATATTGTCGCTGCCTCGGCAACACCGATGCCGGTGGTCGACGAAGTTGGCCTTTATAAAGGTTCGATTTCACAGGGCCATTTGCTGAGCTGCCTAAGTAACAGCTGAACACCGAAGAGTCAGGATTGATAAAAGCAGTTTTTGCGGGCGAGGTAGCACCATGTCAGATTTCAATATTCTGGATCCATTCCACAGCATCAATATACCCTTGGGCTCGTGGGTCGAAACCGCACTCAAATATCTGGTCAGTAACTTTCGCGAAGTCTTCCGCTCGATTCGCTGGCCGGTCGACCAGGTTCTGGATGGCGTGCAGTGGGGACTGCTTTCGGTGCCTCCCACGGTCTTCATCATCATTGCCGGACTGATCAGTTGGCAGATCGGCGGCAAGCGTATCGCCATCTTCAGCATCGCGACGCTCACTGGGCTTGGCCTGATCGGCGTATGGAACGATGCCATGGTCACGCTGGCCCTGGTGCTGACATCGCTGTTGTTTTGCGCAGTCATCGGCATCCCGCTGGGCATCCTCTGTGCACGCAGTGATCGCACCGAAATGATCATCCGTCCGGTGCTCGACGCCATGCAGACGCTGCCGGCGTTCGTTTATCTGGTGCCGGTGGTCATGCTCTTTGGCATCGGTAACGTGCCCGGAGTGATCGTCACCATCATCTTCTCTGTCGCGCCGTTGGTGCGGCTGACCAACCTCGGCATCCGCCAAGTGCCTGCCGACAAGGTCGAGGCTGCACGAGCGTTCGGCTGCACGGCCACGCAAGTGTTGCTGAAAGTGCAGTTGCCGCTGGCGGCGCCGACGATGATGGCCGGACTCAACCAGACGTTGATGTTGTCGCTGTCGATGGTGGTGGTCGCCTCGATGATCTCGGTCGGTGGTTTGGGCCTGATGGTGTTGAGCGGCATCGGTCGTCTCGACATGGGCCTGGCCAGTGTTGGCGGCGCCGGGCTGGTACTGCTGGCGGTGTTCCTTGACCGGCTGACCCAGGCCATGGGTGAACGCAGCAGCGATCTGGCCACCGGTCAGCGCTGGTATGAAACCGGCCCGCTGGGGCTGGTGATGAAGCTCAGGAAAAAGAAAACCGTTGCACGTCCGGTGACGAATTAAGTTGGCCTGCTCACCCCTCAAACATTCCAAGCGTGGTGAAAAATGAAACTGACAAATCTGAAGAAAAGCCTGATTGCGAGCCTGGTGGCTACGGTGTTCGGCACGGTGTTGGGCTCGGCGGTTTACGCAGCAGACGCCAACAAACCGGGCGCCGGCGTGTCGATCACACCGATTTTCCCGAGCATCGCCGAAGAGCGCTTCCGGGGTGAGGTCGTGCTCGCCGGTCTCAAGGAACTGGGCTATGACGTCAAGCCGCCGAAAGAGGTCGACTATCCGGCGATGTTCCTCGCGCTCTCTTACGGCGATGCGGATTTCACCGTGCATGAATGGGAACACCTGCACCAAGCGTTTTACGAGAAGGCCGGCGGCGATGACGTAATGGTCAAGGTCGGGCAGATCATGAAAGGCGTGCTGCAGGGCTACATGATCGACAAAAAAACCGCCGAGGCCTACCAGATCAAGGATCTGTCTGACCTGAAGAAACCTGAAATCGCCAAACTGTTCGACAGCAACGGCGATGGCAAAGCCGACCTGACCGGCTGCAACCCGGGCTGGGGCTGCGAGATCATGATCGAGCACCACATGAAAGCCTACGGCCTGGGGCCGACCGTGGTCGATAACCGCGGCTCCTACTTCGCGCTGATGGCCGACACCATTGCGCGTTATCAGCAGGGCAAGCCGGTGCTGTTTTTCACCTGGGTGCCGCAGTGGATTGCCGGCGTGCTGGTGGAAGGGCGGGACGTGGTGTGGCTGCCGGTACCGTTCACTGCGCTGCCCGATGGCAAGGACAGCAAAGAGACTTTCCATGACGGTAAAAATCTCGGATTCCCGGTGGACACCGTCAATGCCGTGATGAACAAGGAGTTCGCCGAGAAAAATCCGGTAGCACGCAAGTTTCTCTCCGAAGTCAGCATTCCCACCAGCGCTGAGAGTGCGCAAAACCTGCGCATGCAAAACGGTGAAAAGTCGCTCGCCGACATCAAGCGTCACGCGGCCGAATGGATCAAGGCCAACCAGCAGGCCTACGACGGCTGGTTGAGCGATGCACGTGCGGCGGCAAAGTAATCGGTTCGACTGCACGTGGCGGCGGGTCAGCCGGTCGCCACTGTTCGCGCCGCGGGTAAGCGTTCAGGCGAGTGAGTAACGAAAGATGGAAACCTTTCAGAGTCCGTTGAAGCAACAGAACATCCGGTTTCGACAATCCACGTCGGTCCCGGGACGTGAACGTGTCGTTCGGGTGGCCTTTGTTCTGCTCGACCATTTTTCGTTGACAACCCTTTCCACGGCGATGGATGCGCTGGTCACGGGTAACCTGATCAATGGTGAGACGCTTTACCAAGTGGCGACCTGCTCGCTCAAGGGCGGGCTGGTCGAAAGCGATATCGGCGTGCCGGTGTCTTCGCAGAGACTGGTCGCGGAAGGCTTAACTCATGATGCGGTGATTGTGGTCGGCGGTCAGCGTGTCAGGCTTGCGTCTCAACCGCTGCTGCGCCGAGTGCTGAAAAAAACTGCCAGCAAAGGCATCGTCGCCGGATGCTGGAACGCCGCGTTCTATCTGGCCGATGCCGGGTTGCTGGACACTCATGAGTTTGCCTGTCACAGCGACAGTTGCGCTTTGATCAGCGAATATTTCCCGCGGTTGAAGGCGTCCGGTCTCGACTTCATCTGCGCTCAGCGCCGAGCCACTTGTGCCAGTGCTCATGCAGCGCTGGGTATGACCCTGGCGATCATGCAGGAACTGGGCTCGCGGAGCGATGCTGCACTGGTCGATGAAATCAAACGGCTTCACCAGCCTGGACAGGGCGAGCCTGCGATAACTGCCGAGAGTGTTCGTCCGGCAGCGATTCCAAAGCCGCTGAACATCGCCCTCGACCTGATGGAAAACAACATTGAGGAGCCGATGGAAATCGATGAGATCGCCAGTCAGACCGGCGTGTCCCGCCGGCAGCTGGAAAGACGGTTTTCCCGCTACCTCAACGCAGCGCCGAATCGGTACTACCTGGAGCTGCGGCTGACTCGGGCTCGACAACTTATTGTGCAAAGTGACCGGTCGCTGACAGATGTAGCGCTGGCCACCGGATTCATCAGTTATCCGCACTTCTATAAGCGTTTCAAGGATCTGTTCGGCTTATCGCCCATGACCTTCAGGGATTATTACTACGCCAGCGATTGTGCCAGCCGCGGACACGCCCTGGCTGCCAGTTCCTGAGTCGAACGGTTAACCCTGACGATAGGGAAAAAGCCGGTTTTGCAAGTTTTCCAAACAACGCCACTGCGTGCGTTTGCTGTGTGCCGCGTGCGTTTTGCAACTTCAACGAATAACGGTTGAACATTATGAAAGTCAGTTCATTGCCTGCCGATGATGATAGTTGTGGCTGGTTTCATCTGAGCAAGCCGCGCAGTCCCCAGCCCGCGCACCGCGGCCACCGTTCGGCGCGCTGGGTGATTATCGGTGCCGGTTTCACCGGACTGGCCTGCGCGCGGCAACTGGCGTTGAATTTCCCCGGCGACGAAGTGGTACTTGTAGAAGCTCAGGAAGTAGGGCTGGGGCCTTCAGGTCGCAACGCCGGTTTTGCGATTGATCTTCCCCATGATATTGGTGCGGATGATTACATCGGCGACATCGCACTTGCCAGGACCAGTCTGAAACTCAATCTGGCCGGACAATCGATACTTCGCGGGCTGGTCGATCAATTCAATATCGACTGTCAGATGAAAGCGTGCGGTAAGTATCAGGCGGCGGTGGAAGATCGCGGTGTTGCGGTACTTGATGCCTATCGACGCGGCCTGGAAAAACTCGATCAGCCATTTCAAATGATCGATGCCGAGGAATTGCCCGAACATCTGGGCACGCGGTTTTACCGCCAGGCATTGTTCACTCCGGGTGCCGTATTGCTGCAGCCGTCCGGCCTGGTGAAAGGTTTGGCCGATCATTTACCGTCGAACGTCACGCTGTATGAACGTACGCCGATTCTCGAAGTGGAATATGGCGCCAAGACCCTTCTTAAACACGCCCACGGCAGCATCACCACCGACAAACTGATTCTGGCGAATAACTCGTTCGGCATGCGCTTCGGTTTTCTGCAGGGGCGCATGTTGCCGATCTACACCTACGCGAGCATCACTCGACCGCTGGCGGATGAAGAACAGGCGCGCCTGGGCGGCAAACCTTTCTGGGGCGCGATCCCGGCAGATCCGTTCGGCACTACCGTGCGCCGCACGCCGGATAACCGCTTGCTCATTCGCAACAGTTTCACCTTCAACCCCGATGGCCGTAGCAACCGCAAATACAACGAGCGTTTCGTTCGTCGGCACAAGGCCTCTTTTGATCAGCGCTTTCCGATGTTGCCGAACGTGACCTTCGACTACACCTGGGGTGGCGCGCTGGCCATGTCGCGCAATCACAACGGCTTCTTCGGTGAACTGGCGCCGAATGTCTATGGCGCGCTGGGCTGCAACGGGCTCGGGGTGACGCGCGGAACTGTCACCGGCAAGTTGCTGGCCGACTGGCTGGGAGGGCAGCGTGACGAACTGATCAATTTTCTGCTGCAAACCCCGGGGCCCAACAGCAACCCGCCAGAACCGTTCCTTTCGCTTGGGGTGAACATGAACCTCAAGTGGGGGCAGTACCGCGCCGGGAGAGAGAGCTGAACCTCCTGTTGCCCGAGTATTTTTTACATTGAACCCCTGGAGAAAACGCGATGAACTTTGATGGAATTTTTACCCCGGCCATTACCCCGTTATCCGCCGATGGCCAGCTCGACTATTCGGCCTTCTCCGACGTGATCGAGTACCTGATCGAGTCCATGGTTCACGGCATCGTGATTGGCGGTTCGACCGGCGAGTACTATGCGCATACCGCTGAGGAGCGCGTGGCAGTGGCCAAGCGGGCAAAAGAGGTGATTGGCGGGCGCTTGCCACTGGTGGTCGGCACTGGCGGCATCCGCACTGAAGACTCGGTGTACTTCGCCGAGAAGGCAAAGACACTGAAAGCGGACGCGATTCTGGTCGGCTCGCCGCCCTATGCCTTGCCAACTCAGAAGGAGATCGCCGCCCACGTGCTCGCTGTCGACAAGGCCGCCGGGCTGCCGATCATGCTGTACAACTATCCGTCGCGCATGGGCGTTGCGATGGGCGATGAGTTTTTCCAGGCCATTGCCGGTTGCAAGAACATCGCTGCCATCAAGGAAAGCTCCGGCGAAATGAGCCGTCTGCATCGACTGGCTCACGCACATCCGCAGATCCAGATCTCCTGCGGCTGGGATGATCAGGCGCTGGAGTTTTTTGCCTGGGGAGCGCGCAGTTGGGTGTGCGCCGGTTCGAACTTCATCCCCCGTGAGCACATTGCGCTTTACGAAGCCTGCGTGATCGAGAAGAACTTCGATAAGGGCCGTCGGATCATGTCGGCGATGTTGCCGCTGATGGATGTCCTTGAAAGTGGCAAGTTTGTCCAATCGATCAAACATGGCAGCGAACTCAGCGGTCTGCGTGCCGGTGGCGTTCGTGCGCCCCTGCAGCCGCTGGAACCTTGCGAAAAGGACGAACTGCAGAGCGTGATCAAAACCCTGCAGTCGAACGTCGCGCGCATCATCGAGGAAGCTTGAAATGGCAGACTTGCTGAGTAAAGAGCAATACCGTGAGCTGGCGGCGACGCTTGAGTTTCGCCATCAAGCGTTTATCAATGGCAGGTTTAGCGCCGCAAAGTCGGGCCAGACCTTTACCACAACCAACCCCGCCACTGGACAGGTCCTGACCGAGATTGCCGCGTGCAATGCCGATGATGTCGATGAGGCCGTCGCGGCGGCTAAAGAGTCGTTCGAAGACGGCCGCTGGCACTCATTGGCGCCGTCAGCCCGTAAATCGGTACTGCTGCGTTTTGCCCGGTTGCTGGAGGACAACGCCCATGAACTGGCGGTGCTCGAAAGCCTGGACAGCGGCAAACCCATTCGCGAATGCCAGAACATCGACGTGCCGGAGACCATCCACACATTGCGGTGGCACGCCGAGCTGATCGACAAGATTTACGACGCGACGGCGCCCGTCGGATCCGGGGCCGTCACCATGGTTGTGCGCGAGCCGATTGGCGTCGTCGGGCTGGTGTTGCCATGGAACTTCCCGCTGCTGATGCTCGCCTGGAAAATCGGCCCTTCGCTGGCCGCAGGCTGTTCGATTGTGGTCAAACCGGCCAAGGAAACCACGCTGAGCACCTTGCGCGTGGCCGAACTGGCGCATCAGGCAGGTATTCCCGCCGGTGTCTTCAACGTCGTGCCCGGCGGCGGCAAAGAAGCGGGCGAACCGCTGGGGCGTCACCCCGACGTGGCGATGGTCAGCTTCACCGGTTCGACCGACACCGGGCGGCTGTTCCTCAAATATTCCAGCGAATCCAACCTCAAGCGCATCGTGCTCGAATGTGGCGGCAAGAACCCCGCCGTCGTGATGAATGATGTCGAAGATATCGACCTGGTCGCCCAGCACGTGGTCAACGGTGCGTTCTGGAATATGGGCGAAAACTGCTCGGCCTCGTCCCGCTTGCTCGTTCATACCGACATCAAGGACGAGCTGTTACAGCGTGTGCAGGTGCATCTTGGCGACTGGAAAATGGGCGACCCACTGGACCCTGAAAACCGCTTGGGTTCGATGATCAGCAAAGCGCACTTCGACAAGGTACGGTCTTATCTTGACGTGGCCAGGGACGAAAACCTCAGCGTACTGGCGGGCGGCAATACGACTAACGATATTTTCGTCGAGCCCACCATCATCGATGGCGTGAGCCGCGACAGTCGCCTGTTCCAGGAAGAAATCTTCGGCCCGGTCTTGAGCGTCACCACTTTCCGGACGGTAGACGAAGCCATCGCTCTGGCCAATGACACTGCCTATGGTCTGGCGGCCTCTGCGTACACCGGCAACCTGCGCCATGCACTGAAACTCTCGCGTGGCATCCGCGCCGGGATTGTCACGGTTAATTGCTTCGGCGAGGGTGACGCTTCGACGCCGTTCGGCGGCTATAAAGAATCGGGATTTGGCGGCCGCGACAAATCGATCTGGGCGCACGACCAGTACACTGAAATAAAGACGATATGGATTGATGCATCCTGAGGCCAGAGCGTCGGGGAAGCTAAACCGCAACAAACGACAAAGCCCTGATAATCAGGGCTTTGTCGTACATAAGACGCTCAAATCTTCCAAGCGCAGGATTACATTCTTTCGCTCGCGGCCTCTGCAGAACGATAGCGTTCGGCCAAAAGCGGACACTGAGCTCCGCGTATTTACCTGAGACCCGTCGCGCGAGTAGAATGCGAGTAATTATCAGTTATGTACTTTCCGGGATTCCGATGCGCAGCGATGAAACACTAGGTACTGCAGATCTAGGGCTGCTCTATCGCACCCATCACTCGTGGTTACACGGCTGGCTAGTCCGACGCATTGGATGTCGTGATAACGCAGCAGATTTGGCGCAGGACACCTTCGTGCGTCTGCTCAAATCCCGCCAGGCCAGCCCCTTGCGCGAACCACGCGCCTATTTGAGCAGTATCGCCCGCGGACTGATGATCGATCAGTATCGTCGTCGCGAACTCGAACGTGCCTACCTGGAAAGCATCACGTTGCTGCCTCAACACGAGGTTCCCTCGGAAGAGAGCCGGCTGATGATTCTTGATGCGCTCGAGCGCATAGACCGCATGCTCGGTTCGCTTAAACCGAGAGTTCGCCAGGCGTTTTTATTGGCCCGACTCGACGGCCTGACGTGCGCGCAAATAGCCGAAAAGCTGGGTGTTTCCCGCGCGACGGTGGAGCGCGACCTCGCCACGGCCCTGCAACACTGCTATCGCGTGCGTTATGTCGAGTCGTGAGCCGCAGGCGCCAGATCCGGCGATTGTCGAGCAGGCGATCCAATGGCTGGTGCGCCTTCGCTTCAATCAAGCCGATGAACAGACACAGCGCACTTTTGAGCACTGGCTGCAGCAGCACCCGGAGCATGGGTTGGCGTGGCAGCGTGTGGAAACGCTTGGGGATGAACTCGCAGGCGTGCCAGCTCAGCTGGCCCGACAAACCCTTAACGGCACCCATCAAGGAATGCGACGGCGGGAAAGCCTGAAGCTACTGGGCCTATTGGCGACTGTTGGCACGGCAGCCTGGCTCGGCCGGGACTACACGCCCGTACCCGCCATGCTTGCGCAACAGCGCAGCAGCACCGGCGAGCAACGACGCTTCCAGCTCGATGATGGCAGCCTTGTCCAGCTCAATAGCGATAGCGCCGTCGACAGCGATTTCGACGCCCAGCGACGCCTGATCATTCTGCGACGTGGTGAAATCATCGTGAATGTCGGTGCGGATCAACACTCGCCTCAAGCGCGACCGTTCTGGGTGCAATCACGTGACGGGATCATGCGTGCTCAGAGTTCCCGCTTTCTGGTCCGCGAGCGTGACGATGGCACTCTCATCGCGGCTCAGCAAGGATCGGTCACGGTTTTCCCCGGCTCCAGCCAAACGGCTGCGAGTCCCAGCGTCCAGGCGGGAAATCAGCTGCTGTTCACATCAAGTGGTGCCCGAATGCTTGGGGACAATGGCCTTGATTTGTGGAGTTGGGGGGACGGAGTAATCAGTGCGCGCAATATGCGCCTCAGTGATTTCATCGCGGAGTTGTCGCGTTATCGTCCCGGGATACTGCGCTGCGCCGACGAAGTCGCTGATCGTCGCGTTTCCGGCACCTTCCAGCTCGCCGACAATGATCAGGTCCTGGCATTGATCGCGCAGTCACTGCGCTTGCACATTGATTACCGGACCCGTTACTGGGTGACCCTGACCGCTGCCACCTGAATCCATCAGAACGTGTGCACCCTGAAAAATAATGAGGTGGTTTCTCATTCTCGTTCGACCTCTAAGGAAGGCCGGAATACAGGCCAGTTGCCGATGTCCTTTCTTGGAGCGAGAAAATGAGTTCGTCCCCTGTTTCACAGCGCCATCCATTAAATCGTGCCTTGCACGGCGCGATTCTAGGTTTGATCGTGAGCAGCTACGCATTGCCATCGCTGGCGCAAACCTCAGGCGCTGACCACAGCAATCAAGTCAAGCAGTGGAACATCGCAGCCGGCCCACTGGCGCCGGCGCTTGACCGCTTTGCGCGCGAGGCGGGCATCAGTCTTTCCTTCGACGCATCGAGTGTAATGAACCGCACCACGGCCGGCGTGAATGGCACGCTCGATACGTCGGCAGCGCTGTCATCGTTGCTACAGGGAAGCGAACTGCAGGTCGAACAGCAAGGCCCGAATGCTTACCTGCTGGTCCCTCAAGCAAAGTCCGCCGGCCCGCTGGAGCTCGACGCAACGGCCGTCGAGGACTATCGCCTTGCTCCCCTCATCATCAATGCCAAGGTCAGGGTCAGCGCCGACGACGACGCCAACTCGGTGGTCGCCAAGGAGCTTTGGGTTGGCGGCAAAGTGGCAACCAGCATTCTCAATACACCGGCATCGGTATCAGTTGTTACCAACAAGGAAATGCAACAGCGCAGCGTCAGCACCACGGAGGAGGCGCTGCAATACACGCCGGGCGTGGTCAGTGACTTCTATGGCACGGATGACCGCAACGACTATTTCCAGATCCGCGGCTTCCAGGCCACCACCTACCGTGACGGCTTGACCCTGAGTTCGATGCGCGGCGTACGCGAAGATCCATTCGCTTATGAGCGCATCGAGATTCTGCGGGGCGCCAACTCCACGCTGTTTGGCCCCGCGGACCCGGGCGGCTCGGTGAATTTCGTGACCAAACAGCCGCGCTTCGAGCAGTTTGGCCAAGGCTATGTGACCTACGGTTCGTTTGACCATGTCGAGACAGGCATCGATGTGGGGGACGCACTGAACGACGAGAAAACCCTGGCTGGCCGCTTTACTGCCAAAGGTCAAAACAGCGATCGCGAGTACGATCACTCACAGGACGACAACCAGTTGTTTATGGGGGGCCTGACCTGGGCACCGACGGATTACACGTCCGCCACCGTGATTCTGGACTATCTGAAAACTGAAAGTTCGCCCAACAGCGGCGGTTATCCGCTGGATAAAGAGTACGACCGCAGCAAGTTTTATGGCGAGCCCAGCTACAACTTCCACGATGTCGAGCGCACCAGCCTCAGCGGTAACGTCACCCATGATTTCGACAACGGCTTCGTACTGCGCAGCAATCTGCGTTACAGCAAGTTGACCGATGATTTTGGCTACGTTTATATCAGCGACAGCGCCGCACGTGTCGGTACTAGCGTTGACCGGTACCTGTTTGGAACAGACACTGAAGCCGACCAGTTCAACGGCAATCTGATGCTGCAATACGATGCGCGTTTCGAGAACATCGACAGCAGCAGCCTGGTGGGCGTGGAGTACCTCGATTCGACCACCAAGGAAAGCTCGGTCTACGCCCTGACGGCCCCGATTGACATTGCAAACCCCGTGTTTACGGGCGTTTCTCGCTCAATCACGCCGTATGCGGTCAACAAGCGAGACGCGACCACCAAGGCTGTATTCCTTCAGCAGAACCTGTCGTTCTACGAGCGGTTCATCGTCACCGGGGGGGTGCGCAACGACTCGATGGACCTTACCAGCAAAGGTTTGCAGTCCACTGAGAAAGACACCTTCTCCGAAACCTCCTACCGAGGTGCGTTGACCTATATCGTCAACGATGAGGTGTCCACCTATGTGAGCATGGTCGAATCCGTATCGCCGCCGCAGGTTGGCGTAACACCGCAGACGGGCAGGCAGTACGAAGTGGGCGTGAAGTATGCGCCGATGGGGATGGACGCCCTGTTTTCCGCCGCCGTTTACGACCTGACCCAGGAAAACGTGACCATCGCCGTGGTGCTGCCGAGCGGCATCATTGAGCAACAGACAGTGGGCGAGTCGCGGGCGCGTGGCCTCGACCTGGAGGCCAAGGCGCAAGTGACGCAGAACCTCAGCCTGATCGGTGGCTATTCCTATATGGAGTCCGAGGTACTGCGCGGTTCGTTGTACGACGGCACTTCTTTGAAGGGTAATGAGTTCTCCACGGCGCCCAAGCATTCCGCGTCGCTCTGGAGTTATTACGACGTGCCCGGCACTGACGTCAGCGTTGGCCTGGGGGCGCGCTACGTCGGCTCTTATTACTTCGATGCAGCCAACTCCGGCAAAAGCGATGGCACCACGCTGTTCGACGCCGCCTTCAACTACAAGATCGCCAAGGGCACCGACCTTGCGGTGAACGTCAGCAACTTGCTGGATGAGCAACACGTGGTCGGTTCCGGCACCGCGAACTTCTACAACCCGGGTCGCGAGATTACCGCCAAAGTGAGTTACAACTGGTAAGCAGGCGTCGAGGACTTTTTCCCATACAGGAAGCGGTGCCCGCTTTAGGGCGGGCACCGTTAACCTGGCCAGCAATCGGCGAGGTGAAAGCAAGGGCGATGGGTTTCATCGTTGCGCGCGCTTTCGGCCATAAGCTGCCATTCGCTGACCCCGAACAAGTCACCATACATCTTATAGATGCAGAACCGGGGCGCCCCCTGCGCCGTGCCTTGGCGCTTCGACCTTGACTCGCATCCCGATCAACAGCGCTGCGAGCAGCATCAGGATGCCAGCGGCGACAAATACGCCTGCGATGCCGCTGACACTGAACATAGCGCCCCCGGCAGCAGCACCCGCAGCGATCGCAGACTGCACCGAGGCCACTACCATTCCTCCCGCACTTTCCGCCTGATCTGGCACCGACCGGGCTACCCAGTTTGACCACGCCACTGGTACACCGCCGAAAGCCATGCCCCAGAGTGCCAACAACAACGCCTGACACGGCACAGAAGCAGGCAGCAACACCAGGGCTAAAGCTGCAACACCGACCAGCGCAGGCATCATTACCATCGTCCCGCGCGGGCTGCGTTCAAGTAGCCAGCCAGCCAGCAGCGTGCCGACGAAATTAGCCGCGCCGAAACCCAGCAGCATCAACGCCAACCCTTCTGCCCCTACGCCGGTTGTGCTTTCCAGAAACGGCCGGATGTAGGTGAACAACGCGAAGTGCCCTGTGTGCACCAGCACGCAACCCAGCATGCCCACGGCAATGCCCGGACGCAGCAGCACTTCAAGCACCGTTCTCAACCGCGCCGTCCTGCGCGGTGCCAAAGGCGGCAGCGTGAAAAGCTGAAAAACCAGCGTCACTACCCCGACGGCGGCGGCGGCCACAAAAGCACTGCGCCAGCCATACAGCCCGCCCAAATAGCTGCCGAGCGGCACCGCCACCACAGTGCCCACTGCAATACCGCTGAAAATAATCGACAGGGCTCGTGGCAGCAGCGCCGCCGGCACCAGGCGCATCGCCACTGCCGCCGCCATGCTCCAGAAGCCGCCCAGTGCGATGCCCAGCAAAATCCGCATGATCAATAGCACCATCAGGCTGGAGGAGAAAGCCACCAGCAAGTTAGAGGCAATCATCAGCGTGGAAAAACACAGCAATACCACTCGCCGGTCGATCCCTCGCGTCAAGCCTGGCACCAGTAGTCCGGAGAACAGGGCCACTACCGCCGTCACTGTCACCGCCTGCCCCGCCAAGGCCTCCGACACCCCCAATTCACCGGCCATCGGCGTCAGCAAGCTGGCCGGAAGGTACTCCGCCGTCAACAATCCAAACACGCCCATCGCCAGCGAGAATACCGCCATCCAGGCCGGCATCGCTGGCTCGACATCAGTCTCATTGCCAAAGCGCGCATCAGCTACAACGTCACACACCCCATTACTCATCATTAAATACCTCTGGAAATTATCTCAACCAGAAGTCTATGGACGCAGACCAGGATGTTCTATGATGCAAAGTCTTTAGTTTTTGACCGAAACCCCGAAATGACACCTCTAAATCAGTTCGCCTTATCGTCCGATCTCATCAGCGAACTATTACGCGGTATGCGCCTGCGGGGCGTCGAGTACCATCGCATCCAGGCCGGACCCTCCTTCGGGCTGGGTTTTGCTGCCAAACCGGGACACGCTTACTTCCACTTCCTCGCCGTCGGCACAGCCGTCCTGCGTGCGCAGAACGGCTCTTTGTACGAGTTGTCGGCCGGCAACGCCGTGTTCATGGCCCAGGGTGAAGCCCATCAGCTTCTCTCAAGCCAGGACGTACCCGCCCATGACATCGGCAGCTTCGACGCGGCCCCACTCAGCGAGGCGGTCTGCGCGGTGGATGCTTCCCCTGGTGCCGAAGTCAGCCCCAGCACCCTTATCTTTAGCGGCTGCATGGAGTTCGAACTCGGAAGCATGCAAGGCCTCGGCGGGTTGATGCCAGATCTGATGCTGATTGATGCCAGGGGGCAGCGTTACCCTGGGCTTATGCCAATTCTCGCGACCATGGAGCACGAAGTTCGCTCCGCACGCATCGGCTTCGCAGGCATCCTCGCTCGTCTCGCCGACGTAGTGGCAGCGATGATCGTCCGTGGCTGGGTTGAATGCGCCTGCGGCAACGCCTCTGGCCTGGTGGCCGCGTTACGAGACCCCAGGCTGGCCCGCGCGCTCCTGGCCTTGCATCGGGAGCCGGCGCGTGACTGGACGGTAGCGGGACTGGCTGCGCAATGTAACACCTCTCGCTCGGTCTTCGCGGAACGCTTCCAGGCCACTATCGGCATCCCCCCGCTGCGCTATGTGACTGAACTGCGGATGCGCCTCGCCAATCAATGGCTAAGTCTCGAGCGACTGCCTATTGAGGCCGTGGCGCAGCGCCTGGGCTACACCTCTCAGGCAGCCTTCAGCCGCGCCTTCAAGCGCATCACCGGACAGCCACCCGGCGCCAGCCGGCAAATGGCTCGTTCTATTGCACCCTGAAGAACGAAGACGTGGAGTGTGCATTGACACTTGTATCGATCTGGTAATCCCCGATGTGTAGAAAAGGGGACTGATTTATTTTCTGAGAAATAAATCTGAGAAATAAATCAGTCCCCTTTTGTTTTAGAGCGGCAACGAATCCTGTGCCCTTTAACGCTGATTCATCGCTCTAGATACCCCACCGTCGCTCACCGGTTCAGGAACTTGATGACAGCACTGGCGAACAGTTCTGGCTGATCAAGCATGATGAAGTGAAAACTGCCGTCAATGCGCCTGAAGCTGATATTTGGGGTCGAGGCATAGGCGTTATGGAACATTGCATCAATGTGGGATGCCTCTACGCCGTAAAGCAGGTCGTAGGCATAGACGACCTCGACAGGCACCTTGATGCGTTCAAGCTCAGGCCGGAGGTCGGTGACCATCAGTTCATACATGGCATCGGCCATCGTCTTTCGGTCCGAGTTCATCCCAGCTGCGACCAGGCCTGGCCTGACCGCTTCAGTTTTAGCGAGACGGGCGATGGCGGCCTGCTGCATGGCGTGCGCCTGCTCAGGCGTTGCCGCCAACATTGCATCGCGCATCGCAGCAGCATGCGGGGTCGCCGTTTCACTGGTCGCGGACGGGTAAAAGAGCAACGTATAGAAGGGCATCGCATCGACAATCATCAGGCGTCCCACTTGATCGGGATGACGCGCACCCAGCATCAGTGCCACCTCACCACCCAACGAATGACCGATGATCACCGGCGCCTCGATGCGCTGGCTGCGGAGGTATTCAGCGATCGCCTCGACCGTCGGCGCGACGACTCTCCCGTCTGGATTGGATACGGCAGGCGAGCCGGCAAAGCCAGCTACCTGCACGAGATGGAGACGGTGGCTGTGCCGTAATCCGGAGGCCAAATCAGCCCAGACTTCGTAGGACGACGCAAATCCTGGAATTAAGATGATATCTGTTCCCGAGCCTTGTACCAGCACTGAGATACCACCCTGGTTGACAGTGACTGGCGGCAGGGGTGCAGGCTGGGCTGGCGATGCAGACAACAGCGCCAACGTGGTGCCAATCCCGGCAAGAGTCACGCCTGCACGCATGGCGTTCTCCTTTTCGCGCAATGCGACGTGACATTTACAGTGTCACGGTCGCCGATCACACCGACGGGTAGGCCGCTTAGCGGGTTCATAGCCATTCCTTTGACCGAAAAAAGTATTGCCACTATACGGCGCACAAAGGCATCAGGAAACTCTCCCCGCCGGCAATCCTTGGCGTCCGCTTCGGGTCGAAAGCTGCCCATTTTCCGGAGTTAATGCAACGAATGCGCTTTGCTTGGATTGATTTGATCAACGCCAACGTAACGGTGCCGGAAGGGCAGGGTGGCGGAAATGGCTGAGAATGCGGAAGCGATCTTCGTGAGGGGAGCCGGTTTTCCTGAACGCCAGAAACGACAAAGCCCTGAATAATCAGGGCTTTGTCGGTACAAATATGGCGGAGGCGATGGGATTCGAACTCATGGACCTGTTACAGTCGACGGTTTTCAAGACCGTTGCCTTAAACCACTCGGCCACACCTCCGTTTGCGTTGCGGGCGCCATAATACCTGAATGAAACACACTGTCAAACTCTCTGCATGGCTTGTTACAGAGCGTCTGTTATGATCTTTGCATCTGAACGTTTCCAACCAACAGGAGTGTCGCCATGCGCGAACAGGATTACGCAGTTAATAACAGCGTGCAGGCTGAGCAGCTAGAGGTTAGCCGCGTCCTGCGCAACACTTACGGCCTGCTGGCTCTGACCCTCGCATTCAGCGGCGTGATGGCTTTCGTGGCGCAGCAGATGCGTGTCGGCTACCCGAATATCTTCGTGGTGCTGATCGGCTTCTACGGGCTGTTCTTCCTCACCAACAAACTCCGTGACTCCGCGTGGGGCCTGGTGTCGGCGTTTGCGCTGACCGGTTTCATGGGCTTCCTGCTCGGTCCGATTCTCAACCGTTACCTGGGCATGCAGGGCGGCGCCGAAGTGGTCAGCTCGGCTTTCGCCATGACCGCACTGGTATTCGGTGGTCTGTCGGCCTACGTGCTGATCTCCCGCAAGGACATGAGCTTCCTCAGCGGCTTCATCACCGCCGGGTTCTTCGTGTTACTGGGCGCGGTCGTCGCAAGCTTCTTCTTCCAGATCAGCGGTCTGCAACTGGCGATCAGCGCCGGCTTCGTGCTGTTCTCGTCGGTCTGCATTCTGTTCCAGACCAGCGCGATCATCCACGGCGGCGAACGCAACTACATCATGGCGACCATCAGCCTGTATGTATCGATCTACAACCTGTTCGTCAGCCTGCTGCAACTGTTTGGCATCATGAGCCGCGACGACTGATCGCAGCCACGCAACAACGGAAAAACCCGCTTCGGCGGGTTTTTTCTTGTCCGCAAAAAAGTGCCTCGGCTACGCCATCGGCGGCAAACGACGTTTGACCGGGGTTTTCTTGACGATGGCGGTGTTGGTTTCCGCCAGGGTATTGAGGCGGTCGAGGAGGGTGTCGAGCTGTTCCATCGAACGCACATGCAGGCGCGCGATGAAGCAATCTTCGCCGGTGACCTTGTCGCATTCGGTAAATTCGGGGATCGACAGGATCTGCCGTTCGACCTCCTGCAACTGCCCCGGCAGCGGCCGCACTCGGACGATTGCCTGCAACTGATAGCCGAAGCACTTTGGATCGATCTCCACCGTGTAGCCCTTGAGCACGCCGCGTTCTTCCAGACGGCGCAAGCGTTCGGCAACGCTCGGCGAAGACAAACCGCTTATCTGCGCCAGTGCTTTGAGCGAGCGCCGCGAATCTTCCATCAGCGCGCTGATGAGAATCTGATCAATATCATCAGTCATGAGCAACTCCGGCATTAGGCGTTTGTTAAAAAACACCCGCGATAAAAAAGGTGAAGCGCAAGTTTAGCCTTGTTTATGCGCTGGAGAAGCCCCGCGCGCGCCGGGCATACTTTTGCCATGTTTTCGCCACAGGCTCAGGAGATAAAAGATGGACAAGACACTCCGTCGCGGTTCGCTGGAAATGACCGCTGCCATGCTGATATCCGGGACGATCGGCTGGTTTGTGCTGGTCTCCGGGCAACCGGTACTCGACGTGGTGTTCTGGCGTTGCGTGTTCGGCGCCGGGACGTTGTTGCTGATTTGCGCGGCGTTCGGCTTTCTGCGCCCGGGCATTCTGACCCGTACCACGTTTCTGCTGGCGGTGCTCAGCGGCATGGCGATTGTCGGCAACTGGGTGTTGTTGTTTGCCTCGTACTCCAAAGCCTCTATCGCGATCGGCACGGCGGTCTACAACGTACAGCCGTTTATGCTGGTAGGGCTGGCGGCGCTGTTTCTGGGGGAAAAAATCACTCTGCAGAAGCTGTTCTGGCTGGTGATTTCGTTCATGGGCATGCTGGCGATTGTCAGCGCTCACGGCACTCAAGGTGAGAGCGGCAACGATTATCTGACGGGTATCGCCCTGGCATTGGGCGCGGCGCTGCTCTATGCGATTGCGGCGCTGATCATCAAGCGCCTGACGGGCACGCCGCCTCATCTGATTGCACTGATTCAAGTATGCACCGGGGTGCTGTTGCTGGCGCCGTTTGCGCATTTCAGCGCATTGCCGCAAGCGCCGAGTGCCTGGGCCAGTCTGATCACGCTGGGGATCGTGCACACCGGCCTGATGTATGTCTTGCTCTACGGCGCGATTCAGAAATTGCCAACCGCGTTGACCGGCGCGCTGTCATTCATCTACCCGATTGCCGCGATCTTTGTTGACTGGTTCGCCTTCGGTCATCGCCTCGAAACCCTGCAATGGCTCGGCGTCGCCGCGATTCTGCTGGCCGCGGCGGGTATGCAACAGGGCTGGGGCCTGAAGACGCGGCGCCTGGCTGCGCAATGACGGTCAGATGTTCCAGCGCGGTGCGGTCACGGCCAGGCGCTGGCGCAGTTCGCTGACATTCGCCGCCAATTGGCGGGTCAGTAACCGGTAACCGTCCAGCGTGTTGTCAACCGGTGCATCCAGATGGACCTGCAGCAGTTCCACAGGCCGATCCAGACGCTGGGTCGCGCCGCTTTTCAAGGCGCGGGCCATGCCGATCAGTTGCACGCGAATCTGCCGATGCTCGGCCTTCAACGCGGTTTGCAAATGGGCCATGGCGTGCGCATCGCTGGCGTTCGGGCGGATGTTGCCGAGGATCTCCAGGGTGCTGATGCACATGCGCAGGTTGCGCTGGATCGCATCGAGTTCGGTCATGGAAATTTTCACTTCCTTGGACACTGACGGCATCAGCGAGCGCAGTTGCACCATCACCGCGCCGAGGCGGCTCATCAGCTTCACGTGCTCGTCGGCACTGACCGGTTGGCCGCTGATGATGCGCCCGTACACCGTGGCGCAGTCGCGCAGGGCATCAGCGAGGTTGTAGCGCCACGAGTACACCGCATACAGCGGCAAGGCAAACGAGAAGGCGAGGGCGAGGGCGATGCCGATCAGGATATCGACGCCGCGCCACAAACCATCGGTGATCGGGTTGTCGCCGTGTCCGGCCACGATAAACACGGTAATGGCTGAAAGTAGCGCGGTGTAGCCGCCCTTGCCAATGGCGTGATAGGAAAAGAACCCGCAGACCACAGCCATCGAGAAATAGGTCAGCCAGGGCATGCCGAGCCACGCGTGCTGGGCTACCAGAGCCAACCCGACTCCGGCACCGATCAACGTGCCAATGGCTCGCTCGGCGGCTTTTTTGCCGATATTTCCGTGATGCTGCAAGCCGCCGATCACCACCAGCATGGTCACCGAAGCCCATTCACCGTGGGGCAGGTTGATGCCGGTGGTCAACAGAATCGTCGCCAGCAACCCCAGCGCCACCCGCACCGCATGTATCAGACGGGCGTGGCGATAGCGCCGAAACGGATCGAGCAACGGCCGCAGGACGCGGCGTAAAAGCGGTGGCAGTCGATGGGTGCGGAAAGTGCTCAGTGCGAACCTCGCTTTCAAACCTGCAATCAATGGAAAGGGAAAATGTAATTCATCCATGCCGACATGCGCAGCAGGATTTTGCGCATCGCGCCGATGTGATGAAAGTGCTGGCTGTACAGCGCCGCCTGCCCGTAAGCGCCTCCCGGCATGAGTTGGCTGTATTGGGCGAAGTTGGGGTCGGTGATTTCGATGATCACCGGCACCCGCCCGGCCGGCGGGGAACCGGTATAGCCGATCAGCGTGCCGGAAGGCTGCACCTGGCCTTCGGCGATCACCCCAATGACATTTTTTACCCGACCGGCGAAGACCTTGCCGGGAATGCCATCGAACGCAACTTCGGCTTCATCGCCGACGGTCAGGCGCAACAGGCTGTTCTGGCGCATCCACGCAGCGAAATACTGGCCTTCCTGCGGAATAAACACCATCGAGGGGCGCAACGGCAGCTTGCTCGCCATCATGCCCGGGCGCAGCGACACATGGGTCACGAAGCCCTTGCTTGGCGCGCGCACCACGGTGTTGTCGAGTTCAAACTGGGCGTTGTCCAACTGCGCTTGCAGATCATCGGTGCGCGCGATGGCGGCATCCAGTTCGCGTTGAGTGCCGAAGTTGCGGCGGATCAGTTCGGTGATGCGATAACGATCGCCTTTGGCCGCGATCAATTGTGCCTTGAGCGATTTCACCCGGTTTTCAAAAGGCGTCGGGTCGATGCGAAACAGCACATCACCTTTTTC
Source organism: Pseudomonas sp. SWRI99 (assembly GCF_014270125.1). NCBI lineage: Bacteria > Pseudomonadati > Pseudomonadota > Gammaproteobacteria > Pseudomonadales > Pseudomonadaceae > Pseudomonas > Pseudomonas sp. SWRI99. The sequence goes on along the minus strand of NZ_JABWQR010000024.1, from coordinate 53,321 downwards.
CAGGGGTTCGTTGCCCTGTACCGGCACCTCGATGACCTGGCCGCTGATAATCGGAATCACCGGCACCGAGACGAAATACGAGCGCGCCACCTCAGAGTACGGGTGGTTGTAGTTCATCGTAAAAATCAGCGCGCCGACCAGCACAATGCCACCGAGCACCGCCGTGGGCACGGTCCATTTGTTCAGCGGAATGCGAAAAATCTTGAACAGCGCGACGCAGAAAGCGGCATAGGTCAGGACAAGGAGAAGATCCATGGTTCAGATCCCCTCGCCGTGTGGACGGGCGGGCGGTTCAGTTCCGGGAGAGCGGGTTTCCAGTTTCTCCAACCGGGTTTGCAGTTGCAGCACTTGCTGTTCCAGGCGCAGCACATGGCTCTGCACCGACTTGCCGTCGCCGAAGCCCCAGCCGCGATCTTCTCGATAGGCCATCGCCCAGATCCACAGGAACGGCCAGAGCGCATGCAAGGTGAACAGACTGACCCAGCCGGTGGCATGGATCGCATCCTGGTGCGGATGCTTGCGGTGAACGGCGATCTCGTACGGAATGTCATGCAACACGATGATCCCGTAAAACAGCACGAGACCGACGAACACCAACAAACCCAACGCGAAGTAGTCGAGCATCATCGCCTCCCGGCATCCAGCAGTGCTGGCCTCAGTGTAGACACTGGTTTTACCGGGAGCGGTGTGTTTCAGGCGGGAATTTTCAATCCTGCCGGTTTGCCGGTCAGAAGATGTAGTCGGTGGTCAGGAAGCTCGAATCGCGCCCGCGAATGATCTCGCTGATCAGGTCCTTGTTGCTCTCCTGGAATTTCGTCGCCACCAGCGTACGGATTGAAAACACGCGCAACGCATCGTGCACCGAAAGCGTACCTTCGGCGGAGTTTTTGCGGCCGTTGAACGGGTAGGTGTCCGGGCCGCGCTGGCACTGCGCGTTGAGGTTGATTCGTCCGACCTGATTGGCGAAGGTGTCGACCAGACGGCCGACGGCCACCGGGTTGGTGCCAAAGATACTCAGCTGTTGACCGAAGTCCGACTCCAGCACGTAATCGATCACGGTATCGAGGTGACGGTACGGCACGATCGGCACCACCGGGCCGAACTGCTCTTCCTGGTAGACACGCATCTGCGGCGTGACCGGATAGAGCACTGCCGGGTAGAAGAACGAAGCCCGGGATGCACCACCATTCGGGTTGACCACCTGCGCGCCCTTGCTTTGCGCGTCGGCGACCAGCGCGTGCAGGTAATCGACCTTGCCCGATTCCGGCAGCGGCGTCAGCGACACACCGCTGTCCCATGGCATGCCCGGTTTCAGCGTGGCCAGGCGGGCGTTGAATTTTTCGATGAAGCGATCGACCACGTCTTCATGAACAAAGAGGATTTTCAGCGCGGTGCAGCGCTGGCCGTTGAACGACAACGAGCCGGTCACCGCTTCGCTGACTGCGTTATCCAGATCGACCTCCGGCAGCACGATGCCAGGGTTCTTCGCATCCAGGCCAAGGGCAGCACGCAAGCGGTGCGGTTTGGGGTGCAGTTTTTTCAGGTCGCTGGCGGCCTTGTTGGTGCCGATGAAGGCGAAGATGTCGATCTTGCCGCTGGCCATCAGCGCGCTGACGGTCTCGCGGCCGCTGCCGTAGATCACGTTGATCACGCCAGTGGGGAAGCTGTCGCGGAACGCTTCGAGCAGCGGGCGAATCAGCAAAACGCCGAGCTTGGCCGGTTTGAACACCACGGTGTTGCCCATGATCAGCGCCGGGATCAGCGTGGTGAACGTCTCGTTCAGCGGATAGTTGTAAGGGCCCATGCACAGGGCGACGCCGAGCGGCACGCGGCGGATCTGGCCGAGGGTGTCCTGTTCCAGTTCGAAACGGCTGGAGCGGCGGTCGAGTTCTTTCAGGGCATTGATGGTGTCGACGATGTAATCGCAGGTGCGGTCGAACTCTTTTTCCGAGTCCTTGAGATTTTTGCCGATCTCCCACATCAGCAGCTTTACCACCGCTTCGCGCTGCTCGCGCATACGGCTGAGGAAAGCTTCGACATGCTGGATGCGCTCGGCGACGCGCATGGTTGGCCACAAGCCCTGGCCCCGGTCATAGGCGCGCACTGCAGCGTCGAGGGCGGTGAGGGCGGTGTCGGCATCCAGCAGCGGCGTGCTGCCGAGAATCACTTGTTCGTCGCCGTTGGCGCCTTGCAAATACACCGGGCTGCGCACTTGCGCGAGCGGGCCGTCCCAGCGGCGCAACTCACCGTCGACCAGGTATTCGCGCTGCTCAAGCTGCGCATCGAGGCGGTATTTTTCCGGGATGTCGCTGACTGAAGGGAACAGGTTGCCAAGGATGTTTGCTGTGGTCATGTCGCTACCCCGTGTTGATTTGCGCATGTAGATCAAAAAGTCTCTACAGGTTATACGCCTGAATGCCTGTGGATTTAACCCCGCAAATGTCATGTGAATGTCACGCAGAGGTGCAGAACAGAAGGGCAGGTGCAACGCCGATCCCCTGTAGGAGTGAGCCTGCTCGCGATAGCGTCAGGTCAGCCAACTCCTTTTTGACGGACACACCGCCATCGGGAGCAGGCTCACTCCCACAGGGTTTTTGCGTGGCGTGTAATGAAGCTTTTATGACAAAAGTTCGGTAGCACATAGCCAGTCCGGTCATGCCTGTGTAACGCGCTTGAGGGGCCCAACGGGGCGCTTTTCACAAGCCGAGGCGGGACGCCGGGAGTGAGGCAGTGGGGACTATGGAACGCTACTCGAAAGTGGGCATGCAGGAGCTTGATCAACGCCTGTCGAAGATCGTCGAAGCCGCGCGCAAGAAGCCGGTTTCGGTGTATCGCTACGGCGCGCCGTGGGTCTGGATCGTCTCGCAGGATGACTGGCAAGGCGCCTTGAAGGAAGTGTCGAGCTACATTCCGCCGGGGCATTCGCTGGTCTTGTTGCGCCCGCAGATCGACGACCTGCTCGACGCCCACCGCGACCTGCTGCACGACCTCAATGCCGAACCCGGCATGCTCATTCCCGCGCAAACGGTCATGCACATCCTGCTCCTGCAACTGCTGTATTCGGTGCCCAGTGAACAACAACTCTATGAGCAACTGAACTACAACCTGCTGTTCCGCTGGTTCGTCGGCCTGGGCCTGAACCAGAAAGTCTGGAGCTTCAACGCCCTCAGTCGCGACATCGCCACGCTGCTCAACGAGCCGCGGGCGGTGCTGCTCATTCAGAAAATCATCGGCGAAGTGTTCTGTGGTGCCTTGCTGCAAATGCCCGAGTTCTCCTTGAACTTCGCGCTCTTGCACACCTGGCTGGGCAAGCACGCCTGCGCGACAACGATCAGCAATTGACGCAACACACCGGGGCGACAAACGCCAACAGGTCATCGCGAATTTCAGGGGGTAGTGTGGAACGGATTTTCACGTCACGGCTGGCGCTGTGGGGCTGGTTGCTGGTGGCGGCGGGCGCGCAGCCGGCGTTGGCCGAGGAGGGCGCAGAAGCGCCGGCCGCTCCGCGTCTGGTCGACGTCAACGAATACTTCGTGCGCGGCAACACCGTGCTCGATGCGCGGGCCATCGAGGAAGCGGTGTACCCGTTCCTCGGCCCGCAAAAAGCCCTGAGCGACATTGAAGGCGCGCGCGACGCGTTGCAGAAGGCCTATCAGGAACGCGGCTATCAGTCGGTGTTCGTCGAGTTGCCCGAACAGGCTGTGGCCGATGGCATCGTCTACCTGCAAGTCAGCGAAACCAAGGTCGGTCGCGTGCGTGTGGTCGGCGCAAAACACTATTCGCCACTGGACATTCGCGACAACGTGCCGGCGCTGAAGGAGGGCGAGGTGCCGGACTTCGCCAAGGTTCAGGGCGAACTGGCGCAGCTCAACAAAACCCCCGGCCGCCAAGTCATGCCGCTGGTGCGCGAAGGTCAGCGCCCCGGCACCATGGATGTTGATTTGCAGGTCGAAGACCAGAACCCGTGGACCGCCAGCGTCGGCCTGAACAACGACTACAGCGCCGACACCGAAAAGCTGCGCACGGTCACCAGCCTCGGTTACAACAACCTCTGGCAACTGGGGCACAGCGTCAACCTGACGTTCTTCACCGCGCCGCAGGAAACCGACAATGCCAAGGTCTGGTCCGGTTCCTATACCGCGCCGTTGAGCGAGCGCTGGAGTGTGCAGTTCTCCGGTTATCAGTCCGACAGCAACGTCGCCACCATCGGCGGCAGCAACGTCCTCGGCAAGGGTCACAGCTACGGCGTCGCAGCGATCTACACGCTGCCCTCAAGCGGCAACTGGTCGAACTCGCTGTCGGCCGGCATCGACTTCAAGGACTTCGACGAGCGCCTGAGCCTGTCCGGCGAAAGCGACAAGGTGCCGCTGCAATACGCACCGTTCACCTTCGCCTACAACGGTTATCGCTACAGCGAAAAGAGCCAGCTCGGCCTTGGCCTGAGCCTCGTCGCAGCCACGCGCAGCGTCTTCGGCTACGGCAGCGACGATGAAGATTTCGACTACAAACGCTACCGCGCCAAGCCGAGTTTCGCCGTGCTCAAGGGCGACACGAATTACACCTGGACCTTCGACAGCGACTGGCAGAGCGCAAGCAAAGCCGCGTTTCAACTGGCCTCCGGTCCATTGGTTTCCAACGAACAATTCTCCGCCGGCGGCGCCACGTCGGTGCGCGGCTATCTGGCCGCCGAACGCACGGCGGACGACGGCTATCTGCTCAGCCAGGAACTGCGCACGCCGTCGCTGGCGAAGTACGCCGGCACCTGGATGCAGGACTGGCGCTTCTACGCCTTCGCCGAGGGCGCGCAACTGTACCTGCGCGACGAACTGCCGGATCAGGACGCCAATTACGCCCTCGCCAGTGTCGGCCTCGGCACCCGCGCCAGCCTCAGCAAATGGCTGTCCGGCAGCCTCGACTGGGGCTATCCGCTACTCGAAGGGCCGAACACCTCGAAACAGGAATCGCGCCTGCACTTCAACCTTCAAGCCACTTTCTAACGGAGCACGTCCATGCAACGCCTCTTTCTTTCGTTGTTGATCTGCCTGGGCTTCGTGCTCCCGGCCACGGCCCAGGCCTGGTGGCAGGACGACTGGCATTACCGCAAACAGATTGCCGTCGACACCACACCGCAAGGCGCGGCGATCAATCAGGCTCTGGGCCGCACCGCGCTGCTGGTGCGCCTGCACACCGGCAACTTCACGTTCGATGGTGTGAAAGAGGACGGCTCGGATCTGCGCTTTGTTGCCGCCGATGACAAAACCGTGCTCAACCACCAGATCGAAAGTTTCGATGCGCTGATGGGCATGGCGCTGATCTGGGTCGATGTGCCGAACGTCGAGGGCGGTCAGCGTCAGGACATCTGGATGTACTACGGCAACCAGAAGGCGCCGGCCACCGGCAACGGCCAATTGACCTTCGATCCGAATTACACCGCGCTCTATCACTTCGACGGCGCCACCGGCACGCCGGCCAAAGACACCACCGCCTACGGCAACACCGCACAAAGCGCGACCGGCGCGGCAATTGACGGCGTAGTAGGGCGCGCATTGCAGCTCAGTGGTCAGCCATTGCTGCTGCCGGCCAGTCCTTCGCTGCAACACAACACCGATAGTGCGTTTACGTTCAGTGCCTGGTTGCGTCTGGATCAGGCCAATGGCGAACAATTGATTCTCGCTCGTCGCGAGGGCACGCAAAGTCTGCTGATCGGTGTCAACCAGGGCGTGCCGTTCGTGGAGATCGACGGCCAGCGCGCCGCTGCCACGCAAGCGCTGACTCCGGCGCAATGGCAACACGTCGCCCTGACCGCTCAAGGCTCGAAGGTGACGCTGTACCTCAACGGTCGTGAAAGCGCAGTGTTGGCCCAAGCGATGCCGGCATTCAACTCGGTCATGGCCATCGGCGCCGATCTGCACGAAGGTGCGTTCCAGCCATTCGTGGGCGCCATCGATGAGCTGCGCCTGTCCAAAGTCGCCCGCCCGGCCGCGCTGTTGCTGGCCGATGCGACCTCGCAAGGCGCCGAGTCGAAACTGGTGGCTTACGGTGTCGATGAAGAACAGTCCGGTTTTGGTTTCGGCAGCCTCGGCTTTCTGCTCAACGCAGTACCAATCGACGCCTGGGTGATCATCGCGGTGCTGGTGCTGATGATGTTCCAGTCGTGGGTCATCATGCTGCGCAAGAACCGCACCCTCGGCCGCGTCACCGCCGCCAATGAAGATTTCCGCGTGCAATTCGCCAAGGTCGGCACGCGCCTGGAGATGTTCGCCGACGACGCGCAACTCGCCCAGCGCTTGCAGCATTCGCCATTGTGGCGCCTGTATCTGGTGGCGGTAAAAGAGATCCGCACCCGCCGCGAGCAGGGCGCCGACACGTCATCGGTTTCCGGGGCAACCATCGAAGCGATCCGCTGTTCCATGGACGGCGTGCGCACCCGCGAAAACCAGCAACTGAGTTCGAAACTCTCGACCCTGTCCAACGCCATCGCTGGCGGTCCGTATATCGGCCTGCTCGGCACGGTGCTGGGGATCATGGTGGTGTTTCTCGGCACGGCCATGGCCGGCGACGTCAACATCAACGCCATTGCGCCGGGCATGGCCGCCGCTCTGCTGGCCACGGCGATGGGCCTGTTCGTCGCGATCCCGGCGCTGTTTGGCTACAACCGCCTGATCACCCGCAACAAGGAAGTCAGTGCCGACATGCGCATCTTCGTCGACGAGTTCATCACTCGCCTGGCGGAGTTGCACGGCGAGAGCCAGCTCAGTGAGTCGGCGCATGCGCGCGGCCATCACGCCAACCACTCTGTACCGGCCTGAGGAGCACTGACATGGCGTCCGTAAATGCCTCCCACGACGATGAAGAAGATGCCGCCGTCGACAGCATCAACATCACTCCGCTGGTCGATGTGCTGATGGTGGTGCTGGTGATGTTCATTCTTACCGCCACGGCGCAGGTTTCCGGGATTCAGATCAACCTGCCCAAAGCCAGCGCCTCGGTGTCGCTGTCGGAAGCGAAAACCAAGGCGATTTCGGTCAACGACGGCGGCCAGGTGTTTCTCGATGCCTACCCGGTGACGCTCGCCGAGCTGGAAGAGCGCCTGCGCATCGAGAAGGCGCAGAGCCCGGATTTTCCGGTGATCGTGCGCGGTGACGCGACCGTGCAATACCAGAAAGTCATTGAGGTGCTGGACCTGTTGCGCCGGCTGGAACTGTCGCAAGTCGGTCTCGTGACCGGCAAACCGAGCCAGGGCTGAGCCATGACTGCACAACTCCCGATCGAGCCGCCGCCCGTGAAAAAGTCGCCGCTGCGCTTTGCCAAGTGGGGCGCCGGGTTGCTGATCGGCGCGCTCGCCGCGTGGTTCCTCTGGCAGTGGGCCAACGACATGAGCGGTATCCGCCGTGAAGCGCCGAAGGTGCCGACGATCATTCCGCTGCCGCCACCACCGCCTCCGCCGCCGGAGAAACCGCCGGAGCCGGAAACCCCGGTGGAAGAAAAAGTCGTCGAGCCAGAACCGACGCCTGAACCGCAAGAGGTCAAGCCTGAAGAAGAGGCGCCGCCATCGCCGGCGGATGATCTGGCCAACCCGATGCAAATGGACGGCGATGCGCAAAGTGGCAACGACGCGTTCAACATCGGCGCGGGCAAGGGCGGCGGCATGGCCGGTGCTGGCGGCGGGCGTCTGGGCACGGGTACGTACAGCCAGTTTCTGGCGTTCACTTTTCAGCGTCTGCTGCGCGAGAACCCCGACCTGCGCAACCTCGCGTTTTCGCTGCAAGCGGATGTGTGGCTGAGCAGCGTCGGCGAGATCACCCGCGTCGAGCTGATCAAGTCCAGCGGCAATCCGCAAATCGATACCCAGGTGCTGGCCGCGTTACGCGGCGCGCCGGCCCTCAGCGAACGGCCTCCGGCCTCCATTACTTTGCCTGTGCGCTTGTCCCTGCAAGGGCGACGTCCGGGTTAATTCATTTATTCGAGCTTTGGCAAAAGGAGTTGTGTGCAGATGATTTCCAACGTGAATCGATTGTCCCTGGCGGTCGGCATGGTCATTGCGACCCTGATCGGTCAGGCCGTGGCAGCGCCTGCGCCCTCGGAAAACGCCACGATCAATCTGATCCGCTTGCTGGTCGAGCAGGGCATTCTGAAACAGGACAAGGCTGACGCGCTGATCGCTCAGGCGCAGAACGAAGCGGCCCAGGCCAAGCAGGCTGCGGCGTCTACCGCTGTGGCGGCCGGGCCGGTCGCGGCGCCGGGCGATGTACGCGTGCAATATGTGCCAGCGGCGGTGCGTGACCAGATCCGCGATCAGGTCAAAGCCGAAGTCATGGCCACCGCCAAACAGGAGAACTGGGCGGCGCCCAACAGCTTCCCGGAATGGGCTGCGCGCATCAGCTTCGACGGCGACATCCGCCTGCGTGACGAATCGCGTTATTACTCGGGCAACAACAGTAACGAAATCGTCGACTTCGCCAAGCTCAACAACAACGGCCCGTACGACGTGAACCCCAACAGCAGCACCAGCCTGCCGCCGTTGCTCAATACCCGCGAAGATCGCGAAAACCTGTTCCGCCTGCGCGCCCGGCTGGGCATGAAAGCGGTGATATCGCCCGAGTGGACCGCCGGTATCCGCATCGGCACCGGCTCGGACAACAACCCGGTTTCGACCACGCAAAACCTCGGCGGCGGTTTCGCCAAGAAAGACATCTGGCTCGATCAGGGCTATCTGAGCTGGAAGCCGATGGATGAATTGACGCTGACGGGCGGGCGCTTCGCCAACCCGTTCATGTCCACCGACATGCTCTATTCCAACGACTTGAACTTCGACGGTGTGGCAGCGATTTTCGACCACAAGCTCAACCACGATTGGGGCGTGTTCGGCACGGTCGGCGCGTTCCCGGTCGATTACACCAACGACAGCGCCAGCAGCAATGGCTTCGATAAGGAAGAGAGCGACAACAAGTGGCTGTACGGCGCGCAACTCGGCGCGAAATGGGCGATCAACAGCAACAACCGCTTGAAAGGTGCGCTGGCTTACTACCGCTTCGACGACATTCAGGGCCAGCGCTCCAGCCCTTGCGAGCCGTGGGCCGGTGCGCCGGGCTGCGACAGCGACGGCACGCGCGCGGCGTTCATGCAGAAGGGTAACAGCGTGTTCCTGCTGCGTGACATCACACCGAACCCGCTCAACCCGACCACGACGCCACAACCGCAGTACGTGGGGCTGGCGTCCGAGTTCAACCTGCTCGACCTCAACCTGGTCTGGGACGCCGACCTGCCGCAAGACTTCAAGCTGCGCAGCCAGGGCAACTACATCCACAACCTCAGCTACGACGAAGGCGAGATGCGCAAGCGCTCGGCCGGGCAGATCGTCAACAACCTCGACAGCAATGGCGACATCGAAAGCGGCGCCAACGCGTGGATGGTGCAGTTCACCCTTGGCAACGCGCTGGACCTCAAACGCAAGGGCGACTGGAACCTGTTCGCCGGCTACAAGTACATCCAGCCGGACGCCTTGCCGGACGGCTTCAACGACTCGTCATTCCACCTCGGCGGCACCAACGCCAAGGGCTATTTCATGGGCGGCAACTATGGCCTGGCGAAAAACGTGTCGGCCACCGGACGCTGGATGAGTACCGAGGCGGTGTATGGCGCGCCGTTCGACATCGACGTCTTGCAGCTTGAGATCAACACGCGCTTTTAAGCGCCGGGAGAGGTTATGAAAAACCGCTTGTTAGGGCTCGGACTCGGCCTGTTGATCGCCACCGGGGCGAGCGCCGAAGGCATGGAAGAACGCTTGCGCACGCAACTGCGCAGCACCGCCCAACAGTTGCAGGCCCTGCAAAGCCAGCAGGCCCAGGCCAGCGCCGCGCAATTGGCGGCGCAAAACGAGGCCCAGGCTGCCCAGGCGCAAATCAAGCAATTGACGGCCGAACTGGCCAAAGCCAAAGGCCTCGCCGAGCAACTGGCCGGGCAACAACAGAGCCTGCACAGTCAGGCCCAGGCGCAAGTCGCGGCCAGTGCCGAGCAGACCGGCAAGTTCAAAAAGGCCTATGACGATTTGCTGGTTCTCGCGCGCGGCAAAGAAGCCGAACGCGCGAAGCTGCAAGCGCAATTGGCTGAACGTGACACACAAGTGCAGCAATGTTCAGTCAAGAATCAGCAAATGTACGACGTCGCCAAACAGATCCTCACGGCCTACGAAAACATCGATGTCGCCGAGGTGATGAAAATCCGCCAGCCCTTTGCCGGTAGCGCCCGGGTCAAGTTCGAAGAGCTGGCCCAAGGCTTTGGCGACGACCTTTACAAGACGCAATTCGACGCGCCGCAAGCAGCGCTCGCTCACTGATGAACAAGGAAGCAGTCATGACTCAATTGATCACCCACGTTTCACCGCAATCACTGACCGATGTGCTGCAAGCCGCCGGTTATCGCGTCAACCCGAGTGAGCAGAACGGCATCGTCCAGTTGCTCAGCGCCAGCCAGGGCATTGGCTACGCCGTACGTTTCGGTAATGCGGCGGTGGAGCAGGGCAGTTACGTCGATTTCACGTTCAGTTGCGCGCTGCGTGTGCAAGGTGAGTTGCCCCAAGGCGTAGCCGAGGAATGGAACGCTACCCGACGTTTTGCCCGGTTGTCGTTGCAAGGCGAATTTCTGGTCATGGAAATGGACGTGGTGGTGGCTGCGGGTGTGAGCAACGATCACCTGCGTGGCAATCTGGAGTTGTGGGATCGGCTGTTGCAGGAATTCATCGTTTACCTGCGCGACTTCAGTCAGGCCCCGGCGGCGCAGGCGGCGAAAGTTGTCGTTACTGAAGAAGAGGAAGTGACGCTGTGAAAAAGCCTGCCATGGTAGTCAGCGCTGCCGCCGTGGCGCTGTTGGTGGTGGCCGTGGCGCTGGTGCTGCGACCTGGAAGTGATCCGGTCGCTGCCCAGCAACCGTCGTCGGCAGCCGCGATTGCGAGCGGGCCAGCGGTGGCACGACTGGGCAATCAACAGGTCTCGCCTGAAGAATTGCAAGCATTGCTCGCGGCGGTCCCGCAGCAGACCCGCGAGCAACTGCGCGGCAACCGTGAGGCGCTGGAGCGCTGGATTCGCACACGTCTGGCCGAGAAAGCAGTGTTGGAGCAGGCGGATGCGCAGGGCTGGGCGCAGCGGCCCGACATCGCCCGGCAGACCCGGGCGGCGACCGAGCAGATCGTGTTTCGTGATTATTTGCGCTCGGTGAGTCAGGTGCCGGCCGACTATCCGAGTGCGGCCGAGTTGCAGCAGGCGTATGACTCCGGCAAGGCCAACTGGCAGACGCCGGCGCTGTACCGGGTCAGTCAGATTTTCCTCGGCGTCAGTGAGGCTTCGAATGTGGAATCGGTGCGCAAACAAGCGCTTGAGTTGAGCAAGAAAGCCCAGTCAGCACCGGGCGAATTTGCAGCGCTCGCTACGCAATATTCGCAGGATCGCGTGACGGCAGAGCGGGGTGGTGATACCGGCCTGCAACCGTTGCAGCAACTGGTGCCAGAAGTGCGCGGCGCGGTGGCGCGGCTCAAGGTGGGCGCCGTCTCCGATCCCGTACAAAGCATTGCCGGATTCCACATCATCAAACTCACCGAGCAACAACCGGCGCGCACTGCGACGCTGGACGAACTGCGCGACCAACTGACCCAGGCCTTGCGCGCGCAACGTCAGGAGCAGATCGCCCAGGCCTACCTCGACGGCATGCTCAACACCGCCACGCTGAGCATCGATGGTGCTGAACTCAACAAAATTCTTGAGGAAAAACCCTGATCCCAGCCCCCACACAAATCCCCCTGTAGGAGTGAGCCTGCTCGCGATAGCAGTGTGTCAGGTTTAGTGATGTCGACTGAAACACCGCTATCGCGGGCAGGCTCACTCCTACAAGGGAATTGCGTAACGACAACCACATAGATCGACAGGGAGTCATCGATGTCATTCACCGAACCCGCAGGACGCGCCAACACCGGCGATTACCGCTCGCCGTCCAACAAACCCGAACCCTGGCTCACCCAGGCCGCGACCATCGACAATGAAGTCGCGCAATACTTCCTGGTCAGCGCCCGCTGCGGCTGTTTCATGCAAGCAGCGCGCAGCCTCAACGTACGCTCGACCCTGTTGCGCAAACAACTGGCGCAACTCGAACAGCAACTGCAACACAGTCTGTTCAGCTTCCAGGGCAGCGCCCTCAGCCTGACCCGCGAAGGCCAGCAGCTACAGGCGAAACTGATCGCCCTGGCCCATGAACGCAAACTTCCGGTGGTCGAGCAGCCACTGATTCGCCTGGCCGTCGCCGAATCGATCCTCCACGACATCCTCGGTCGCGACCTCATCGCATTGCTGCGCCGCAACGCCAGCGTGCGCCTGGAAATCATCGCGCTGGACAGCGAACTGTCGCTACGCGCCGTCAGCGCCGACGTCGTCCTCTGGCTGGCTCATGGCGACACTCCACAACCCGGCCCGACCTTCGCCACCAGCGAACCCCAACAACTCGCGCGTCTCGACTATCTGCCCCACATCGCCAAACGCTACAGCCGCGTCACCGCCCGCCCCGAAACCACCGACGACCTCGCCGATTTCATGCTGGTGCAATGGCAGCATGATCGACAGATCGATAGTTTTCGCCCGTGGAATGAATTGGTCGAACAGCGTCTGGCCGGGGTGGTGCAGATGCAGAGTTATGAGCTGATGCTTGAGATGATTCGCTGCAGCGCGTGCATCGGGTTGTTGCCTGCGTATATGAGCCGGTTTGATCGGGGGTTGATTGCGTTGCCTGGGTTGTTTGCCGAGCCCATGCAGCTACAAGCATGGCTGGCGATCAGTACCGATTCGCAACACACGCCCGAAGTCCGGATGCTCGCCGACCTCATCCATCACACCTTTTCCGAGCGCCTGGACTGGTTTCAGTCCTGACCTTGATCCCAAAGGATCTGCACTGGGCCACATTTTTTGCGTCCGACAGAGATCAAATGTGGGAGCGAGCCTGCTCGCGAAGAGGCCAGCACGGCCACCGCCTGATTCAGCCGGCCGACATCACCCCGGCAACTCCGGATTATCCAGTACCCGGTTCGTGGATTGGATGTGGGTTCAGTAGAACCCACATTTTTAATCTCGCCAGACTCAATACCTCCAGTTTAGAGTGATCGGCCACACCTCGATCACGGACAGATCCTCATGCCAGACCCGAACCCCGTCATCCACCTCGATCGCTTCAACGAATCCCATCTCGAGGGTATTACCGCGCTATACAACGACCCCGCCGTGGCGCGGCAGGTGTTGCAGATGCCGTTCCAGTCCACCGAAATCTGGCGTCAACGGCTGCTGACGGACAATGAACGCGCTGTGAAATTGGTCGCTCTGCATCAGGGCGTGGTGATTGGCAATCTGGGGCTGGAAGCGCACTCGCGGATGCGCCGGGCGCATGCCGGCAGTTTGGGCATGGCCGTCGCCGTGGCGTGGCACGGCAAAGGCGTGGGTTCGAAGTTGTTGGCGGCGGCGCTGGATGTCGCCGACAACTGGATGAATCTGCACCGCGTCGAACTCACGGTGTATGCCGATAACGAGGCGGCTATCGGACTTTATCGCAAGTTCGGCTTTGAGACCGAAGGCCTGTTTCGCGATTACGCGGTGCGCGACGGGCAGTGGGTCGACACCCTGAGCATGGCCCGTCTGCGCGGTTCGTCGAAGGCCTGACTCAGTCGCCCAAGGCGAACGCCACCGCCGACTGCGCATGCAGTTCGGTGGTGTCGAGCAGAGGCACGGCGCTGTGTTCGGGTTTGATCAGCAGGCCGATTTCCGTGCAGCCGAGAATGATCGCCTGGGCACCGCGTGCGGTGAGGGATTCGATCACCCGCTGATAGATTTGCCGCGACTGATCGCTGATCACCCCGACGCAAAGTTCGTCGTAGATGATCCGGTGCACGTCCTTGCGTTCGGCGTCGTCGGGCACCAGTACGGTCAGGCCTTGGGCGATCAGGCGTTGCTTGAGAAAGTCCTGCTCCATGGTGAACGCCGTGCCGAGCAAGCCGACCGTATGCGCATTGATCGCCAATGCAGCCTGAGCCGCCGGTTCGGCAATGTGCAGAAACGGAATACTGATCGCCGCCTGAATCTGCTCGGCGACCTTGTGCATGGTGTTGGTACACAGCACCACGCATTCGGCGCCGCCGGCTTCGAGCCTGCGTGCAGCATCGACCAGGATCGCCGCCGCGTCGTCCCAGCGCCCGGCGTGCTGGGCCTGTTCCACCGGGCCGAAGTCGACGCTGTGCATCAGCAATTGCGCCGAGCGCAACGGCCCGAGACGATCACGGACCTGCTGGTTGATCAGGCGATAATACTCGGCGCTGGACTCCCAGCTCATGCCGCCGATAAGGCCGATGGTGCGCATTGAAATTCCTCGGGCAGTGGTTGGGTTCAAAAACTCTGGACATGCCCGAAGTGTCCTGTGATTCAAGTCGACACACCAGTGTCCGATGAACTGTATCGCTCATTTTTCACGCACGTGTCATGGTGCCTTTTCCGGCAACGGGGTGACGTGATTACAGCCCGCCTCCAGTGTTTTGGCGTAACCGACGTCCGGGCGCCAGGGTTCGAGGATCCATTGCGGCTTGTCGCGTGCGATCGCCATGTGGCAAATAAGCTGGTGGCGCAGGCCGTGTGTATTTCGCCAGAAGCGGCTGTTGGAGTAATCGCGCGACAGTTCATCCCAGATAAAGGGCGTAGCCGGTTCCGTTGTTCTTCTTGCACACGTAGTCGGTGTAATGGCAAAAGCCCATTGATAGTCCCGATAAAACCAGTAAGCACTTTCTATGTACCGGTTACAGCGCTCGACGGTAAGGATGAAACTCTCATCGGCAGCAGCCTGCGGCGTATCAGCCGCGTTGGCGCCGCAAGCGACGGGTCCCAGACCTGCCAGCGTCCAGAGGAACAAATTGCGTGGTGTCCAGAGCTTGTTCATTGGGTGACCTCCTGGTCAGTTGCAACGTAAGTGAAAGTGGCCGTCCCGGTGGCGCTATTGGGTGGTAACAGGCGAATGATCGGCACCCATCGTTTCGGATTGGTTGAATTGTAAAAGTCGCGCTGGTTGTACTTGGCATCCGCGAGCGGTTTAGGGTCACTGCCACCGGAGATATAAAAGAACGCCAGAATGGGAAAGGTGTTGGCCCGGCCCGCAAGCCATGTCTTGATGATGACTTCGTTGTGCTCGTTGAAACCCACCGCCCCCAACATGCCTTTGGCGCGCAACGATTGATAGAACGCGGGCGCAGCCAGGGTATTGCGCTCGTCGCGAACATCGAAAGCGCATTGGCGAAGATTCTTGTTATCGGGTGCTCTGTCCCACGCTGCTTTGAATTGTTCTGCGGTGGTCACATTCGCGGTATGGCAGTAGCCGCTCTCCGGATACGAAGGGCTAGGGATGCAGACACCGTTTTTTCCGCGATGCCAGCCCCAGGAGTCCATTGGGTAGGAGCACAGTACTAGCAGTTGGTCGGTCGTGGCTGGGCGTTCGAGTACGGGATAAAGAATGTAGCCGTTGCCATAGCCCCAGGCCAACCGACCGAAGTTGGTATCCGCTCTGAGATACGAAAACGAAACGCCGCCGCTGGTTGTGGAGATAGGACTGGGTTCCCAGACTTTGTAAGCGTTGGCAGGATCTTTCACCGTCACTCGGAGCATCACACCAGAGCATAGAAAAGACGGTTGCGAGTCCACTTTGTTGCAATTGGGAAACTTGCGAGCGTACAGCGTGGTGAGATAGGCAGCGGTGGCGGGACCATCCAAGGCCAGAGTGCCACTGCTGTTTGTTACTTCGGGCAGTTGCGATGGGCTTTGTGAGCAACCGAGCAGCAGCGCGACCAGCAATGAGGCGATTATTGTCCGCATGACTTATTCCTTGTCTCGTCAATGAAAAACTGAAGCGACATCCGAAAAAAGGTTTCGCTCCAGGTCTGACGTACTTAAAGCCAGACCCTGCGGCACCATGAAAAAATCAAGGGTTCGTTTGTCCCGGTTCGCTTGAGTGTGTAGTTGAACAACACAACCCTGCCGCGGTTTTCTGTGATCCATGCCGACGGAATCGGGATGTTTGTGTAATCCGGATCGCGGATCACCAGCTCTTCGCCGTAGCGCACAAAAACACCATGCAATGCCACGCGTACCGTATAGGGGCCGTCGATTAATGCAGGGTAATAAGCCCTTAAATTGGTAAGGTCGGAGTTCAGTGTGGGCTCGACCAGCAGATGTTTCTGGCCGGTAACGGTCAGATCCAGATCACGCGAAGTAAGGTCTTGTGTGGTACCGGGCAGTCTGGCGGTATAGGTCAACTCGGCATGACCTGAGCCAGCCGTATCGATCACCTCCAGGCGTGGAATCAGAAACGTTAATGTCTGCCCGGGACGGCTAACGGTCTGCGTATCTGTCAGGTAGGTAAAGGTACGTCCCAGCCATTTGACTTTTACTGTTTGCCCTATGTCGGAGCCGGTGTAATTGACTTCAACGGTGGCGAACTCGGCGGTATAAAAATCTCTGACGAAGTTCAGTTGAGTGCCGTTGAGCTCCTTCGCCTCCAGCACTCGCGGTGACCGAAGATCGAGTTCCGGTTGCTTACGGATATGCACATTTACCAGCGTGGCGACGGACCAGATCGCCTGCGGCCCTGATGAATTGCCGAGTTGGTCGATAACCCTGAAGCGCAACGCAAATCCGGGGTTGTCTTGCCAGAAGTCATCGGCAAAGAGTTTTATTACTACTGCACCTGTGGCTACCTGAGAAGCAGTGACGGTGTGTGATTTAGTCTGCCCGTCACAATCAAGCGTAATGATGTCTTGCTCGCGTATATGGATGTAGCGCAGCGTGACATCAACGCCCGCTGCCGCACGTGCAGCGTCGATACCCTTACTGATGACATCGGCCGGTAGCGTCATGACGAGGTTCGCGTTCGCCCCGCTTCCTGCAACCTCGCCACCGGGACGCGGGCGGTTGTACAGGACTTTCAGCGCGAGCGACTCCACGGGGTCTTGGGGTGGGCGCGTCACTTGCAGACGGATGCGATTGATGCCGTTTTTGATCAGATCAGCGGGCAGGTCCAAGGTGAACTGCTGGTTTTCTTCGCCCCGCTGGATAGTTTTGGTAATTACCGGTATTTGGGAATCTTCGAGCAATACACCGGCCGTGTCGAAAGCGGCCTGGTTCAGCCAAGGATCGATGAGCAACTTGAGGTAGCCATCGGCAACTAGTGACAGCGGCACGCCACCGTGTGGATTTTCCGGATGCTGTATCGCTGTTACCCAACCTGGAATGATCACGGGCGCGATGTTTTGCGGTAGCGCATCAGGGTTGCTGTCTGCTGGCATGGTCTTCGTCCGGTTGGCGCAATCAGGGGTTATCTAAATCCCTTTGGCGCCGGCTGCCTACTGTCAGATATGACAGGTAAAACGGGAATATCATTACCGTTCGTCGTATTTGTGCCAACACGTCGGCGATGCCTTTGGCAGCCCGCCGACGCTCGAACTATTTGACCTGATCAGCCGCGCTGTATACGAATCGTGCATCGGCGCTCGGGCTGGTGGGCAGAATGATTTTTATGATCGGCACTACCTTGCCGCCGGTTGAATCGAAAAAATCTTTCTGGTCGAACTGCGCGCCTGCCAGGCCACCTTCCAGATAAAAGAACGCTTCGATGGGCAATTCTTTCGGAATGTTTTGCGGCCACGTTGCCAGAATCAGTTCGAGGTAATCGTGCTGACCGGCAAAGAATCCTTCCAGTTGATGGGCGCGGATGGTCTGGTAAAAAGAATCTGCACCCTGATTGTTCATGGAGTCGCGTACATCGAAACTGCAAAGATTCCAGGTGTTGCTCCGGCGATTCGCTATCCAGCCTTCGGCCGTGGTGATGCCGATGGTCTGGCAACGTCTGCTTCGGTCAGGTGAATAGGGATGGGCGCCGCAACCGGGGGCTTCTCTGAGCTGTGTCGCGCCGTCGAGGGGGTAAGAGCAAAGCACTTCGATTTGGCGTGTGCCGATCGGACGTGACAACACCGGATAGAAGATGTAGCCGTTCTTCTGGCCAAACACGAGGCCGGTAAATTTGGCGTCCTTGCTCAAATACGAAAAAGACACGCCACCGCTTTTCTGCGAATGCGGGCTGGGGTTCCAGGCCTTGTACGCGGTGGAGGGAACAGTTGAGCGTAAAACGATGCCTCGACACAGGAATGCCGGCATCGACGATGCACCACAGTTGGTCCTGACATCGTTGTAACGAGCGGTCAGGCTGGTCGCAACTTCGGCGCCGTTTTGCGCAGTGCTGGCTACGCTGCTGGTGATGGGTGGTTCGTGGTCCGCAGGGGCTGATGATACGTCCCCGTCACTTTTGCATCCCGCCAGAAACAGCGCCAATACCAGCAGCAGTGGATAATGCTTGTTCATGTGCCAATCTCCTTGCTCATGCGGTATCGCGGTTCACAGGTGGCCGGACGGCGTGGCCGTTCAGGGTTTTACTAACTGATCGGCTTCGACGTATTCGAACCGGGCCTGATCAGCTACGGTTGACGGTGGAAACAAGCGAATGACCGGCACCCAGAGCCTGGCAGTAGTCGAGTCGTAGAAATCCTTCTGATTGCCTTGAGCCTCGGCCAGGCCGGCATTCGAGCCTCCGGCGACAAAGAAAAACGCCATGAGCGGAAAAATGTCTTGCTGGTTTTGCGGCCAGGTGCTGGCGACGATTTCGTTCTGTTCAACGAAATGCGTCGGGTTCTGACTCAACATCCCGCGAGCCCTCACCGATTCGTAAAATGGCGCTGCGGCTGGCTTGCCGGTTGCTTCCGACACGTCGAATCCGCATTGCCGCAGGTGATGTGCGTTGGGAAAAGTGTCCCATCTGGTTTTCCATTGTTCAACGCTGGCTACACCGGCACTCTGGCAGCGCTTGCTGGTGTCGGGGTAAGAGACGTAATGACCGCAAGGCGTTGTCCGATTCCAGGTCCAGCCATCGATGGGAAAGGAACACAATATGTCTAGATCGACTTTGTTGGGCGCGGGCGTATCGAGGATGGGATACACCATGTAACCGTTGCCGTGCCCCCAGGCCAGTCGACCGAACTTCGAATCTGTTCTGAGAAAGGAAAACGACACTCCGCCGTTTTTCACCGAGGTTGGGCTTGGGTTCCATACATGGTGAGTCTCGCCAGGGTTTTTTTTCGTTACTCGAAAAATAATGCCGGAACACAGGAATGCTGGCTGGTTGGCTGAGTTGTTGCAGTTGGTAAATTTGCGGTTGTAGTACGTGGTCAGCAACGACACGACTTGTGGCCCCGTCATGGCCGCGCGGGGGTTGTGGCTACCGTGAGATTCGGATGCAGGCTGCTTGTCGACCTGAGCACATGCTGTAAGCATCGCGAACAAACCGACCAGAAAAATGTTTTTCATAAAGTGTTCCTAGGCGATGTTGCTGTCGAATCACCCGTTCAGTCATACCTCGATTAGATCCCAGGGAAGCGAGTAGGGGTACTGTCATATCTGACAGGTAAATAATCTAAATTCATACCGTCTGTCGGATGGGCGCGATGCGCACGCCACGTGAAGTTGCGCTTTATCGTACGTAGACGTTTCGATCTGCCACTATCGAAGCTCGCAACGCCTCCAAAGGAACACCGCAATGAACGACGTACAGCAACTGGGCGAAATGCTTCGCCACTATGCCGAGAGCGAAGCGCACAAGAAGCAACTGTTCGAGACGCAATCGGCGACATGGACCACGCGCATCGCCGCGTTGTTCGGCGATATTCAACAATGGCTGGAGCCCGTGCAGGCACCGCATCTGCTGGAGGTGACTCGTGAAGCCTATGTGGCGTTCGGGCCGAGCGCTCCGGTGGAAACATCGACCTTTAAAACTGAAAAGCTGAGCATCGTGATTGCCGGCAAAGCGGTGGAGTTCGTACCGGATGTGATGGGCAGCGGCGGGCAGATTTCGCTGGCGGTGATGGGGCTGACGGCGGCGCGCTACGGCAGTATCTCGCTGGTGGGCCTGGCGGATGGCGGATGGCAATGGCGCAAGACCAATGGCCTCAAGGATCCGGATACGTTTGTGTTTGATGCGAACTTCCTCGCTCAGCAACTGCAAAGCCTGATCCCTAGAGACCGCGCATAGTCCTCACGGACTGACTCCATTCCCCTGCGGGAGCGGGCTTGCTCGCGAAAGCGGTGTTTCATCCAACATCTTCGGTGACTGAACCACCGCCTTCGCGAGCAAGCCCGCTCCCACAGAGGGGCTGCGACAAGGCTACATATCGAGGTTGGTCCAGCCCGGTCTGGTTTCTTCCGGCGCCACCGCGTTCACGGTTTTCCCGGTCGCCAACTCCACCCGCCGCGCCACCTCCGGGTCATCGGCAAAGGGCACCATGCTCGCTTCATCCAGACTGTCCGCGGTTTCGCGACGCAGGCAGTACTCCACCGCCAGCCACAACAACACCACGCCCAGCACATCGAACACAACCTCAACCATGACCGACTCCCGTCTCAGGCAATCTGCGCTTCACGCTGCGCCACGGCAACGTCCGCCACGCGCACCGTGCGCCAGACGTTGTAGGCCATCAGCAACATGCCGGTCAGAAAGAACACGCCACCGGCAAAGCGCACGACGAAGCCCGGGTGACTGGCCTGCAGCGCTTCGACAAACGAATAAGTCAGCGTGCCGTCCTCGTTGATTGCTCGCCACATCAGGCCTTGCGTGATGCCGTTGACCCACATCGAGGCGATGTACAACACGGTGCCGATGGTTGCCAGCCAGAAGTGCAGGTTGATCAGCGGCGTGCTGTACATCTGCTCGCGGCCGAACACTTTCGGCACCATGTGATAAGTCGCGCCGAACGTGATCATCGCCACCCAGCCCAAGGCCCCGGCGTGAACGTGGCCAATGGTCCAGTCGGTGTAGTGGGAGAGGGCGTTGACCGTTTTGATCGCCATCATCGGCCCTTCGAACGTCGACATCCCGTAGAACGCCAGCGACAACACCAAAAAGCGCAAAATCGGATCGGTGCGCAACTTATGCCAGGCGCCGGACAGCGTCATCATGCCGTTGATCATCCCGCCCCAGCTCGGCGCCAGCAGGATCAGCGACATGGCCATGCCTAGCGACTGCGCCCAGTCGGGCAGGGCGGTGTAGTGCAAATGGTGCGGGCCGGCCCAGATGTACAGGGTGATCAGCGCCCAGAAATGCACGATCGATAACCGGTACGAATACACCGGCCGGTTGACCTGTTTCGGCACGAAGTAATACATCATCCCGAGAAACCCCGTGGTGAGGAAAAAGCCCACGGCGTTGTGCCCGTACCACCATTGCACCATGGCGTCCGTGGCCCCGGAATACACCGGATAGGACTTGAACCAATCCACCGGGATCGACAGATGATTGACCACATGAAGCATGGCAATCACTAGAATGAACGCGCCGAAAAACCAGTTGCCGACGTAGATGTGCCTGGTTTTGCGCCGCACCACCGTGGTGAAGAACACCACGGCGTAGGCGACCCAGACCACGGCCATCCACACCGCACCGGAGAACTCGATCTCGGCGTACTCCTTGGTGGTGGTGTAGCCCAGCGGCAAGGTGATGAGCATGACCACAATCACCGATTGCCAGCCCCAGAAGGTGAACGCGGCGAGGCTGTCCGAGAACAGCCGCACCTGACAGGTACGCTGCACCGCGTAATAACTGGCGGCAAATTGCGCGCTGCCGGCAAAACCGAAAATCACCAGGCTGGTGTGCAGTGGGCGCAAGCGCCCGAAAGTGGTCCACGGCAGGTCCAGATTCATTTCCGGCCACACCAGTTGCGAGGCGATCCACACGCCCATCGCCATGCCCACCACACCCCAGAAAACGGTTGCAATGACGAATTGGCGGACGACCTTGTAGTTGTAGGCCTGCCCGACTGTTGCTGTGCTCATGGTCAGTTCATCCACGGTTGCCAAGTCTTGCCAGGCCTCCTGGTCTGGCATGGGGTGCACTGTAGGAACCGCGGCGCCAACAAAACAGGCTCAGGAAATGTTGATTTGAGCAGATCAGATTCCGAGGCGATCTGCGGCGGGTTTGCCGCTTTTGATCGGGTGCCTTGCCTATTCGATGCTTCTGTTCCATGCCCCGGTCCCTGTAGGAGTGAGCCTGCTCGCGATAGTGGAGGGTCAGT
Source organism: Pseudomonas sp. SWRI99 (assembly GCF_014270125.1). Taxonomy (NCBI): domain Bacteria; kingdom Pseudomonadati; phylum Pseudomonadota; class Gammaproteobacteria; order Pseudomonadales; family Pseudomonadaceae; genus Pseudomonas; species Pseudomonas sp. SWRI99. The sequence continues at coordinate 31,147 of NZ_JABWQR010000024.1, read as the reverse complement.
CGCCTCATTTCTAACTGACAGACCGCTATCGCGAGCAGGCTCACTCCTACAGGGAGAGAAGGCACATACCGGGGAAACCCTTAGATCCCGGCCCAACCCGGCATTTCCCCTTGGGTCGATGGTGGCCTTTTGGTAGAGTCGCCGTCGCCAGCGGGTTTTCGGCTGGACGAGGGAATCGAAGAAGGGAGTCTGATCAGTGAGTCCGGGCAAAAAAATCCTCGGCCTCACGGCGTTGCTGTTGATGGTGACGCTGTGGGCCAGCTACTTTTACGTCTTTACCGAAAACCGCGACGGCCAGCTCGGCGGTGTCGGTGAAAGCACCGCGTGGTGCGGCACACCGCCGACCACGGAAGCGGCGTTGCTGGGCAAGGACCAGCTGACCTTGCGTATCACCAACAACCTGCGCGGTGAGTTCATGCTCAGCGGCTCTGTGGTGGTCTCGGAGCGCACCTTCAACCGTTATGATCTGAGCCGCAACGAATTGCGCCTGCGTCTGGAACCGCTGCAGTGGTCTTACGGCGCCACGCCGATTTTCCTCGAGCAGGTCAAGGTTCAGCCGCTGAGTCGCAATCTCTCATCGACCAACAAAAGTGCGTTCGCCGAGCTTGAACCGCGACCGATCGGTGTGCGCGGGCAGGTCACCGGGTTTCCCTTCGACACCTATCGCTACGGCTACAAACCGGTGCTGTATTACCTCAAGGGCAGCGAACGCGTCGACCTGCGCTTCAAGAACATCACCACGCTGATGGAGATGTCCAACACCTTCACGCCGATCCAGAAGTACAACCGCGTCGAGTACATCAACGAACCCAACACGATGATCCGCGACGACGATTACAAACCTTACGCAGCGCATGAATGCGCCTTCAGCGTCGAGCGCAAGGGCGCGTTCAAGGCCGTGGTGTTGTTGCTGCTGCTGGTGCTGTGCCTGCCGCTGATGCTGGTGTTCTATCGTGATGAGCCTGGGATCGACTTTCTGGCGACACTGGTCGGGGTTGCGCTGGTGCGGGTGCTGCTCATCGGGCCGGTGCAGGATTTCCGTCTGTACAACATTGATTTTCTGTTCGGCGCGGCAATTTTGCTGGTGGGCACGGTGTCGCTGATCAAGGCGATGCGTATCAATAGCCGGCGAGAGATCGCGTTGCGCAGTGGCGAGACGTCTGCCTGGTAGAGCGATGTCGTTGAAAAGCCTCTCACTTTGACGCTCTCCCGAGGGTGAGGGTGAGGGTGGGGTGAGGGGCCCGTCTACAGCTGGTCACGTCTATCAAATGAGCGCTGTGATCGCGTGCGCAGCGTTGCGTGAACTTTGTGATTTGTAATCGCAATTGCCGCGCTTTTAGCTATACCTGTAGCTCCCCCTCTATAAAAGTTTGGGCCTTCTGACAGGAGTTACAGCATGAAGCTAGCAGTAATGGTGGGCACGCTGTGCATTGCCACCCTGGGTGTGGTGGGTTGTTCGAGCAAAACCGTCGCTCCCGACCAGTACTCCGGATTTCTCAAGGACTACAGCCAACTGAAAGAGACCAAGTCACCGTCCGGTGCCGAAGTGATGCGCTGGATGGACCCGAAACTGGACATCAACAAATTCTCCAGTGTCTACGTCGAACCCAGCCAGCTCTACCCCAAGCCGCAAGCGACCGAAAAGATTCCACAGCAAACCCTCAATGGCATCACCAGTTATTACGATCAGGCGCTCAAGCGTGAGTTGAGCAAATCGCTGCCACTGGCCACCGGCCCCGGTCCTGGCGTAATTGTTGTGCGCCCGGCGATTACCGCCGTCAGCAGCAAGACCGAAGGCCTGCACGTATATGAGGTGATTCCGATTGCGTTGGTGGCCGCCGCGGTGAGCACCGCTACCGGTATCCGCGATCAGGAAACCACCCTGGCCACCGAGGCGGTGTTCATGGATGGCGCCAGTAACAAGGTGGTGGCGCAAGTGGTGCGCAAGGGCACCGGTCAGCCACTGGAAAACTCATCGCAGGTGATGAAAGCGACTGACGTCAAAGCAGTGATCGATGGCTGGGCGTCGGATATGCATCAGACCTGGCTGAAGCTCAAGGCTGAAGCCAAGTAATGCGTCGAGGCTGACGGCCTCTTCGCGAGCAGGCTCGCTCCCACTCCAAGTCAAAGTGAACTCAAGTGTGGGAGCGAGCCTGCTCGCGAAAGCGGCCTGACGGTCGCCGATTTACTGCCCGACAAACCAGCGAAAATACGGATTGCCTAGCCGTTCGCAGGGATTAATTGTTTGGTTTTGTGCCGCGAGTCGCCTTCACGGGGGAACGAGGGCTAAAGTTTCGCCGCGTGCAAATCGAGCCACTCATAGACAGCGTTCATTCGTACGCCTATGAACGACCCGGCCTTACGCTCCAGCTCGATAAGAATCGCGACCGCGCAGGTAGGATAAAAACCATTGCTGCGCGGGATATAGTCGAAGCAGCCCTGGATCAGGCCACCGCTCATGCCATCGGGGTCAGGCGCCTGAAGGGGCAGATTGTCATCGTTGAAGTTGCCGGTTTTGGAAAACTCCAGTGCGACATGGTATTCGGGCAGGAAACGGTGGTGGGGGAAGACCTTGGCGCTTGTATCATTGGTGCCGTAGACGAAGCATTCGGGGATGAACATGCGATTGAGCCGAGCGGCTTTTTTTGCCAGTTGCGTATTTTTCGGACCGGGGTAACCAATGAGTTGGTAAAACTTGATCCGTTCACTGTTTGCCGGGGTTTCAATCAAGTCGCGCTGGATGAAATTGATCTCGCCGTTGCATTCATCCAGAACTTCATCCGGCACCACCATTGCGCCGATGTCGAACGGGTCTTTGCTCCGGCTGCCCTGTGTCGCACTGGTGTTGGAGACCAAGGCTTTGATATAGGGAAGTTTGAACACCTTGTTGGCGGCGTACAGATAGGCTGCTTCTTCGCCCTCGAGGTCTTCGAAAACATGGGCGGCACTGATAATGAGCAACTTGCCGTCATGAAAGAAGAACGTCCCGGAACCGATGGGGTCGTACACATCGCCTTTTTTCAGCATGAACATCACAACAGACTTTCTAAGCATGCAGCATAACCCCTGATCCTTGAGCACCGACGCGTCCGTTAAATGGCCGCGTCGCGAGTTTATGACAGGGAGGGGGTATGGCAAAGCAACCCGTTGCCGGGTCGGTCTCAGGTGTTTTTCTTTGCCAGTTCGCGGACGCGCTCCGCTCTTCTGTAGGCCTTGGCCTGCTCGCGATAGCGGTGTGTCAGCCAGTACATATGGCACAGATACACCGCTATCGCGAGCAGGCCAAGGCCTACAAGGGAGTGCGGTGGGTTGTATACAATCGCGGTCGCCAGCAACCAACAATTTCACACAGGGCATAGGTCGGCGGCCGATTTCGTGGTTAACTTCCGCCTCTTGCATGTTTTCCAATCACACCATCAGAAGGACTCAAGTCATGGCTCAAGTCACCCTTAAAGGCAATCCGGTTCAAGTCAACGGCCAATTGCCACAAGCCGGTTCCAAGGCGCCAGCCTTTTCCCTGGTCGCCGGCAATCTGTCCGACGTTTCCCTGCAAGACTTCGCCGGCAAGCGCAAAGTCCTGAACATTTTCCCAAGCGTTGACACGCCGACCTGCGCGACCTCCGTGCGCAAGTTCAACGCTCAAGCCAACGAACTCGCCAACACCGTGGTGCTGTGCATTTCCGCTGACCTGCCGTTCGCCCAGGCACGTTTCTGCGGCGCTGAAGGTCTGGAAAACGTGCAGAACCTGTCGACCCTGCGCGGCGCCGAGTTCATCGAGAACTACGGCGTGGCCATTGCCGACGGCCCGCTGAAAGGCCTGACCGCTCGCGCCGTGGTGGTGCTGGACGAAAACGACAACGTCCTGCACAGCGAACTGGTCAAGGAAATCGCTGAAGAGCCGAACTACGAAGCGGCACTGTCCGTTCTCAAGTAAGGCTTTTACAATTGTTAACGGCCTGGCCCTGTCCAGGCCGTTTTCATTTGTGTATCAGTGTTTTGCCTCACACCTTGAAACGTCAGTGGAAGGTAAATTGCCGGTAAAGCTGCTTTGCTAAATCCCTGCCAGTGCTTATCGTTCAGCCTCCCGTAAAAGAAGCCCACGCGCCCAATGGTTAATCACTCCATGCAATCGTCCCCCCGTCACTCCCGTCGCTGGCTGATCAGCCTGCTGGTCTTGTTGGTCATCGCCGTCCTGTGCTGGAAATTCTGGCCCGCCGGTTCCGCTGACAAGGCTGGCGGCGACAAAGCCGCCGGGCATACCGGGCGTTCGGGGATGATGCGGCCGGGCTTCGGCGGCGGCAGCGGGCCGGTGCCGGTGCGTGTGGCGCCGGCGGTCACGGGCGATTTCCCGCTGTACTACAAGGCGCTGGGCACCGTCACCGCGCTCAACACGATCAACGTGCGCAGCCGGGTCGGCGGCGAATTGGTGAAAATCCATTTTGAAGAAGGGCAGATGGTCAAGGCCGGCGACTTGCTGGCGGAAATCGATCCGCGTCCCTACCAGAATGCCTTGCTCCAGGCCGAAGGTACGCTGCTGCAAAATCAGGCGCAGCTGAAAAACGCCCAGGTCGACGTCGAGCGCTATCGCGGTCTTTATAAAGAAGACAGCATCGCCAAACAGACCCTGGACACCGCTGAAGCGCTGGTCGGTCAGTACCTGGGCACGGTCAAGACCAACCAGGCGGCGGTCAACGACGCCAGGCTCAATCTCGAATTCACCAAGATCCGCGCGCCGATTGCCGGTCGCGTCGGCCTGCGTCAAGTCGATGTCGGCAACCTCGTCACAGCGAACGACACCACGTTCATCGCCGTCATCACTCAGACCCAGCCGATCAGCGTCGCCTTCACCTTGCCGGAAAACAGCCTGGAAACCGTGCTGGCCCGTTACCGCAGCGGCGCGAAACTGCCGGCGGAGGCGTGGGATCGCGGCGATACCAAACTGCAAGCCACCGGCGTGCTGCAAAGCCTCGACAACCAGATCGATGTCGCCACCGGCACCCTGAAATTCAAGGCCCGTTACGACAACCGCGATCAAGCGCTGTTTCCCAACCAGTTCGTCAACGTGCACTTGCTGGCCGACACGCTCAAGGGCGTGGTGCTGGCCCCGTCGGCGGCGATTCAGTTCGGCACTAACGGCACCTTCGTCTACGCGCTGGACGGCGACAAGAAAGTCACCATCCGCCAACTGAAGATCGGCGCCAGCGATGGCGAAAACACCGTCGTCACCGAAGGCCTGGCCGCAGGCGACCGTGTGGTGCTTGAAGGCACCGACCGCTTGAAGGAAGGCAGCGAGGTGGAAGTGGTCAACGACAGCAATCAAGTGCCGACCACGCCGACCGAACACCTGCAAGGCAAGTCCGCCGCCAGCACCCCGGACGCCGCCGTGACTGACAAGGCCAAGAAGGGCGCATGAACATTTCGCGGCTGTTCATCCTCCGTCCGGTAGCCACCACCCTGAGCATGCTGGCGATCGTCCTGGCCGGTCTGATCGCCTATCGGCTGCTGCCGGTGTCGGCGCTGCCGCAGGTCGATTACCCGACCATCCGCGTCATGACCCTGTATCCCGGCGCCAGCCCGGACGTGATGACCAGTGCGGTCACCGCGCCACTCGAGCGCCAGTTCGGCCAGATGCCGGGCCTCACGCAGATGGCCTCGACCAGTTCCGGTGGCGCCTCGGTGCTGACCCTGCGTTTCAGCCTCGACATCAACATGGACGTCGCCGAGCAACAGGTGCAGGCCGCAATCAACGCCGCGACCAACCTGCTGCCGACGGACTTGCCGGCGCCGCCGGTGTACAACAAGGTCAACCCGGCGGACACGCCGGTACTGACCCTGGCCATCACCTCGAAAACCATGCTGCTGCCCAAGCTCAACGACCTGGTCGATACGCGCATGGCGCAGAAAATCGCCCAGATCAGCGGGGTCGGCATGGTCAGCATTGCCGGCGGCCAGCGCCAGGCCGTGCGGATCAAGGTCAATCCCGAGGCTCTGGCCGCCGCCAGCCTGAACCTGTCCGATGTGCGCGCGCTGATTGCTGCCTCCAACGTCAACCAGCCGAAAGGTAATTTTGACGGCCCGACGCGGGTGTCAATGCTTGATGCCAACGACCAACTGACCTCGCCCGAGGATTACGCCAACCTGATCCTCGCCTACAAGAACGGCGCGCCGTTGCGGCTCAAGGACGTCGCCGAAATTGTCGATGGCGCCGAAAACGAGCGCTTGGCCGCTTGGGCCAACCAGAATCAGGCGGTCCTGCTGAACATCCAGCGCCAGCCCGGCGCCAACGTGATCGAGGTGGTTGACCGCATCAAGGCGCTGCTGCCGAGCATCACCGACAACCTGCCGGCCGGCCTCGATGTGACGGTGCTGACTGACCGCACCCAGACCATCCGCGCCTCGGTCACGGACGTGCAGCACGAACTGCTGATCGCCATCGCGCTGGTGGTGATGGTGACGTTCCTGTTCCTGCGCCGCGCCAGTGCGACGATCATTCCGTCGGTGGCCGTGCCGCTGTCGTTGATCGGCACCTTCGGCGTGATGTACCTGGCCGGCTTCTCGGTCAATAACCTGACGCTTATGGCGTTGACCATCGCTACCGGTTTCGTCGTCGACGATGCCATCGTGATGCTCGAGAACATCTCGCGCTATATCGAAGAAGGCGACAGCCCGATGCAGGCCGCGCTCAAGGGGGCGAAGCAGATCGGCTTCACCCTGATCTCCCTGACGCTGTCGTTGATCGCAGTGCTGATTCCCCTGCTGTTCATGGGCGATGTGGTCGGCCGCTTGTTCCGCGAGTTCGCCATTACCCTGGCGGTGGCGATCCTGATTTCCCTGGTCGTCTCGCTGACGCTGACACCCATGATGTGCGCGCGACTGCTCAAACGTGAGCCTGAGGCCCATGAGCAGGGCCGTTTCTACCGCACCAGCGGCGCCTTCATCGACTGGATGATTGCTGAATACGGGCGGATGTTGCGCTGGGTACTCAAGCACCAGCCGCTGACCTTGCTGGTGGCGATCGGCACGCTGGCGCTGACCGTGTTCCTTTATATGGTCGTGCCCAAGGGCTTCTTTCCGGTGCAGGACACCGGGGTGATCCAGGGCATTTCCGAAGCGCCGCAGTCGATTTCCTTTGCGGCAATGGGCGAGCGTCAGCAGGCGCTGGCGAAGATCATTCTCGAAGACCCTGACGTGCAAAGCCTGTCGTCGTACATCGGTGTCGATGGCGACAACGCCACGCTCAACAGCGGGCGCCTGCTGATCAACCTCAAGCCCCACGGCGAGCGCGATCTGACCGCGACTGAAGTGATCGCCCGCCTGCAACCGCAACTGGACAAACTGGTCGGCATCCGCCTGTTCATGCAGCCGGTGCAAGACTTGACCATCGAGGACCGCGTCAGCCGTACCCAGTACCAGTTCAGCCTGTCCTCGCCGGATTCCGAGCTGCTCAGCCAGTGGAGCGGGCGGCTGGTCGAAGCGCTGGCACAGCGTCCGGAGCTGACCGACGTTGCCAGCGACTTGCAGGACAAGGGCTTGCAGGTCTATCTGGTGATCGACCGCGACGCCGCGTCACGCCTCGGCGTTTCGGTGTCGAACATCACCGATGCGTTGTACGACGCCTTCGGTCAGCGGCAGATCTCGACCATTTACACCCAGGCCAGCCAGTATCGCGTGGTGCTGCAAGCGCAGGCCGGCGAGAGGATCGGCCCGCAGGCGCTGGATCAGATCCATGTGAAAACCACTGACGACGCCCAGGTGCGGCTGTCCAGCTTGGCGCATATCGAGGAGCGTCAGGCGCAATTGGCGATCAGCCACATCGGCCAGTTCCCGGCGGTGATGATGTCGTTCAACCTCGCGCCCGGCGTGGCGCTGGGGCATGCGGTGGACGTCATCGAACAGGTGCAGCAAGAGATCGGCATGCCGGTTGGCGTACAAACCCGCTTCCAGGGGGCGGCCGAAGCGTTCCAGGCTTCGCTGTCGAGTACCTTGCTGTTGATCCTGGCGGCGGTGGTGACCATGTACATCGTGCTTGGCGTGCTTTACGAGAGTTATATCCACCCGATCACCATTCTCTCGACGTTGCCGTCGGCGGCGGTAGGCGCTTTGCTCGCCTTGCTGCTCAGCGGTAACGATCTGGGGATGATTGCGATCATCGGCATCATTCTGCTGATCGGTATCGTCAAGAAGAACGCGATCATGATGATCGACTTCGCCCTCGACGCCGAGCGCAACCAGGGCATGGCGCCGCAGGAGGCGATCTATCAGGCGGCGCTGTTGCGCTTCCGGCCGATCCTCATGACTACGCTGGCGGCGTTGTTCGGCGCGGTGCCGCTGATGCTCGCCACCGGTTCGGGCGCCGAACTGCGCCAGCCGCTGGGCCTGGTGATGGTCGGCGGGTTGCTCATGAGCCAGGTGCTGACTCTGTTCACTACGCCGGTGATTTACCTGTACTTCGACCGCCTTGGCCGTCGGTTTGGCAAGAGCAAGACTGAAGGCGAAGAGGTCGCGGTATGACTGGGAAAACAGCTGCAAGCTTCAAGCTTAAAGCTGCAAGAGAAAAGCGGGTTCAGCGCAGGTTTCTAGCTTGCGGCTTGCGGCTTGCGGCTAGTGGTTGCCACTTATGAATCTTTCAGGCCCATTCATCAAGCGCCCGGTCGCGACGATGCTGCTGTCCCTGGCAATCATGCTGCTGGGCGGTGTCAGCTTCGGGCTGCTGCCAGTCTCGCCGCTGCCACAGATGGACTTCCCGGTCATCGTCGTGCAGGCCAGCCTGCCCGGTGCCAGCCCGGAGGTCATGGCCTCGACGGTGGCGACGCCGCTGGAGCGCTCGTTCGGCGCGATTGCCGGTGTCAACACCATGAGCAGTCGCTCCAGTCAGGGTTCGACGCGGGTGATTTTGCAATTCGACCTCGACCGCGACATCAACGGCGCGGCGCGGGAAGTGCAGGCGGCGATCAACGCCTCGCGCAATTTGCTGCCGAGCGGGATGCGCAGCATGCCGACCTATAAAAAGGTCAACCCGTCGCAGGCTCCGATCATGGTGCTGTCGCTAACGTCGGACGTGCTGGAAAAGGGCCAACTGTACGATCTGGCCTCGACCATTCTTTCGCAAAGCCTGTCCCAGGTGCAGGGCGTCGGTGAAGTGCAGATCGGCGGCAGTTCGCTGCCGGCGGTGCGCATCGAACTCGAACCGCAGGCACTCAACCAGTACGGTGTCGCCCTCGATGATGTGCGCAAGACCATCGCCGACGCCAACGTGCGCCGGCCCAAGGGTTCGGTGGAAGACGCGCAGCGGCTGTGGCAGATCCAGGCCAACGACCAACTGGAAAAAGCCAAGGATTACGAATCGCTGATCATCCACTACGCCGACGGCGCCGCGCTGCGCCTCAAAGACGTGGCGAAGGTGAGCGACGGTGTCGAAGACCGCTACAACAGCGGTTTCTTCAACGATGACGCAGCGGTGCTGCTGGTGATCAATCGGCAGGCGGGCGCCAACATCATCGAGACGGTCAACGAGATCAAAGCGCAGTTGCCGGCCCTGCAAGCGGTGCTGCCGGCCAGCGTCAAGCTGAACCTGGCGATGGACCGCTCGCCAGTAATCAAGGCCACATTGCACGAAGCAGAAATGACCCTGCTGATCGCCGTCGTCCTGGTGGTGCTGGTGGTGTTTCTGTTCCTCGGCAATTTCCGCGCCTCGCTGATTCCGACGCTGGCGGTGCCGGTGTCGCTGGTCGGCACCTTTGCGGTGATGTACCTCTACGGTTTTTCGCTGAATAACCTGTCGCTGATGGCGCTGATTCTTGCCACCGGCCTGGTGGTGGACGACGCCATTGTTGTGCTGGAGAACATTTCCCGGCACATCGACGAGGGCGTCAAACCGATGCAGGCCGCGTATCTCGGCGCCAAGGAAGTCGGTTTTACCTTACTGTCAATGAACGTGTCGCTGGTGGCAGTATTTCTGTCGATCCTGTTCATGGGTGGCATTGTCGAAAGTCTGTTCCGCGAGTTCTCCATCACCCTGGCCGCGGCGATTGTCGTGTCGCTGGTGGTGTCCCTGACGTTGACGCCGATGCTCTGCGCCCGTTGGCTCAAGCCACACACGCCGGGGCAGGAAAACCGCCTGCAACGCTGGAGTCGGCGCACCAACGACTGGATGGTCGGCAAATACGCCGTGAGCCTCGACTGGGTCTTGCGCCACCGCCGCCTGACGCTGCTCAGTCTATTGATCACGGTCGGCGTCAACGTCGCGCTGTATGTGGTGGTGCCGAAAACCTTCATGCCCCAGCAGGACACCGGACAGTTGATCGGTTTTGTGCGCGGCGACGACGGTCTGTCGTTCAGCGTCATGCAGCCGAAAATGGAAATTTTCCGCCGCGCCGTGCTCAAGGATGAGGCGGTGGAGAGCGTCGCCGGCTTCATCGGTGGCGGCAACGGCACCAACAACGCCTTCATGATCGTGCGCCTGAAACCGATCAAGGAACGCCAGTTGTCGGCACAGAAAGTCATTGAACGCCTGCGCAAGGAAATGCCCAAGGTACCCGGCGCGCAGTTGATGCTGATGGCCGACCAGGACCTGCAATTTGGCGGCGGGCGCGAGCAGACCTCGTCGCAGTACAGCTACATCCTGCAAAGCGGCGATCTCGGTGAGTTGCGCAAGTGGTACCCGAAAGTGGTCACGGCATTGCGCGCCTTGCCCGAACTGACCGCCATCGATGCCCGCGAAGGCGCGGGGGCACAGCAGGTGACGCTGATTGTCGACCGCGACCAGGCCAAACGCTTGGGCGTGGACATGGACATGGTCACGGCGGTGCTGAACAACGCCTACAGTCAGCGGCAGATTTCGACGATCTACGACAGCCTCAACCAGTATCAGGTGGTGATGGAGGTCAATCCGAAATACGCTCAGGACCCGGTGACACTCAAGCAGGTGCAGGTCATTACCGCTGACGGCGCGCGCGTGCCGTTGTCGACGTTCGCTCATTACGAAAACAGCCTGGAAGACGATCGGGTCAGCCACGAAGGCCAGTTCGCGTCCGAGTCGATTGCCTTCGACATGGCCGAAGGCGTGACGGTGGAGCAGGGCAGTGCCGCCATCGAGCGGGCAATTGCCAAGGTCGGGCTGCCGGAAGATGTCATTGCGAAAATGGCCGGTACGGCTGATGCCTTCGCCGCGACGCAGAAGAGCCAGCCGTTCATGATCCTCGGCGCGCTGCTCGCGGTGTACCTTGTGCTCGGCGTGCTGTACGAAAGCTACATCCACCCACTGACCATTCTGTCGACGCTGCCGTCGGCCGGGGTCGGCGCGTTGCTGTCGATCTATGCGCTGGGTGGCGAATTCAGCCTGATTTCCCTGCTCGGGCTGTTCCTGCTGATCGGCGTGGTGAAGAAAAACGCCATTCTGATGATCGACCTCGCGCTGCAACTGGAGCGCCATCAGGGCCTGTCGCCGCTGGAGTCGATCCGCAGCGCATGCCTGCAACGTTTGCGGCCGATCCTGATGACCACGCTGGCGGCGATCCTCGGCGCCTTGCCGCTGCTGCTCGGCCGGGCCGAGGGCGCGGAAATGCGCCAGCCGCTGGGGCTGACCATCATTGGCGGTCTGGTCTTCAGCCAGGTCCTGACCCTTTACACCACACCTGTGGTTTACCTCTATCTCGACAAGCTGCGCCATCGCTTCAACCATTGGCGTGGCGTGCGCACTGACGCCGCTCTGGAAACTCCGCTATGACTGACCGTTCGCTTTTCAACCTGGCCACTGTTCGCGGTTCGCGGCTGTTGAGCCTGTCGCTGTGCGTGGCGATGCTCAGTGCCTGTGCTGTCGGTCCCGATTACCAGCGTCCGCAGACCGCTGAAATCGCTCAGTACAAGGAAGCCGAAAGCTGGCGCCAGGCCAACCCGAGCGATTCGCTGGCCCGCGGGGCCTGGTGGGAGTTGTACGGCGATCAGCAGCTCAATGCTTTGATCGAGAAACTCAACAGATCCAACCAGACGGTGGCGCAGTCCGAAGCCCAGTATCGTCAGGCTCAGGCGTTGGTGCGCAGCGCACGCGGGGCGTTCTATCCCAGTGTCGACCTGAGCCTGGGCAAGACCCGCTCCAGTCAGGGCACCGGCAGCAGCAGTTCGAGCCTGAGCAGTTCTTCCAGCGGGATTCGTGACACCTACAACGCGCAACTGGGCGTGAGTTGGGAGGCCGATGTATGGGGTAAGCTGCGCCGAGGCCTGGAGGCGGACGAAGCCAGTGCCCAGGCGAGCTTTGCGGACCTGGCGGCCATGCGCCTGAGCCAACAGTCGGAACTGGTGCAGAACTACCTGCAACTGCGTGTGATCGATCAGCAGAAACGGTTGCTCGAGGCCACCGTTGCCGCTTACGAACGCTCGCTGAGAATGACCGAGAACCAATACCGCGCCGGGGTTTCCGGGCGTGACGCGGTGGCACAGGCGCAGACCCAGTTAAAAAGTACTCAGGCCGATCTGGTCGACCTGATCTGGCAGCGCGCGCAATTTGAAAACGCTATCGCCGTGCTGACCGGCGAAGCGCCGGCGAACTTCAGCATTGCCGAAAGCCAGACCATCCCGAACTTGCCGCAAGTGCCGCTGAGCCTGCCTTCGCAGTTGCTTGAACGGCGTCCGGACATTGCCTCTGCCGAGCGCTCGGTGATCGCCGCCAACGCCAACATCGGCGTGGCGAAAGCCGCCTATTATCCGGATCTGACCCTGAGTCTGAGCGGGGGCTACAGCAGCAGTACATCGAACAACCTGATCAGCCTGCCGAACCGTTTCTGGTCGGTTGGCCCGCAGCTGTCGTTGCCGCTGTTCGACGGCGGCATTCGTTCGGCCGAGGTTGATCGCACTGAAGCGGCCTACGACCAGACCGTCGCCAAATACCGCCAGACCGTACTCGACGGTTTCCGCGAAGTGGAAAACTATCTGGTGCAGCTGAAGGTGTATGCCGACGAAGCGGCCGTGCGCCAGGAAGCGCTGGATGCCGCGCGCGATTCCCTGCGCCTGACGGAGAACCAGTACAAGGCCGGACTGATTGCCTACATCGATGTAGTGGTGGTGCAGGCGACGGCGTTGAACAACGAGCGCAGTGTCTTGAACATTCTGCAAAACCGCCTGATTGCCAGCGTGCAACTGATCGCCGCGCTGGGCGGTGGCTGGGACGGCCAACTGGATGTCAGCGACAAGCGCTGAGCCTTGTGGGAGTGAGCCTGCTCACGAAAGCAGTGGGTCAGGCAACCACGATGGTGGCTGTACTGGCGTCATCGCGAGCAGGCTCGCTCCTACATGGGATTTGTGCCTGGCGCGGAAATTCGGGTAACGCAGGCCACTGTAGGAGTGAGCCTGCTCGCGATAGCGGTTAGTCATTCAGCACATTATCAACTGACCCGCCGCCTTCGCGAGCAGGCTCGCTCCCACAAAGTGGCTTAAAGTCCATTCCTGAGCCTTGTAGGACGATCGAACAAGCGTTTCATCGGCCTGATGGCAAAATGATTACTTTGTCAGTGCGTTCTTCCGCGCAATCAGTACAATCGCCGGATTTTCCTGACCGAGAATGGATGCAATACGGTCTTGGTCGGCACGAGAATCCCCATGCTCATCGGCAGCTACTCCTTCACCCTGGTTTTCATTTCGCTGTGCGTGGCGATTCTCGCCTCCTACACGGCGCTCGACCTGACCGGGCGCATCGCTACCGCCAAGGGCCGCGCCGTGCATTTCTGGACGGCGGGCGGGGCGTTGGCGATGGGGGTGGGCGTCTGGTCGATGCACTTTATCGGCATGCTCGCCTTCAAGTTGCCGATCGATCTGGGTTACGACATCGCCCTCACGGCGCTGTCGCTGCTGATCGCCGTGCTGTCCTGCGGATTCGCCTTGTGGCTGGTCAGCCAGCCAAAACTGCCGCTGCTGCAACTGGCCTTCGGTGCGTTGATCATGGGCGCGGGCATCAGCGCCATGCATTACACCGGTATGGCGGCGCTGCGCATGACCCCCGGCATCGACTATGACCCGACGTTATTCAGCGCCTCGTTGCTGATTGCCGTGGGTGCTTCGGCGGCCGCGTTGTGGATCGCCTTTCGCCTGCGCCAGCATTCGCCCTATGTACGCCTGATCCGCGCCGGCGCGGCGGTGATCATGGGCATTGCCATCGTCGGCATGCACTACACCGGCATGGCGGCGGCACAGTTTCCCGATGGCAGTTTCTGCGGCGCGACGGTCAATGGCCTGAAAGGCAACGGGCTCGACAGTCTGGTGTTGGTCACCACGCTGGCGGTGTTGTCGATCGCCTTGCTCACGTCGATCCTCGATGCTCGCCTCGAAGCACGCACCGCTGATCTGGCGCACTCGCTGACGGTGGCCAACCGCGAACTCACGCAACTGGCCCTGCACGACACCCTCACCGGCCTGCCCAACCGCATGCTGCTCGACGACCGCATCAGTCAGGCGATCAACAAGGTTCACGAGCAGGGCGGTTGTTTCGCCTTGATGTTCATCGATCTGGACGGTTTCAAGCCGGTCAACGATGCCTTCGGCCACCACATGGGCGACCAACTGCTGCGCGAGGTCGGTGTGCGCCTGCGCGAGGATCTGCGCAGCCAGGACACGCTGGCGCGGATCGGCGGCGATGAATTCGTCCTGCTGGTGCGCCTCACCGAGCCCGACGATGCCGTGAGTCTGGCGGCGCGTCAGGTCGGCTTGATTGCCCAGGCGTTCCGTGTTGCTGAACATGACTTGCAGATTTCTGCCAGTGTCGGCATCGCCCTGTATCCGGGCAACGGCCAGAGCGCGCAAGAGCTGCTGATGAACGCCGATGCGGCGATGTACCACGCCAAGGGCGGCGGCAAGAACGGCTACAGCTTTTTCGACGCCTCGATGAATAACAATGCCCGCAAGCAATTGCAGTTGGTGCAGGATCTGCGCGCGGCGCTGGAACACAATCAGTTCAGCCTGCATTACCAGCCCAAGTTTGACGCCGCCAATGGTCGCGCGGTCGGCGCCGAAGCGTTGCTGCGCTGGGAGCATCCCGTCCACGGCTTGCTGATGCCCGACACGTTTATCGATCTGGCAGAGAAAACCGGTTTGATCATCCCGATGGGCGAGTGGGTGCTCAACGAAGCGTGTCGGCAGATGCGCGAGTGGTACGTGCTCGGCTACACCGATTGGCGCATTGCGGTAAACCTCTCGGCGTTGCAGTTTTGTAATGCCGGACTGGTGCGCAGCGTTGCCAAGGCGCTGCGCACGCACCACCTGCCGGCGAACAGCCTGACCCTGGAGATCACCGAAACCACCGCCATGAGCGATGCCGATGCGAGCATGACGGTGTTGCAGGAACTGTCGGACATGGGCGTCGACCTGTCGATTGACGACTTCGGCACCGGTTATTCCAGCCTGATGTACCTCAAGCGCCTGCCGGCCAATGAGCTGAAGATCGACCGCGGTTTCGTTCGCGATCTGGAGCACGACAGTGATGATGCGGCGATCGTTTCGGCGATTGTCGCGCTCGGCCAGGCGCTGGGGTTGCGCATCGTTGCCGAAGGCGTCGAAACCGGTGTGCAGCAGGATTTCCTGACCAGACTGGGCTGTGATTCGTTACAGGGCTACCTGCTTGGGCATCCGCTGCCGGCTGAGCGCTTCTTGCAGGACATCGTGCGCGGGGAGCGCTTGGCGGTGGTCTGACAGACCCTGTGGCAGCGTGCCTGCTCGCGAAGGCGTCCGGACAGGCGCCACAGACTCCATGCAAAACCTGCCAATGGCAGTTATTCTTGCCCCGACTGTTACGTGTGCACGTGGGGGAAAGCCAGCATGGATAAAGTCATTGTCATCACCGGTGGCGGGCGCGGGATTGGCGCAGCTACGGCGCTGTTGGCTGCCGAACAAGGCTATCGGATCTGCATCAATTACCAGTCCGATGAACAGGCCGCGCACGCCGTGCTGGAACAGGTTCGTGCCTTGGGCGCCCAGGCCATCGCAGTGCGCGCCGACGTCAGCATCGAAGACGAAGTGGTTGCGATGTTTCACCGCGTCGACAGCGAACTGGGCCGCGTCACCGCACTGGTGAACAACGCGGGCACCGTCGCGCACAAATCGCGGGTCGACGAAATGTCCGAGTTCCGCATTCTCAAAATCATGAAAACCAACGTCCTGGCACCGATCCTCTGCGCCAAGCACGCGATCCTGCGCATGTCGCCCAAACATGGTGGGCAGGGTGGCAGCATCGTCAACGTTTCATCGGTGGCAGCACGCCTGGGCTCGCCAAACGAATACGTCGACTACGCCGCCTCCAAAGGCGCGCTCGATACCTTCACCATCGGCCTGTCCAAGGAAGTAGCCGGCGAGGGGATTCGCGTCAACGCGGTGCGTCCGGGCTACATCTACACCGACTTCCACGCGCTGAGCGGCGATCCGGACCGGGTCAGCAAGCTCGAATCGGCGATCCCCATGGCGCGGGGCGGACGCCCGGATGAAGTGGCGGAGGCGATTGTCTGGTTGCTGTCGGACAAGGCGTCGTATGCAACGGGGACGTTTGTTGATTTGGGGGGTGGGCGTTAGACCGCTGAATGTGCTTCGTTAGCGCCGGCCCCTTCGCGAGCAAGCCCGCTCCCACATTCGACCCGGTTCCTTCAGATGGAATCCGGTTAAATGTGGGAGCGGGCTTGCTCGCGAAGGGGCCAGTGCGGCCAACATCAAACCATCAAAACGACCGCACAATCCGCCCCAGCGTCTCCATGGCCTTTTCCGAATCCTCGGTCCACGGGCTGCCGTAGTTCAACCGAATGCAGTTCCTGAAGCGCTGGGTCGGCGAGAAGATCGGCCCCGGGGCGATGCTGATGCCTTGCGCCAGCGCCATTTGAAACCGGAACGTCTTTGGGTTTTGGAGGGGCGGTAGCTCTACAACGCTGACGCTAATACGCGGCAGCAACTATAAAATAAGTCTATTCTTTCGGCGCATGCCGTCTTGCTAGTCGCCTTGAAGCGGACGCAAAGTCCTCACTCATATTTCCTTAATGTGATTTGATTTATAGATCATATTTAATATCTCGCTGATTCTTTTTTCGAGATCGAGCACATCCATGTCCGCTTTCTTTAAGGTGATGGCATGAGCGATTTTGACTTTATCTACTTTGTGTTGAATTTGTTTATCTTGCTTCTCAAAAGGTAACACGTGATCGAATTGTCCCGTAGCCACCTGCTTTGAGAAAGAGCTGTAAGCCTTGCTGAGCGCTGTTTCCATTTTTGGTTGGGGGATGTAGTTTTCTATTTCTCGACCAGCGGTGATCCAGCAAATCCCGCCATGGTTTTTAACTTCGGCTTTAATGCGGAGTTTCGTTTTGTTTATTGGGTCGATGCTGCTGGCCTTGTCGCTATCAATTACAAAGGCAAGGTTTTGGTTCAATCTGTGAACTGCGATGAGAGCCTTTACGCTATCATCAATATCGTCATCACTATCACTGTGTAGGTGACTAAGTAGACGGCCACCATAGAACATAATTGAATAGTGCACTCCTTCGATGAGCTTGTTGTCTTTCGCGGCTATCCAGCGATTGAGATATAGACGATCTGATGGGCCTTCTACCCATAATATGCAATTTGTTTGAAGCAGATCCGAAGGCTTGTATCCAAGGTCCTGAAGCAGGCCGTGTTTCGATGAGTTGCAGTTTGCTTTGGCTATTTTTGTTGTGCCGTCAATATTTGTCACATGGAATATCGCTGCGTCCGGGGTGTCGATGATTGAAGCTGAATGTGTGGCTATAAAATACTGGTTCGACGTTTCCGTTTGCAGGTAATTGATCAGGCGCCTCTGCAAGGCAGGGTGAAGATGAATTTCTGGTTCTTCGATACAAAGGATTTGGTGTTCCAGAAGTGTGCAAAATGTAGCGAGCATCACGACCTCATGAATTCCTGTTCCGAGAGCGGCCAATGGGAAAGCTCGATCATCTATGTGGACTAATATTTCACTTCGATCATGAGGTATTTCAATTTTTGCATCATTTTTTCCAAGAACGCTTCTCAGAAAGTTATTTATCTTATCAAATTCGTGATGTCGATTTTTTCCATGTTTTGCTGGGTTCTGTAGCTGAGCTATTTTTTCAATCAGTCCTTTGCCCGAGTAATCATCAAACTCTGCTCCGCTCGGTGATACTTGGCGAATCGCTGGAATGATGTTTGCTTTGGGAAGATTAATTTTTGATCTTGAGAATAGCCTTTGAATAATAAAGGAGAACTGATGCTCGCGGAGTTGAGCTTGGCTACCACCAAAATGTCCGGTGATAAACCCTAAGGTTTCACTGTGTTTTTGGATGTGTTGAATGTCGCCGAGGGAAATTTCTATGTCTGTGAACAGGTTTTGAGTTTTTGGTATTGTGGTTCCTTTTAACCAAATGAGCTGTTCGTCAGCTACTAGTTTTTCTGTGATGACATTGATGATCTCCATTGTGGCAGTATCTTGTGATAAGGCAGGGTTTTCAATCACTGCTTCAATAAATTGGGTCTTTGTTATTCCTAAGTTTGACTTGATTGCTGTTGGGTTGCAGTCTATGTTTAACTCGTTTCCAACCGAATTGAACGAAATGTCTGGGCTGCTTCCGTAGTTTATCTTGGTGAAAGAATGAACGTGTCGGGAGATGAAATCCAGAATCGTTGATTTTCCAGAGTTATTAGCTCCTATGAAAAAATTGAAACGTTGGAAAGGAGCGATCGTTTGCAGTTCTTCTCCTAAGCCCTTGAATCCCGACAGTTGGAGCCCCTTAAGGTAAATATTGTCTGTCTTGATTTCCGATCGCATCCTGCTTTCCATCTTTAGATATAAGGGAGCTCAACACATGAGTGATTGAGATGATGGCTATATGGTATCGGCCAGCGCAGGTCTGTGCTAGCTAGAGCTTTAAGAGAAACCATCAAAACGACCGCACAATCCGCCCCAGCGTCTCCATGGCCTGTTCCGAATCCTCGGTCCACGGGCTGCCATAGTTCAAACGAATGCAGTTCCTGAAGCGCTGGGTCGGCGAGAAGATCGGCCCAGGGGCAATGCTGATGCCTTGCGCCAGCGCCATCTGAAACAACTTCAGCGAGTCCATCTGCTCCGGTAATTCCAGCCACAAAAAGTAGCCGCCGGCCGGTTGGCTGACCCGGGTCTGTGCCGGAAAATAACGGGCAATCGCTGCGAGCATCGCGCTTTGCTGTTCTTCAAGGGCGTAGCGCAGTTTGCGCAGGTGGCGGTCGTAGCCGCCGTGTTGCAGGTAGTCGGCAATCGCCGCTTGCGCCGGCATAGAGGCGCATAGCGAGGTCATCAGTTTCAGCCGCTCGATTTTCTGCGCGTAGCGCCCGGCGGCGACCCAGCCGATGCGGTAGCCGGGGGCGAGGCTTTTGGCGAACGAGCCGCAATGCATCACCAGGCCCTCCGTGTCGAACGCCTTGGCCGGTTTTGGCGCCTGCTGACCGTAATAGAGTTCGGCGTAGACGTCGTCTTCGATCAGCGGCACCTGATGCTGGCGCAGCAGTTCGACCAGTTCCTGCTTCTTCGCCTCGGGCATGGTTGCGCCCATCGGATTCTGGAAACTGGTCATGCACCAGCACGCCTTGATCGGGTGCCGCGCTAGGGTTTGCGCGAGGACGCCGAGGTCGATGCCGTCGCGCGGGTGCACGGGGATTTCCACGGCTTTGAGCTTTAGGCGCTCAAGCACTTGCAGGCTGGCATAAAACGCCGGGGCTTCGATGGCCACCAGATCGCCCGGCTCGGTCACTGCTTGCAGGCACAGGTTCAGCGCTTCGAGGGCGCCGTTGGTGATCAGCAATTCTTCCATCGGCAACATCAGGCCGCCGACCATGTAGCGCAGGGCGATTTGCCGACGCAACTGCGGGTTGCCCGGCGACATGTCGGTGACGACCATGCGCGGGTCCATTTCCCGGGCGGCGCTGGCCAATGAGCGTGACAGGCGCTGCAACGGGAACAAACCCGGACTTGGGAACGCCGAGCCGAAAGGCACGGTGCTCGGGTACTTGATTGAGTCGAGTACCGAGAACACCAACTCGCTGACGTCGACTTCGGTGGATTCGTTGACCTGGCTGCTGATCACCGGCTCGGAAAACGGGCTCGGCGCATGGGTGTTGACGAAGTACCCGGAGCGCGGCCGCGCGCGGATCAGCCCGCGCCGTTCCAACAGGTAATAAGCCTGAAACACCGTCGACGGGCTGACGCCGTAGGTCTGGCTGGCATAGCGCACCGAGGGTACCCGCTGGCCGGGACCGAGTACGCCGGAGCGGATCAGTTCTGCGATGTCGTCGGCGAATTTTTCGTAGCGTTTCATGGTGGATCCGGATGGGTGCTTATTAGGGGAATCGCGGCGGCTTCATTCGCGAGCAGGCTCGCTCCCACAAGGGAACGTGGTCAATGGTGCGAGCGAGCCTGCTAGCGAATGAAAGCACTGCAGTCTATGGGCAATCAGCGATTCATCGGCGCAACAAATCGGCTCTTCGCCACGCTGTAAACCTGCGGCTCGTCAGTGTCTTCAATCCTGAAATTCAATGTCTGCGAGCTGCTGGCCGGCCGCTCGGTAGTCATCGCCACCGATACCGGCACGTCGACAATCTCCCCCGGCGCCAAGCTCAGTGCCGTTTTGCCCTGCAATTCGAACCCATCGCCATCAAGCAGACTCAACCGGTACTCCTGCCGCTGCTGAGTCTTGTTGATCACCTTGAGCGAATAGATATTCTCGATCCGCCCCTGAGCATTCTCGCGAAACAATCCGCGATCCTTGGTCACATCCAGCGACACCATTGGCCGCTCGACCAGTGCCAGCGCCAAGGCGCCGATCATCACCAGCAGCAGCGCCGTGTAGCCAATCAGGCGCGGGCGCAGCAGATGCGTCTTGCCGCCCTGCAATTCGCGTTCGGAACTGTAGCGGATCAAGCCGCGCGGGTAATGCATTTTGTCCATGATCGAGTCGCAGGCATCGATGCACGCCGCGCAACCGATGCACTCCATCTGCAAACCGTTGCGTATGTCGATACCGGTCGGGCAGACCTGCACGCACAGTTGGCAATCGATGCAATCGCCCAGGCCTGCGTCTTGCGGCTTGACGTCACGTTTGCGTGGGCCACGGCTTTCGCCCCGGGCGACGTCGTAGGCGATGGTCAGGGTGTCCTTGTCGAACATCACACTCTGAAACCGCGCATACGGGCACATGTGCATGCACACCGCTTCGCGCAGCCAGCCGGCATTGATGTAGGTGGCGGCGGTGAAAAACAGCACCCAGAACAGGCTGACGCCACCGATCTGCAAGGTCAGCAGTTCTTCGGCCAGCGGCCGGATCGGGGTGAAGTAGCCGACAAAGGTCAGCCCGGTCAGCACACTGATCGCCAGCCACAGGGTGTGCTTGGCGGCGCGCCGGGCCAGCTTGTTCAGGCCCCACGGTGCCGCTTGCAGTTTGATCCGCTGGTTGCGTTCGCCTTCGGTGATTTTCTCGCACCACATGAAAATCCATGTCCAGGAACTTTGCGGGCAGGTGTACCCGCACCAGACCCGCCCGGCGAACACGGTGATGGCGAACAGGCCGAACGCGGCAATGATCAGCAGGGCCGACAGCAGAATGAAATCCTGCGGCCAGAACGTCGCGCCGAAGATGTGGAATTTGCTTTGCGAGAGGTCCCACAGCACCGCCTGACGACCGCCCCAGTTCAGCCACACCGTCCCGAAAAACAGCACGAACAACAGTCCCGCGCCGCTCATGCGCAGGGTGCGGAACAGACCGGTGAAACTGCGGGTCTGGATCGGCTGGTCACTGGGCCTTGCCGTCGCCTTCATCGGGCGTGCGGGCACGCTTTTTATCGTTGGCGGCGCTTCTACGGTTCGGACGGGGATTTGTTCGCTCATGGTCGTTTGCTCATCAGCCTCCATCAGGCCGAGGCACTATGAGCGCCGATCTGTTTGCATAACAGACTCAGGTCTGGCAATAAAAAGCGGATCAGATGAGGTTTTGCGTAACGCCTGCGACAACTTGAAGCAACTTGCCGAATGAGGCGCAAACGGCTAACGCAGGCGCTTGCGCGGGGTGTTGATCAGGGTCAGTCAAATCACCGAATCACCCGTGTCTGCTTTCAGGTGTTCACGACCGTCCCTGGCTCCGGCGACGATCAAGGCGTCGGCTTCTGCTTCGGTGATGTAGACCCGTTTGCCTTCTATCTCCACGAACGACATGGCTTTTTCGCTATCGGTCATGACTTCCAGCGTGTCGCAGATGCGAATTTCTTCGCCATGTTCGACGGTGAAAAAACAGACTTTCTGCTCGGGGTTGGATTCATCGATTCGAACGGGCATCGCGGCAGTCCTTTTTTCCATTGAGGTCTGCACATTAGGAAGCGAAGCGCGTGGATCGTTCGGCGCAACCGACTAATGGTCGACGTTGTCCATCCTTTATCAAGCCAATAACAAGGACTGCACGATGGAAGACTGGTGGGATGAAGTGTGGAAAACCCTGGAAGCCGAATTTGCCGACATCGGCGACACCGCGCAAATGACCCGCATTACCGTGCGTTTGCTGATGGCGGCGATTCTTGGCGGCATTCTCGGTTTCGAGCGTGAACACAAAGGCAAGGCAGCAGGTGTGCGCACGCACATGCTGGTGGCGTTGGGTGCTGCACTGTTCGTACTGGTGCCGCAGACATCGGGTGCAGAATCCGATGCCATGAGCAGGGTATTGCAGGGTGTGATCGCCGGGATCGGTTTTCTCGGCGCGGGCACAATCCTGAAAAATCAGCAGGGCGACGAATCCCATGTCAAAGGCCTGACCACGGCCGCCGGGTTATGGATGACAGCGGCAATCGGTGTGGCAGTGGGGCTGGGCAAGGAAGCGACAGCGCTACTGAGCACCATCCTGGCGCTGGCGATTTTCAGTGTGATGCCGTATGTGGTTCGGATGTTCGAAAAAGATGTCGACAAGAACGACCACCTCTAGCTCCCGGATGCCTGATCGTTCCCACGCTCTGCGTTCGGCTTTGAGTGGGACGCGGAGCGTCCCGGGCTGCATACCCACGCGGAGCGTGGGAACGATCAGTTGGGCGCAGGCTTAGACGATTACCGGCGGCATTGTCGTTGGTGGTTCTTCCTTGGGGGGCGGTGTGGTGCCGGGCGGTTCCTGTTCCGGCACCGGTGGTGGTTCGGTCTCGGGCAACGTCGGTTTGTCGATGTTGGGATCGGGCGTTTCCGCCGGGATCGGAATGTTCATCTGATGACCTCCGTATGGCACATGGCGTGAGAAGTGCTTAAGTGGATTGACCGTCTCGCGGTGAATTCGATCCGCGTTGCGCCCCGGCAATTTCGTCTGAACTTTTCCCCGAGCCGGTTGCTCGGAAGCTAAGTGAGTTGATCACGGGGCCGGCGCTTCGTGGCGAATACTGATCCGGCACAAGAGCGTCCTTGGGGCGTTAAGGAGAGATGCTCAATGACTGCTGAAACATCTTCAGAACTGAACTACAACCCGCATTTGCCGTTGGCCCAGGCGTTGCTGCTGCCGCGCATCGTCATCGAAAACACCATGCCGACCCTGGAGGGCGGCCAGTTCGCCGCCAAATCGATTGCCGGGCGCGAGATCGTCGTCACCAGCAAGGTTTTTGCCGACGGCCACGACAAGCTCGCGGTGCGCATCCGCTGGCGCGCCGAAGGTGATGAGAGCTGGCACAGCGAGGTCATGAGCGATCAAGGCAATAATGGCTGGCTGGGCCGCTTCCGCCCCGAGCATCAGGGACGGTATGTCTACTGCATCGAAGCGTGGATCGATCATTTCGCCAGTTTTCAGTATGAGCTGGAGAAAAAACACAGCGCCGCCGTGCCGGTGTCGCTGGAGTTGCAGGAAGGCCGCACCATGGTGCTCCAGGCCGCCGAGCGCAGCGAAGGACAACTCAGCGAACAACTTCACGCGCTGCACCACGAATTGTCCGGCTTGCTCGAAACCGAGCAGGTCGCGCTGTTTCTGCACTCGCGCAGTGCGCAGTTGATGGCCGAGGCCGACCTGCGTGCGTACCTGAGTGTCAGCCCGCAATATCCCATGGATGTCGAACGTGAACTCGCCGAGTTCGCCAGTTGGTATGAGCTGTTTCCGCGCTCGATCACCGACGATCCGCGCCGCCACGGTACTTTCAACGATGTCCATTCGCGTCTGCCGATGATTCAGGACATGGGCTTCGACGTGCTGTATTTCACCCCGATCCATCCGATCGGTCGCGCCCACCGCAAGGGGCGCAACAATTCTCTGACCGCCGGCCCGGACGATCCCGGCAGCCCGTATGCGATCGGCAGCGAGGAGGGCGGTCACGAGGCGATTCACTCGCAACTCGGCACCCGCGAAGACTTCCGCCGACTGGTCGCCGCTGCCGCCGATCATGGTCTGGAGATCGCCCTCGATTTCGCCATCCAGTGTTCCCAGGACCACCCGTGGCTCAAACAGCATCCGGGCTGGTTCAACTGGCGCCCGGACGGCACGATCAAATACGCCGAGAACCCGCCGAAGAAATACCAGGACATCGTCAACGTCGACTTCTATGCGCCGGACGCGATTCCGAGCCTGTGGGTGGAGTTGCGTGACATTGTCATCGGCTGGGTCAAAGAGGGCGTGAAGATCTTTCGCGTCGACAATCCGCACACCAAACCGCTGCCGTTCTGGCAGTGGCTGATTGCCGATGTGCGCGCGCTGTACCCGGAAGTGATCTTCCTGGCTGAAGCCTTCACCACGCCGGCGATGATGGCGCGGCTGGGTAAGGTCGGTTATTCGCAGAGCTACACCTATTTCACCTGGCGCAACACCAAGGCTGAACTGGCCACGTACTTCACCGAGCTGAACCAGTCGCCGTGGCGCGAGTGCTACCGGCCGAACTTTTTCGTGAATACCCCGGACATCAACCCGGCATTCCTGCACGACTCCGGGCGCCCCGGTTTCTTGATCCGCGCCGCGCTGGCGACCATGGGCTCAGGCTTGTGGGGCATGTATTCGGGGTTCGAGCTGTGCGAATCGGCGCCGGTCCCGGGCAAGGAGGAATACCTCGATTCGGAGAAGTACGAAATCCGCGTCCGCGATTTCACGGCGCCCGGCAACATCATTGCCGAAATCGCTCAGCTCAACCGCATCCGCCGCCAGAACCCGGCGCTGCACAGCCATCTGGGCCTGAAGATCTATAACGCCTGGAACGACAACATCCTGTATTTCGGCAAACGCAGCGCTGACGGCAGCAACTTCATTCTGGTGGCGGTCAGCCTCGATCCGCATAACGTCCAGGAAGCGAATTTCGAATTGCCGCTGTGGGAAATGGGCCTGCCGGACGATGCCACAACCCACGGCGAGGACTTGATGAACGGCCACCGCTGGGACTGGTATGGCAAATACCAGTTCATGCGCATCGACCCGGCGTATCAGCCGTTCGGGATTTGGCGAATCACTGCTTCGTAAGGTACTGCGTCGCTCCCTCGCCACAGGAGACTGCTGTGGCATCCAGAATTTTTCAGGAGTTTCACATGGCGAAGAAACCCAAGGCAGCTGCCTTCATCAAAGACCCGCTCTGGTACAAGGATGCGGTGATCTATCAGGTTCACGTCAAATCGTTTTTCGACTCCAACAACGACGGTATCGGCGATTTTCCCGGGCTGATCGCCAAGCTCGATTACATCGCCGACCTGGGCGTCAACACCATCTGGCTGTTGCCGTTCTATCCTTCGCCGCGCCGTGACGATGGCTACGACATTGCCGAATACCGTGGGGTGCACAGCGATTACGGGACCATGGCCGACGCCAAGCGTTTCATCGCCGAAGCCCACAAGCGCGGTTTGCGGGTGATCACTGAGTTGGTCATCAACCACACCTCTGATCAGCACCCGTGGTTCCAGCGCGCGCGCAAAGCCAAGCCGGGTTCGGCGGCGCGGGATTTTTACGTGTGGTCCGATGACGATCAGAAATACGACGGCACGCGGATCATTTTTCTCGACACGGAAAAATCCAACTGGACCTGGGACCCCGTCGCCGGCCAGTACTTCTGGCATCGTTTCTACTCGCACCAGCCGGACTTGAACTTTGATAACCCGCAGGTGATGAAAGCGGTGCTGTCGGTGATGCGTTACTGGCTGGACATGGGCATCGATGGCCTGCGCCTGGACGCGATCCCGTACCTGATCGAACGCGATGGCACCAACAACGAAAACCTCCCCGAAACCCATGACGTACTCAAGCAGATTCGCGCCGAAATCGACGCCAACTATCCCGATCGCATGTTGCTGGCCGAGGCCAATCAGTGGCCGGAGGACACCCAGCTGTATTTCGGAGACACCGACGCTGCCGGGGTGAATGGCGATGAGTGCCACATGGCCTTTCACTTCCCGCTGATGCCGCGCATGTACATGGCGCTGGCTCAGGAGGATCGCTTCCCGATCACTGACATTTTGCGTCAGACCCCGGAAATCCCTGCGAACTGCCAATGGGCGATTTTCCTGCGCAACCACGATGAATTGACCTTGGAAATGGTCACCGACCGCGAGCGCGACTACCTGTGGAATTACTACGCGGCTGACCGTCGCGCACGAATCAACCTGGGTATTCGCCGTCGTCTCGCGCCGTTGATGGAGCGTGATCGCCGTCGCATCGAACTGCTCAACAGTCTGCTGCTGTCGATGCCCGGCACGCCGACCCTATATTACGGTGACGAAATCGGCATGGGCGATAACATCTACCTCGGCGACCGTGACGGCGTGCGCACGCCGATGCAGTGGTCGATCGACCGCAATGGCGGTTTCTCCCGCGCCGATCCGGCCAGCCTGGTGCTGCCGCCGATCATGGACCCGTTGTACGGCTATCAGTCGGTCAACGTCGAGACCCAGTCCGGCGATCCACATTCGCTGCTGAACTGGACGCGGCGCCTGCTGGCCGTGCGCAAGCAGTCAAAAGCCTTCGGCCGTGGCACGTTGAAAATGCTCTCGCCGACCAACCGCCGCGTGCTGGCTTACACCCGCGAATACACCGACGCCGACGGCAAGCATGAAATCATCCTGTGCGTGGCCAACGTCTCGCGCAGTGCGCAGGCCGTGGAACTGGACCTGTCGGCTTACGTCGGCATGGTGCCGGTGGAAATGCTCGGCGGTAACGCGTTTCCGCCGATCGGCCAGTTGAATTTCCTGCTGACCTTGGCGCCGTACGGCTTCTACTGGTTCGCCCTTGCAGCGGAAAACCAGATGCCGAGCTGGCACGTGGAACCGGCGCAGAGCCTGCCGGACTTCACCACGCTGGTGCTGAAAAAACGCATGGAAGAACTGCTCGAAGCGCCGTCGCGCACGACGCTGGAGCAAAACATCCTGCCGAGCTGGCTGCAGAACCGTCGCTGGTTCGCCGGCAAGGACGCGGCCATCGAGAAGGTCAATCTGGCCTACGGCGTGCGCTTCGGCGACGCGCAGCATCCGGTGCTGCTCAGCGAGATCGACGTCACCAGCGCGGGCCAGACCAGCCGCTATCAGCTGCCGTTCGGCTTCATTGCCGAAGATCACGTCGGCCCACCGTTGCCGCAGCAATTGGCGCTGTCGCGCGTGCGCCGTGTGCGTCAGGTCGGCTTGATCACCGATGCGTTCAGCCTGGAAACCTTCGTCCGCGCTGTGCTGCAAGGCATGCAGAACAACACCGTGCTGGCATCGAGCGAGGGTGAAATCCGCTTCGAACAGACCCCGCACCTGGAAAAACTCGGCCTCGGCGCCGAGCCGGACGTGCGTTACCTGTCCGCCGAGCAATCGAACAGCTCAGTGGTGATCGGCAACAGCCTGGTGCTTAAGCTGATACGTAAAGTCGCTTCTGGCGTACACCCGGAACTGGAGATGAGCGCTTACCTGACCGAGGCCGGATTTGCCAATATCTCTCCGTTGCTGGGTTCGGTGATTCGCCGCGATGCGCAGGGGCAGGACAACCTGTTGATGATCGCTCAGGGTTATCTGAGTAATCAGGGCGACGCCTGGGAGTGGACACAGAACAACCTTGAACGGGCGCTGCGCGATGAGCTGGCCGACGCCGTCTCGGAACAGGAGCAGCATTACAACGCCTTGGGCGAGTTGAAGGATTTTGCCGGCATGCTCGGGCAGCGTCTGGGCGAGATGCATCAGATGCTCGCCGCGCCAACCGACAATGCCGACTTTGCTGCGCAAGTGTCTTCAGGCAAAGACATGCAAGCCACTGGCAAGGATGTTACTGCGCAGGTCGAGCACGCCTTGAAATTGCTCAAGGAGCATCAGGGCGAACTGAACGCAGCGGACCAGAAACTGGTCAAGCGTCTGCTCGACGAGAAGAAAACCATCCTCGCCCATGTGCAGGATCTGGCGAAAAAAGCCACCGGCGGTTTGCGCATTCGTGTGCATGGCGACTTGCATTTGGGCCAGGTGCTGGTGATCAAGGGCGATGCCTATCTGATCGACTTCGAGGGCGAACCGGCGCGGCCGTTGAGTGAGCGTCGTGGCAAGCACAGCCCGTACAAGGATGTCAGCGGTGTGCTGCGTTCCTTCGATTACGCGGCGGCGATGACCATCAACGTGCACAACGTCGACAACAGCCCTGAAGCCGAAGCGGCGCGCAAACGGGTCGCTGAGCGCTATCTGCGAGAAGCCCGCGAGGCATTTGTGCAGGCATATCGCGAGGCGGCAGCTAGTCTTGAACATGCCTGGCAAGACCCTGAAGGCGCCGACGCTGCGCTGGCGTTGTTCGGCCTGGAAAAAGCGGCCTATGAAGTGGCCTATGAGGCGGAGAACCGCCCGACGTGGCTGCCCGTGCCATTGCACGGTTTGTATGGATTATTGACAGGGCTTAAACCCTTTTCCGATCTTGGTGGAGAGTAGTCATGAGTTTCTCGAACAAGGAACAGGGTGTGGTCAAACAAACATTGTTGCCCTCGGCACGTGATATCGACGCGTTGGTGCGGGCAGAACATCAGGACCCGTTTTCGATTCTTGGCCCCCACGGCGATGGCGTCGGCGGGGAGTACATCCGTGCCTACCTGCCCGGTGCGCTGAGCGTTGTCGTGCTGGACAAGGACAGCGGTGAAGAACGCGGGCCGCTGCAGATGACCGAAACGCCGGGATTGTTTGTCGGCCATTTCGATCAGGCACGGCCGTATCTGTTGCGCACGCGCTGGGCGGGCGGCGAACAGGTTACGGAAGATCCCTACAGCTTCGGTCAGTTGCTCGGCGAGATGGACTTGTACCTGTTTGCCGAGGGCAATCACCGCGATCTCAGCGCTTGTCTCGGCGCCCAGCTGAAAACCGTCGATGGCGTCGACGGGGTGCGCTTTGCGGTCTGGGCGCCGAATGCCCGGCGGGTGTCGGTGGTCGGCGATTTCAACGTCTGGGACGGGCGCCGGCATCCGATGCGTCTGCGCCATCCGTCCGGGGTCTGGGAGCTGTTCATTCCGCGCCTGCAAGCCGGCGAGCTGTACAAATACGAAATCCTTGGCGCCCACGGCATTCTGCCGCTCAAGGCCGACCCGATGGCGCTGGCCACCAGCCTACCACCGGACACCGCCTCGAAAGTCGCGTCGCCCTTGCAGATCGACTGGCAGGATCAGGACTGGATGAGTGCGCGCCAGGATCGGCACCAGCATTCAAAGCCATTGTCGATCTACGAGCTGCACGCCGGTTCCTGGCAGTGCGAGCTGGACGACCTGGGCGAAGTCGCGCGCCAGTACACCTGGCCGGAACTGGCCGAAAGGCTGATTCCCTACGTCAAGGAGCTGGGGTTCACCCACATCGAACTGATGCCGATCATGGAACACCCGTTCGGCGGCTCCTGGGGTTATCAGTTGCTCTCGCAGTTCGCCCCGAGCGCGCGTTACGGCACGCCGGAGCAATTCGCTGCGTTCGTCAATGCCTGCCACCAGGCGGACATTGGCGTGATCCTCGACTGGGTGCCGGCGCATTTCCCTACCGATACCCACGGTCTGGCGCAGTTCGACGGCACCGCCCTGTACGAATACGGCAATCCGCTGGAGGGTTTCCATCAGGATTGGGACACGCTGATCTACAACCTCGGCCGTACCGAAGTGCACGGCTACATGCTGGCGTCCGCGCTGCACTGGCTCAAGCATTTCCACGTCGATGGCCTGCGCGTCGACGCGGTGGCCTCGATGCTCTATCGCGACTATTCACGCAAGGCCGGTGAGTGGGTGCCGAACCGCCATGGCGGACGCGAGAACCTTGAAGCCATCGACTTCCTGCGGCATTTGAACGACGTGGTCGCGCTGGAGGCGCCGGGCGCACTGGTGATTGCCGAGGAGTCGACCGCCTGGCCGGGCGTCAGCCAAAGCACGCAGCAGGGCGGACTGGGCTTTGCCTATAAATGGAACATGGGCTGGATGCACGATTCGCTGCATTACATTCAGCAGGACCCGGTATACCGCGCGCACCACCACAACGAACTGAGTTTCGGTCTGGTCTACGCCTGGTCCGAGCGTTTCATCCTGCCGATTTCCCATGATGAAGTGGTGCACGGCAAGCACTCGCTGATCGACAAGATGCCCGGCGATCGCTGGCAGAAGTTCGCCAACCTGCGCGCCTACCTGAGTTTCATGTGGACTCATCCGGGCAAGAAGCTCCTGTTCATGGGCTGCGAGTTCGGCCAGTGGCGTGAGTGGAACCACGATCAGCAACTGGACTGGTACCTGCTGCAGTATTCCGAGCACAAGGGCGTGCAGAAACTGGTTGGCGATCTCAACCGCCTGTACCGCGAAGAGCCGGCCCTGCACGATCAGGACGACGCGCCTCAAGGCTTCCAGTGGTTGATTGGCGATGATGCGATCAACAGCGTTTATGCGTGGCTGCGCTGGAGCAAGGACGGTGCGCCAGTGCTGGTGGTCGCCAACTTCACGCCCGTGCCGCGTCAGGGCTACCGGGTGGGCGTGCCGTTTGCCGGACGCTGGGCAGAGTTGCTCAACAGCGATGCCGACATTTATGCCGGCTCCAATTACGGCAACGGCGGCGGGGCGCTTGCCGAAGAAGTGCCGAGCCATGGCCAGGCCTTGTCGCTGGAGCTGAATCTGCCGCCGTTGGCGGTGTTGATCCTTAAGCCGCAGGGCTGATCCGAAACCGCGTCGCTGCCATCGCGAGCAGGCTCACTCCTACAATTTGGAATGCGTTCACCTGTAGGAGTGAGCC
>NZ_JABWQR010000023.1:0-116435 GCF_014270125.1 Pseudomonas sp. SWRI99 | reverse complement strand
GCGTTGCGCCAAGAGGCGCCGAACGTGGTGTTTGTCGTGCAGCACGCCGACTACTGGCGAATTCCCGACCTGCTCGCGATGAGGCCAGGCCTGACCCCACTGATCTTCCAGGAATTAACGCGCCACGAACGAGCAACACGCCTCGATTCGGTGCAAAAAAACCACCCACCCCATCCCCAATCGCCAATAAACCCGCCCTCATCCAAGTTGGCACAACCACTGCATTACTCTTCTCACCATACATAAAAGCCCAACCTTCAACGATGAAGGCTGCGCTTCCCGAGAGAACGGGACCAGGACAAAGGCGTCCTCGCTAGGCAACTAGCGGGACGCCTTTTTTTGTTGGCGCAAAATTTGTCGAGCAAGGCCCGACGGCCCACCAGAGGCCAGCCGCAGCTCCCCGGAGAACCTGATGAAAAAACTCAAACTGGTGATGATCGGCAATGGCATGGCCGGGGTCCGCACCCTGGAAGAATTGCTCAAGCTGAGCGACGAGCTCTACGACATCACGGTCTTCGGTGCCGAACCGCACACCAACTACAACCGCATCCTGCTATCGCCGGTGCTGGCCGGCGAGCAAACCTTCGAAGAGATCGTGCTCAACGACCTTGACTGGTACCTGGAAAACAACATCAAGTTGCTGCTCAACCGCAAAGTGGTGGAGATCGACCGGGTCAAGCGCCGGGTGATCGCCGAGGACGGCACCGAAGCCGAATACGACCGGCTGCTGATCGCCACCGGCTCGACGCCGTTCATCCTGCCGATCCCCGGCAACACCTTGCAGGGCGTGATCGGATACCGCGACATCGCCGACACCCAAGCAATGATCGACACCGCCAAAACCCATAAACATGCCGTGGTCATCGGCGGCGGCCTGCTCGGCCTCGAAGCCGCCAACGGCCTGATGCTGCGCGGCATGCACGTCACCGTCGTGCACCTCGGTGAATGGCTGCTCGAGCGCCAGCTGGACAAAACCAGCGGCCAGCTTCTGCAGAGTGCCCTTGAATCCCGCGGCCTGCACTTTCGCCTGTGCGAACAGACCCAGGCCCTGCACGACGCCGGCAACGGCCGGGTCGGTTCGGTGCAATTCAAGAACGGCGACATCATTCCTGCCGACCTGGTGGTGATGGCGGCCGGTATCCGCCCCAACACCGAACTCGCGGAAAAGGCCGGCATCCCGTGCAATCGCGGGATTCTGGTCAACGACACCCTGCAAACCTACGACCCGCGCATCTACGCGATTGGCGAATGCGCCAGCCATCGCGGCATCGCCTATGGCCTGGTCGCACCGCTGTTCGAACAGGCCAAGGTTTGCGCCAACCACCTCGCCCAGCTTGGCTTCGCCCGTTATCAGGGTTCGGTGACCTCGACCAAATTGAAAGTCACCGGCATCGATCTGTTTTCTGCCGGCGATTTCATGGGCGGTGAAGGCACCGAGACCATCACCCTCTCCGACCCGATCGGCGGCGTGTACAAAAAACTGGTGATCAAGGATGACGTACTGGTCGGCGCCTGTCTGTACGGCGATACGGCAGATGGCGGTTGGTATTTCCGCCAGATTCGTGAGAACCACGCCATCGGCGAGATCCGCGATCATCTGATGTTCGGTGAAAACGCCTTGGGTGACGTAGGACATCAGGGCCAGGACAAAGCCATGGTCATGGCCGACAGCGCCGAAGTCTGCGGCTGCAACGGCGTGTGCAAAGGCACCATCGTCAAAGCGATTCAGGAACACGGCCTGTTCAGCGTTGACGAAGTGAAAAAACACACCAAGGCCGCCAGCTCCTGCGGTTCCTGCGCCGGGCTGGTCGAGCAGATCCTGATCAACACCGTGGGCGGCGCGGCTGACGTCAAACCGAAAAGCGAAAAGGCCATCTGCGGTTGCAGCGACCTCAATCACGGGCAAATCCGCCAGGCCATCCGCGAACAGCACCTGCTGACCATCGCCGGCACCATGAGCTACCTCAACTGGCGCACGCCAAATGGCTGTGCGACGTGCCGCCCGGCTCTCAACTATTACCTGATTTCCACCTGGCCAGGCGAGGCCAAGGACGACCCGCAATCGCGCCTGATCAACGAACGCGCCCACGCCAACATCCAGAAGGACGGCACTTATTCGGTGGTACCGCGGATGTGGGGCGGCGTGACCAATCCATCGGAATTGCGGCGGATTGCCGACGTGGCGGACAAGTACAACGTGCCGATGGTCAAGGTCACCGGCGGGCAGCGCATCGATTTGCTGGGGATCAAAAAGCAAGACTTGCCAGGTGTCTGGAAAGACCTCGACATGCCGTCCGGCCACGCCTACGGCAAATCCATCCGCACGGTAAAAACCTGCGTTGGCAGCGAGTTCTGCCGCTTCGGCACGCAGAATTCGACGCAACTGGGCATCGACCTTGAGCATGACCTGTTCAACATGTGGTCGCCGCACAAAGTGAAGCTTGCAGTGTCGGGTTGCCCACGCAACTGCTCGGAAGCGGGCATCAAGGATGTGGGAATTATCGGCGTCGACTCTGGCTGGGAGATGTACATCGGCGGTAACGGCGGGATCAAGACCGAAGTCGCCGAGTTCTTCGTCAAGCTGAAAACCGCTGAAGAAGTCCGCGAATACAACGGCGCTTTCCTGCAGCTGTACCGCGAAGAAGCCTTCTATCTGGAGCGCACCGTGCACTACCTGCAACGGGTTGGCATGGAGCACATCAAGAAGAACGTGCTGGAGGACGCCGAGCGGCGCAAAGCCTTGAACGAGCGTCTGCAATTCTCCCTGTCATTCGAGCAGGACCCGTGGAAAGAACGTCTGGCGCAGCCGCAACTGAAAAAAGAATTTGACGTGATCCCTGTGAAAAATCTGGAGGTGCCGGCATGAACTGGCTCGATATCTGTGCCCTGGAAGAGATCAATGCCCTCGGTTCGCGGATCATCGCCGGCCCCAAAGGCGACATCGCGATTTTTCGTACAAGCGACGACGAGGTTTTCGCCCTCGACGACCGCTGCCCGCACAAGGGTGGGCCGCTGTCCCAAGGCCTGATCTACGGCAAGCGTGTGGCCTGCCCGCTGCACAATTGGCAGATCGACCTCGAGTCGGGCGAAGCTCAGGCGCCGGATGTCGGTTGCGCCCATCACCATCCGGCACGGGTTGAGAACGGCCGGGTGCAATTGGCCCTGCGGGACGCCATCTGATGAACCGCCAGACGACCGCCTCGACCTGCTGTTACTGCGGAGTCGGCTGCGGCGTGCTGATCGAGCATGACGGCGAGCGCATCCTCGGCGTCAGCGGCGATCCGGCGCACCCGGCCAACTTCGGCAAACTGTGCAGCAAAGGCTCGACGCTGCACTTGACCGGCGACCTCGCCGCCCGAGCCTTGTACCCGGAACTGCGTCTGGGCAAAGGCCTGGCGCGCAGCCGCACTGACTGGGACACCGCGCTGGAGCACGCCGCCAATGTGTTCGCCGACACCATCGCCGAACACGGCCCGGACAGCGTGGCGTTCTATATCTCCGGGCAATTGCTTACCGAGGACTACTACGCGTTCAACAAGCTTGCGCGGGCGCTGGTTGGCACCAACAACATCGACAGCAACTCGCGGCTGTGCATGTCTTCAGCGGTGGTTGGCTACAAGCGCAGCCTCGGCGCCGATGCACCACCGTGCAGCTACGAGGATCTGGAACTCAGTGACTGCGTGATGATCGTCGGCAGTAACATGGCCTACGCCCACCCGGTACTCTTTCGCCGGCTGGAAGAAGCAAAATCCCGCCGTCCGCAGATGAAAGTCATCGTTATCGACCCTCGTCGTACCGACACCTGCGATCTGGCTGACCTGCATCTGGCGATTCTTCCGGGCACCGATGTCGCTTTGTTCCACGGGATTTTGCACCTGCTGCTGTGGGAAGACTGGGTGGATCGCGATTTCATCAGCGCGCATACCGAAGGCCTCGCCGCGCTGAAAACGCTGGTCCGCGATTACACCCCGCAAATGGTTTCGCAACTGTGCGGCATCAGCATCGAGCAGTTGCAGCAATGCGCGGAATGGGTTGGCACGTCGCCAAGCTTTCTGTCGCTGTGGTGCATGGGCCTGAATCAGTCCACGGCCGGCAGCGCGAAAAACAGCGCACTGATCAATCTGCACCTGGCTACCGGCCAAATCGGTCGTCCTGGTGCAGGACCTTTCTCCCTGACCGGTCAGCCGAACGCCATGGGTGGGCGGGAAACCGGTAGTTTGTCGAATTTGCTGCCCGGCCATCGTGACGCCGCAAACCCTGAGCACCGCGCCGAGGTGGCGGCGTATTGGGGCGTGGCAAGCTTGCCGGAAGCGCCAGGCCTGAGTGCCATCGAATTGTTCGAGCAGGTGCGCAGCGGCAAGATCAAGGCGCTGTGGATTGCCTGTACCAACCCCGCACAGTCGATGCCGGATCAAAGCGCAGTACGCGCAGCGCTTCAGGCCTGCCCGTTTGTGGTGTTGCAGGAAGCCTTTCGCACCACCGAAACCGCTGCGTTTGCCGACCTGCTCTTGCCCGCCGCCAGTTGGGGCGAGAAGGAAGGCTCGGTGACCAATTCCGAGCGACGCATTTCCCACGTACGCAAAGCCGTTGCCGCTCCGGGCGAAGCACGGCCGGACTGGGCGATCACGGTAGATTTCGCACAGCGTCTGGAGAAACGTCTGCGGCCGCTGCAAACGAGCCTGTTCAGCTTCGATCAGCCTTCGCAATTGTTCGATGAATTCAAACTGCTGACCCGCGGGCGCGATCTGGATTTGTCCGGGATCAGTCACGCACTGATCGACGAGATCGGGCCGCAGCAGTGGCCCTTCCCGACTGGCGCCCGCCAGGGCACGGCGCGCTTGTACAGCGACGGAATTTTTCCTACGAGCAATGGCCGTGCGCAGTTCATTGCCGATCCCTACCGCGCCGCCAAAGAGCAGCGCGATGCGCGCTTCCCGCTGACCTTGCTCACCGGCCGCCTGCGTGACCAGTGGCACGGCATGAGCCGTACTGGCACCGCCGCGCAATTGTTCGGCCATGTCAGCGAAGCGGTCTTGAGCCTGCACCCGGACGAAATGCGCCGGCATCGTTTGCAATCCGGGGATCTGGTCAATTTGAAAAGCCGTCGCGGCGCGGTGATTGTCGCGGTTGGCAGCGACGACAGCGTGCGTCCGGGGCAAGCGTTTCTGCCGATGCACTGGGGCGATCGTTTCCTCAAGGGCGGCGTCAACAGCCTGACCTTGCCGGCCTTCGATCCGTTGTCCAAACAACCAGAACTCAAGCACAGCGGCGTCCGTCTGGAACCGGTGAACCTGCCGTGGCAACTGTTTGCCTTGATCGAGGGCGATGTCCAACGGCACCTGGAGACTCTACGACCGCTCTGTGAGGCATTTTCCTACGTCAGTATCAGCCTTGTAGGACGTGAACGTCCGGCATTGCTGATACGCGCTGCCAGCACCGTCGCGCCGGATCCACGGCTGCTTGGCGAGATCGATCAATGCCTGTCGCTGATTGAGGGCCCGGTTCTGGCCTACGACGACCCGCGTCGTGCCATCGGTAAACGCGTGCGCATCGAAAACGGCCGAATCACAGCGATTCGCCTCGCCGGCGAAACCCTTGCGCAACATTGGCTGCAAAGCCTGTGGCTCGAAGGTCGTGCAGACGAACAACTGCGGCGCTGGCTACTGGCCCCGATGAGCGCACCGCCGGGCGGTGCCGGGGCCATCGCGACTGACAAGACGTTGTGCAATTGCGAAAACGTCAGCCTGAACGCGGTCTGCGCGGGCATTCGCCAAGGCATGGACTTGCAAGCCCTGAAAACCAATCTCCGATGCGGTACGCAATGCGGTTCCTGCGTGCCGGAAATCAAGCGTCTGCTGGCTGCCGAAACGCGGCCGGTCGCGGTCATTTAATGAGGACAACACCATGAATGCGAAAGTCTGGCTGGTGGGCGCAGGCCCTGGCGATCCCGAGCTGCTGACGCTCAAGGCCGTGCGCGCACTGCGCGAGGCAGATGTGGTGATGATCGATGATCTGGTCAATGACGCGGTGCTGGAGCATTGCCCCACGGCGCGGGTGATCGCCGTGGGCAAGCGCGGTGGCTGCCGTTCGACGCCGCAGGCATTCATTCACCGGCTGATGTTGCGTTACGCCCGCCATGGCAAGTGCGTAGTGCGGCTCAAGGGTGGCGACCCGTGCATTTTCGGTCGCGGCGGTGAGGAAGCGCAGTGGCTGCGCGAGCGCGGGGTCGAGGTGGAATTGGTTAACGGCATTACTGCCGGACTGGCCGGGGCAACGCAATGCGATATTCCGTTGACCCTGCGCGGTGTCGCCCGTGGCGTGACGCTGGTCACTGCCCACACGCAGGACGACAGCCAGCTGAATTGGCAGGCTCTGGCCCAAGGCGGGACGACGTTGGTGGTTTACATGGGCGTGGCCAAGCTGGGCGAGATTCGCGATCAGCTGTTGGCCGGAGGGATGGCGGCGGATACGCCGGTGGCGATGATTGAAAACGCCTCGTTGCCACATCAGCGCGAATGCCGCAGTGATTTGACTGCGATGGCTGAGGATGCGTGTGCGTTTGAATTGAAGAGCCCGGCGATTCTCGTGATTGGCGCTGTGGCTGCTGCTGTTGAAGAGCAAAAGATCGCAGCCTGCGACAGCTCCTACATTGGATCTGCGCACGTCCTGTAGGCGCTGCCGAAGGTTCGGCCCGCGTTCGGACGATCTTCAAAGCCGCAAAGCCAAATCGCAGACAAAGAAAAGCCCGGCCTAAGCCGGGCTTTTCTCAGAGCGGCAGCTAATTACTTAGCTTGAGCTTCAACCTGCGCTTCTACGCGACGGTTTACAGCGCGGCCAGCGTCAGTTTTGTTGTCAGCAACTGGGCGGGATTCGCCGTAGCCAACAGACTGAACGCGGGACGATTCAACACCGTACTGGTTGGTCAGAACTTGCTTGACGGCGTTTGCACGACGCTCGGACAGTTTCTGGTTGTAAGCGTCAGGACCGACGGAGTCAGTGTGACCTTCAACAGTAGTGGTGGTGGATGGGTACTGCTTCATGAAGTCAGCCAGGTTCTTGATGTCGCCGTAGCTGTTAGGCTTGACTACCGACTTGTCGAAGTCGAATTTCACGTCCAGCTCAACACGAACAACTTCAGCAACTGCTGGGCAGCCATCAGCGTCAACGGTTACGTTGGCTGGGGTGTCCGGGCACTTGTCAACGTTGTCGCAAACGCCATCGTTGTCGCTGTCGGAGCAGACTTCAGCTGGTGCTGGAACTGGAGCAGCAGCAGGCTTGGAGCCGCCACCGAAGTTCACACCGATACCGACGCTAGGAGCCCACTCGGTGTCGCCCTGGTCGATGTTGTATTGAGCTTCAACGCCAGCACGGGCGTAGAAGTTCTCGGTGAAGTACAGCTTGGCACCGCCGCCAACGTTGGCGAAGGTGGAACGGTTACGACCGTTCGAGCCGTTCTGGTCGATGCTCTGGTCGGAGAAACCGGCCGAGACGTATGGACGCAGCATGTCGCCTGGGTTGTTGAAGTGGTACAGAGCGTCCAGAGCGGTGTTAGCGCCTTTGACGTTCTTGCCATCGTCGGCACGTACGTTGTGAACTTCGTCGTAGCCCAGACGCAGTTCTACGTCGTCGGTCAGGAAGTAACCGATCGAACCGCCGAACAGGTTGCCGTTGTTCTTGAAGTTACGAGCGCTGTCGAATTGTTCTTTCTTAGCGAAGCCTTCGATTTCAACTGCGCCTTGGCCTTGTGCCAGAGCGCCGAACGAAGTGGCGGCAATCAGAGAACCAATGGCCAAGCCCAAGGTGTTTTTCAGTTTCATCCGTTAAATCCCCATCTGGTGATTGTGAAGCAGTCCCGCAAACCGGGGGACAACTCGGCGGCAAGTCTATCAGAACTTGCCTACACGTAAGAGATATTTGCGCTGAACTAAGTTTCAGCAATGCCTGCAAATTTCTCACGCAATTTATCTAGAGCACGTTTGTAACGCATTTTTGTCGCACTCAAACCCATGTGCATGATGTCTGCGATCTCCTGAAATTCCAGCTCTGCGACAAATCGTAGCACCAGAATTTCGCGGTCGATCGGATTCACATACACCAGCCAGCGATCAAGCCCACCCTTCTCCTCCGGCTTCGGCGCCTTTTCTTCAGACGCTTCTTCAAGAGGGTCCAGGCTGAGAGCGTCCATCAAGCGACGCTTACGCCGTTCCTTCCGATACTGCGTGATGCATTCGTTGTAAGTGATGCTGTACAGCCAGGTTTTGAACTTCGATTTCCCCTCGAAGTTCTTCAGGCCATACAGCACCTTCAGCATCACTTCCTGACAGACATCGTCTGCGTCGCGATCGTTCCCAAGATATCTCGCGCAGACGTTAAATAATGTTCGCTGGTAACGCCGCATCAACTCTTCATAGGCGCGCGTTACGTGAAACAGCTCGGTATGCGAGCGCGCGACCAACTCCTCATCAGAGAGCTCGCGGGGGTCGTAGCGCGTAGATAGCGGTTGGGCTTTATTCAAAACAAGTCGTGCCGACAGTCAGGTCAATGTCCGCCGCAACCAGCCTCAGCTGGCATTTTGCGGCGGCATACATTAGCAGGGTTTGCCGGATTAGCGGCTACTCACATGCTGTTCCAGCAGGATCCGATTGGAAAGAGAGACTAGCTCACCTTCATCGGTCAGCACGGTGGTTTTAACCGTACCGATTTCCTCGATCTGGCCTTCGACCTCGCCTACACGCACTTGTTGCCCAACCTGGTACAGCTCACGCACATAGATTCCCGCAAGAATCTGACCGGCAATTTCCCGGCTTCCCAACCCCATGGCCAGCGCAACTGCCAGACCAACGGTAATCAATACAATGACAATCACATGGTTCAGCAGGTCAGTCTTGACTTCCAGCTGACTGATGGCGACCGAGATGCTGATGATGATCACCAGCCCCTGGGCAATCCGCCCCAGCCCGGAAGCGTAGTCCAGGCCTACGCCTTCTGCCGCCCCGCGCACCAGCCCATTGGCCAGTTGCGCGAGCAAAACCCCTACCAGCAACACCAGCGCGGCGCCGAATACTTTCGGCAAATACAACGCCAGCATGTCCAGCGTAGCTGAAACCCGCTCAAGGCCAAGGGATTCTGCCGCAGAAACCAGGAAAATCAGCAGAACGAACCAATAAACGATTTTGCCGATCAGTGTCGAGATCGGTACTTGCAGCCCGGCGCGCGACATCAGCTTGGTCAGTCCGGTGCCGCCCATCAGGCGATCGAGGCCCAGTTTGGCGAGCAGTTTGGACAACAAGGTGTCGAGCAGTTTGGCCACGACGAAACCCAACAGCAGCACGACCAGTGCGCCGAACAGGTTCGGGATGAAATTAGCGACTTTGGTCCATAACGCAGTCATTGCAGTGACGAGGCTCTGGGTCCAGAGATCAAGTTCCATATTCAATCAGCCTTATCAGCAGTGCGAGCGGTAGGTTTACGCAGACGGGAAACCGGCGAGACATGAGCCGATCCGTTATTCAGGGCGATCATCAGCGCGGGCAGCCAGCGGCCCAGCAGGCTGAACAGATCACCGGCGCCGACCTGGCGGTTGGCGGTTTTAAGTACGCGGCCCAGGCAGGCATCGTCGTCGCGGCTGGACGGCGAAGCGTTGAGCATGTCGCGCAAAGACTGTTCAAACGGATCGTGCATACGCACCTCTCGTGATGTCTGTGAAAGACGCGGGCAAATTTGCTCGGGTCACATGCGCCATGTTCACACCCAGCGCAAACGGCGAAACAACCACCACTGGCCCAAGGCCAGGGCAAGCACCGTGGAGCAGGCGATCAGGAAACCGTAAGGGCTGCTGGCGAACGGAATACCGCCGACGTTGATACCCAGCAGACCGGTGATGAAACTCATCGGCAAAAAGATGCAGGTGATGATGCCGAAGCGGTACATCGTGCGATTCATACGCACGCTCAAGCGTCGGTCTTCGGCCTCAAGCACAAGCCCCACGCGCTCTCGGGTCAATTCCAGCTCTTCCAGATAACGGGTCAGGCTGTTGTTCAATTCGTTCCAGTAGTCGGCGTCGTCTTCGACGAACCACGGCAGTTTTATCCGTGTCAGCTGTCCGAAAATATCCCGCTGCGGTGCAAGAAAACGTTTCAGTCCGGCGGCCCGGCGGCGGATGTGCAAAATGGCACCGTGCTCCGGAGTATACCGTTCGTCGGCATCGAGTTTTTCTTCCTCTTCATCGACCACTTCCGACAGGCAAGCGACCAGATCCTGAACCTTGTTGGTGAGAAACTGCGCCAGGTACAGCATCAATTCGGAAGAGGTTTTCGGGCCTTTGCCCTCACTCAGAATCGCCAGCAATTCATCGGTGGCGCGCAGCGGACGCAAACGCAGGGAAATCACCCGTTGGGCGGACGCAAAAATCCGCACCGAGACCATGTCTTCCGGCTCGGCCCCCGGATTGAGGTTGACGCCACGCAGAAACAGCAGCAATTCGGCGTCCGGCAACGGCAGCAGCCGCGGTCGAGTGTTTTCTTCCAGCAGCAAGTCGCAGGTAAATTCGTTGAGTCCGCTGAATTTACGCAGCCAGGTCTGGGTCTGTGGATGACTGCGATCCCAATGCAGCCACAGGCTTTCATGAGCCTGCAACTGCAAGTCGTCGAGTTCAGTCCGGGCTATCGAACGCGCACCGCCTTTACCGTCCAGCACCAGGGCGTGCACCAGCCCCCACTGCGCGTTTTCTTCCTCGAACATCCGCATCCCTTTATCGAAAGCTTATTCAGGCATTTTCAGCGGGCTCGGCGAGACGATCACGCCGTTGTTGTCCGCATAAACGTAGTGGCCCGGGTGGAAGGTGACACCGGCGAACGTCACGGCAACGTTAAGGTCACCGATGCCGCGCTTGTCGGTCTTCATCGGGTGGCTGGCCAGCGCCTGCACGCCAAGATCGGTCTGGGCGATGACGTCGACGTCACGGATGCAGCCGTAGATCACCATCCCCTCCCAACCGTTTTTTGCAGCCTTCTCGGCAATCATGTCGCCGAGCAGCGCGCGGCGCAGGGAACCTCCGCCATCAACGACCAGCACCTTGCCTTTGCCGTTGAGCTCGGCCTGAGCCTTGACCAGCGAGTTGTCCTCGAAGCATTTGACGGTCACGATCTCGCCACCGAACGAGTCACGACCGCCGAAATTGCTGAACATCGGTTCCAGCACCTGCACCAGTTCCGGATAGGCGTCGCACAGGTCAGGCGTAAGGTAATGTTCCATCGAAAAGCTCCTGTAGCAGGGGATCAAGGATGCCGCATCTGATGAGACGAGTTCCGGCGGTCGCTGTTTACCTTAGTTCATGCCATGGTCGCTGAGCGAACCTGAACAAACGCTGAAACGTAATCGCTAAACAGCCACGAAATATGACCAGAACCGCACAACGCGTCATATCTTAGCCGCAACCCTCGCTGAACGGAACGTCCTTTTCAGCCCTGCCGGTTCATCCCGCAGCCGCCAGATCAGCCTTCTGCGCCAGCAACGGCGTCTGCTGATCGTTCAACCAGCACGCCACCAGCGGCCACACTTCAGCCTGCGCCGCTTTGCTGACCAGCATCTCGACATGACCGAAATTATCCGAGAAGCCCTGCTCGCGGCCCAGGTTGATGAATTGCTTGTGCTCGGAACCTATCTGATCGAACAGCTTGCGACAGGCCCAGGCCGGGTCCTGGTGATCCCCCGCTGCGCTCACCGCAAGCACCGGGACCTGCACATCCGCCAGCCCTGCCCACCAATCCTTGTCCTTGTCGCCAAACCGGCCGAACAAGCCGTACCAGCGCATGCTTTCGATGGCCAGGCCGATCGGCTCGTCTTCCGGACCGCGTTTGAGCCGGGAGCCGGACAACTGTGCAAAACGCTTGAGAATAAAGCGCCCGCCCCACTCCACCGGTGGAATTTTCAGCGGCCAGTACGTGCGGCTGACCTGGGTGCCGAAAAACGCCGCCGAGGCCACCGCCGGCTCGCCGAGATATTCACCGCCGAGCGCGGCTGCCAGGGTGATGCCGCCCAGAGAATGGCCGACCCAGTGCGGGATCTGTCCGCTTTGCTCACGGACGAACGCAGCGATCGCCGGCAAATCGTAACGGGCGTAATCGGCGACGCAGTTGTGCCGATAGTCCTCGTTGCGTTGCGACAAGCCATGGCCGCGCATTTCCGCAATCCAAACATCAAAGCCCAGCCGCGCCAGATGCGCACCCAGACCCAGGCCTTTAGGGGAAAACCAGAAGCGTCGATTGGAAAAACTGCCGTGCAACAGAATCACCGGCACGCCACGTGGCACCGCCTCATCGGCCATGCCCAGGCGGGTTACCGCGATCTCGACGGACCAGTCACGGCTGTTGCCGGGCTTCAATCGATAGACGTCTTCGCTCAGATCGCCGCGCCGCTCGGCGCTGATCAGGGCGACAGGAAACAGGTTGCTGCTGCTTTGCATAATGCTCTTGCACAAAAAAGGGCGGCATCCAATGGAGCCCGCCCTACTTCAATCTCAAGGCCCCTTCCCCCTGTAGGAGTGAGCCTGCTCGCGATGGCGGTGTGTCATTCGAATCAATGTTGACTGTCATGACGCTATCGCGAGCAGGCTCACTCCTACAGCAGGAAGCGGCCCGTTCACATGTTGATCAAGCCTGCGCCTGACCTTCGGCAAGGAAGAACCAGGTTTCCAGCACTGTGTCCGGGTTCAGCGACACGCTTTCGATGCCCTGCTCCATTAACCAACGGGCCAGATCCGGGTGATCGGAAGGACCCTGACCGCAGATGCCGATGTACTT
Organism: Pseudomonas sp. SWRI99; assembly: GCF_014270125.1. Taxonomy (NCBI): domain Bacteria; kingdom Pseudomonadati; phylum Pseudomonadota; class Gammaproteobacteria; order Pseudomonadales; family Pseudomonadaceae; genus Pseudomonas; species Pseudomonas sp. SWRI99. Next base: position 103,635 of record NZ_JABWQR010000023.1, on the reverse strand, counting down.
GCCAGCCTTGTTGCACGCCTGAATCGCGTTCGACAGCAACTTCTTGACCGCTGGATTACGTTCGTCGAACAAGTGCGCGATGATCCCGGAATCGCGATCCAGACCCAGCGTCAGTTGAGTCAGGTCGTTGGAGCCGATCGAGAAACCGTCGAAGAATTCCAGAAATTCTTCCGCCAGAATCGCGTTGGATGGCAGTTCGCACATCATGATCACGCGCAGGCCGTTGTCGCCACGGGCCAGACCGTTCTCGGCAAGCAGATCGACCACCTGACTGGCTTCGCCCAGGGTACGGACGAAAGGCACCATGATTTCGACGTTGGTCAAGCCCATCTCGTTGCGCACACGTTTCAGCGCACGGCATTCGAGTTCAAAGCAGTCGCGGAACGATTCGCTGATGTAACGCGAAGCGCCACGGAAGCCCAGCATCGGGTTTTCTTCTTCCGGCTCGTACAGCTTGCCGCCGATCAGGTTGGCGTATTCGTTGGACTTGAAGTCCGACAGACGCACGATGACCTTCTTCGGTGCGAACGCTGCAGCGAGGGTGCTGATGCCTTCGACCAGTTTCTCGACGTAGAAACCAACCGGATCGTCGTAACCGGCGATGCGCTTGTCGACGCTTTCCTTGATCTCCGGCGGCAGACCGTCGTAGTTCAACAGCGCCTTGGGGTGCACGCCGATCATGCGGTTGATGATGAACTCGAGACGGGCCAGGCCCACACCGGCGTTCGGCAGTTGTGCGAAGTCGAAGGCGCGGTCCGGGTTGCCGACGTTCATCATGATCTTGAACGGCAGCTCCGGCATGGCGTCGACGGAGTTTTTCTTGATGTCGAAGCCCAGTTCGCCTTCGAAGATGTAACCGGTGTCACCTTCGGCGCAGGACACGGTCACGCCCTGGCCGTCCTTGAGCAGTTGGGTAGCGTTGCCGCAACCGACCACCGCCGGGATGCCCAGCTCGCGAGCGATGATCGCCGCGTGGCAGGTACGCCCGCCACGGTTGGTGACGATGGCGCTGGCGCGCTTCATGACCGGTTCCCAGTCCGGGTCGGTCATGTCGGAGACCAGTACGTCGCCCGGCTGGACTTTGTCCATCTCGGAGACGTCCTTGATGATGCGTACTTTGCCGGCGCCGATGCGCTGGCCAATCGCACGGCCTTCCACCAGCACGGTGCCGGTTTCTTTCAGCAGGTAACGTTCCATGACGTTGGCCTGGGTGCGGCTTTTCACGGTTTCCGGACGCGCCTGCACGATGTACAGCTTGCCGTCGTCACCATCTTTGGCCCACTCGATGTCCATCGGGCAGCCATAGTGCTTCTCGATGATCATCGCCTGTTTGGCCAGCTCGCTGACTTCGGCGTCGGTCAGGCAGAAACGCGCGCGTTCGGTCTTGTCGACCTCGACGGTCTTGACCGAACGACCGGCCTTGGCCTCGTCGCCGTAGATCATCTTGATCGCTTTGCTGCCCAGGTTGCGGCGCAGGATCGCCGGACGACCGGCTTCCAGCGTACCTTTGTGGACGTAGAACTCATCCGGGTTGACCGCGCCTTGAACCACGGTTTCGCCCAGGCCGTAAGCGCCGGTGATAAACACCACATCACGGAAACCCGATTCGGTATCAAGGGTGAACATGACGCCGGCGGTGCCGGTTTCCGAACGCACCATGCGCTGCACGCCGGCCGACAGGGCGACCAGTTTGTGGTCGAAGCCCTGGTGCACGCGGTAGGAAATGGCGCGGTCGTTGAACAGCGAGGCGAACACCTCTTTGGCGGCGCGGATCACGTTGTCCACGCCACGGATATTCAGGAAGGTTTCCTGCTGACCGGCGAACGAAGCGTCCGGCAGGTCTTCGGCGGTGGCGGAGGAACGCACGGCCACGGCCACGTCAGGGTTGCCAGCCGACAGCGCGGCGAACGCGGTGCGGATCTCGGCGTTGAGTTTTTCCGGGAATTCGGCGTCCATGATCCATTGACGGATCTGCGCGCCGGTCTTGGCCAGGGCATTGACGTCGTCGACGTCGAGCGCGTCGAGGGCCTTGTGGATCTGCTCGTTCAGGCCGCTCAGTTCGAGGAAATCACGATAGGCCTGAGCCGTCGTGGCGAAGCCGCCGGGGACCGAAACACCGGCGCCTGCCAGGTTACTGATCATCTCGCCCAGGGATGCGTTCTTGCCCCCCACATGCTCAACATCGTGTTTGCCGAGCTTATCGAGGGAAACTACGTACTCTACCAAGGTGATCTCTCCACTAACTGTGTTGGAAAAGCTCAGAAACCGGCGGCCCGGGGGAGCCTCGGCCGGTTGTATGGCCTGGACCTGGAAAATAAGTGAGAATGCGGGCCAATGGCGACCGGCAAATCGCGCCTATCATATCCAAGAGTGTCAATTAACTTAAGGCCCAAGGTGCAAATGAAACGATCTGCTTTCTTCATCTCCGATGGCACCGGCATTACCGCCGAAACCCTGGGTCAAAGCCTCTTGGCGCAGTTCGAAAACATTACCTTCAGCAAGTTCACGCGTCCGTACATCGACAGCGTGGAAAAAGCGCGAGCCATGGTACAACAAATCAACAAAGCCGCTGAAACCGACGGCTTTCGTCCGATCATCTTCGACACCATCGTCAATCAGGACATTCGTGAGATTCTCGCAACGTCCAATGGTTTCATGATCGACATTTTCTCGACCTTTCTCGCGCCGCTCGAACAGGAGCTGACCGAGCATTCGTCCTACACCGTCGGCAAGTCGCACTCCATCGGGCACAACTCCAATTACATGGAGCGCATCGAGGCGGTGAACTTCGCCCTCGACAACGATGACGGCGCACGCACCCACTATTACGACAAAGCCGATCTGATACTAGTAGGCGTGTCGCGATGCGGCAAAACCCCGACGTGTCTGTACATGGCGATGCAGTTCGGCATCCGCGCGGCCAACTATCCGCTGACCGAAGACGACATGGAACGCCTGACCCTGCCCACCGCCCTGCGCGCCCACCAGCACAAGCTGTTCGGCCTGACCATCGACCCGGACCGCCTCACCGCGATCCGCAACGAGCGCAAGCCCAACAGCCGTTATTCGAGCTACGCCCAGTGCGAATTCGAAGTGCGCGAAGTGGAAAACCTGTTCCGTCGCGAGAACATCCCGCACATCAACTCGACGCATTTCTCCGTGGAAGAGATCTCGGCGAAGATCCTGGTCGAGAAAGGCGTCGAGCGGCGGTTCAAGTAGTTCTGCATTGCCTGGCCTGACGCCTTCGCGAGCAGGCTCGCTCCCACAGGGTTTTGTGGTGAATGCAAATTTTGCAGACACACCCGAAACCTGTGGGAGCGGCGGTTCAAGTAGTTCTGCATTGCCTGGCCTGGCGCCTTCGCGAGCAGGCTCGCTCCTACAGGGTTTTGTGGTGAATGCAAATTTTGCAGACACACCCGAAACCTGTGGGAGCGGGCTTGCTCGCGAAGAACGATCACACGGTTTCCGTCAATGCCCTGGCCAGGGCTTCGAAGCCTGCAAGCAACAACTGATCATCCCCCACCGGATTGCACACACTCACCCGAATGCATTGCGGCACCGCCCCATGCCCGACCGCAAACGCCTCGGCGGTGGCCACCAGATAGTTGTTCTCTTTCAATTCCGCCGCGATCTGCGACGCCCGCCACAGCTCAGGCACTTGCACCCAGAAATGCGGACTGTAGGGGTGAGTGTTGTAATTCAAATCCTGCATGACTGGCGCCACCAAAGCCTTGCGCCGAGTGATTTCGCTGATCTGTTCATCCAGCAAGCGCTCGGCCATGCCACTTTCGATCCATAGGCTTGCCACTTCCATCGAAAGCGGATTGGCCATCCAGCACGTGGCACGAATGGCTGCGCTCAGCCGCCCGATCAGCGCCTGTGGCGCGTGCAGATAACCCACGCGCAACCCGGCCGACACCGCCTTGCTCAAACTGCCGATCAGCACCGAGCGTTCCGCTGCGAAGTCACTCAGCGGCAGGGGCCGCTGGCGGTCGAGCACGGCGTGCGCTTCGTCTTCGATGATCAGCAGATTGTGTTCGCGGCAGAGCCCGGCGATCGCCTTACGCCGTGGGACCGACATCACGGCGGCCGTAGGATTCTGGATCGTCGGCGTGCAATACAGCGCGCTAACCCGGTGCTGACGGCAAATGTCCTCCAATGCCGAGGGTAGAAGTCCTTCGTCGTCCATCGCGACGCCGATAAGCTTTATCCCGAGCTGACGTGTGACGCTGATCAATCCGGGGTAGGACAAATGCTCGGTGACCAGCGTGTCGCCTGCCTTGAGCAAGCCCATCAACGCGCACAGCAAACCGTGCTGACCGCCGTTGACGCACAGCACCTGATCGGCGTGCGGCACAAAATCGCCATGACGCAACCAGACAGCGCCCGCCAACCGATGCCGTGCCAAACCACTTTCGGCGGTGTAGCCGGTCAATTGCCGCAAGACGTCCGGATCGGTAGCCAGATCCTTCAGCGATTGGCTCATGAACGCCGCTTCCTGACCCGGTATCGGTTGGTTCCGGCTCATGTCGAAATACGCCAGCGGCTCGTCGCTGACGTTGCGAAAGCCTTTGTCCTGAGGCCGATCCATCCCGCGCTGACGCACATACGTGCCATCTCCTACACGGGCCACGACCAAGCCGACACGCTCAAGCTCGCCATAAGCACGGCTGATCGTTCCGATGGTGACGCCGAGACTGTCGGCCAATAGCCGGTGCGGTGGCAGCTTGCTGCCGGCGTCGATAATGCCCTCCTCGATCGCGTGCGCGACGGCGTCGGCGAGGCGTTTGTATTTCACACCCGCGCGGTTGGCGAGCCCGTCCCGCAGGATTGACACCATGGCAATACTTGCTTTGACAGTCATTAGCGCCCCGAATAGCGTGCTGGAAACAGGTTCAATCAGAGATAGACCCTTTCAACGAAGCGGTCAATCCGCACGCAGGGAGTACGCGCCATGTCGACCACTGTCAGCACACCGATCAGCATCAACAAGCCTTGGCTCGCCGGATTTATCACCAGCCTGTTGTTTCTCATCGTTTGTCTGAGCTGGGGCACTACATGGCTGGGGATCAAGATCGCGGTTGAGAGCGTGCCGCCACTCACTGCCGCAGGCCTGCGCTTTTTGATTGCTTTCCCGCTGTTCCTGAGTTTCGCGCTGTTGCGCAAGGAGCCTTTGCTGTTCCCTCGGCAAAGTCGCTGGTTCTTTGTGTTCGTCACGCTGTCGTATTTCAGCGTGCCCTATTACCTGCTCAACTACGGCGAAATCCATGTGTCGTCGGGCCTGACGGCGCTGCTGTTCAGCTGCATGCCGGTGTTCATTCTGGTGTTCTCTGCGTTATTTCTGCGCGAGAAAATCTACCCTTCGCAGATGCTCGGCATTGCCATTGGTTTTGGCAGTCTGTTCATGATTATCCGCAGCCAGGGTTTGCATGTGGATAAAGCCGAATGGCTCGGTGTGCTGGCGATTCTCGGTGCAGCGGTGCTGCACGCGCTGTGCTACGTGGTGACCAAAAAACACGGCAGCGCGATCAGCGTGATCACCTATAACACCTTGCCGATCGGCATCGCCGGGCTGCTGTTATCAATTGTCGGGCTGAGCTTCGAAGCGCCGCAGTTGCAGAACGTGACCACGCGCTCATGGGGCGCCCTGCTCTATCTCGGACTGGTGGCGTCGGTGGGTGGGTTCATCGTTTATTTTCTGCTGCTTAAACGCTTGAGCCCGATCATTCTGTCATTCGTGTTTATCATTTTTCCGGTGTTCGCCGTGATCATCGGCGCCTGGTATGAGGGCCAGGCGCTCTCGAAGGAGCTGATGATCTATTCGGCGATCCTGTTGAGCGGTTTTGCGATCACCAAGTTGCCGTTTGAAAAATGGTTCAGATAACCCACAGATCGACAAAGCGATTGACCGGCGTCGCCTCAAGCCGCGTCTGGTCCTTGCACAAATCGAATATTTCGCCGCTGCGCTGGGCGCTGAAGCGCGTCGCCAGATTCGCTTTGAACTTGTCCTCAAGCAGGGGAATGCCCTCTGCACGACGACGGCGGTGGCCGATCGGGTATTCCACGACGACGCTGTCGGTGCTGCTGCCGTCCTTGAAGAAAACCTGCACGGCGTTGGCAATCGAGCGCTTGTCAGCCTCGAGGTATTCACGGGTGAAACGCGGCTCCTCGACGATGAGCATTTTGTCGCGCAGCACATCAATGATCGGGTGCGCCTTGTGGAAATCATCTTCGTAATGCTCAGCAATCAGATTACCGAACGCCAGCGGTACCGCGGTCATGTATTGCAGGCAGTGGTCGCGGTCGGCGGCGTTGGCCAGCGGCCCGGCCTTGGAAATGATGCGGATCGCCGACTCGTGCGTGGTGATGACGATGCGGTCTATCTCATGCAGTCGATTGCGCACCTGGGGATGCAGCGTCACCGCTGCTTCGCAAGCCGTTTGCGCGTGAAACTCTGCGGGGAAGCTGATCTTGAACAGCACGTTTTCCATGACGTAGCTGCCGAACGGTCGCGAGAAACCGAAGGCGCGTTTGTCGTCCGGCTTCAGCGCCAGATCGTTGTTGGTGTGACTGAACGACACGTCATAGAAGCCCCACTGCCTGGCGCTCAGCACACCGGGAATGCCCATCTCGCCACGCATCGCAATGTCGGCCAGACGCACTCCCCGACTGGTCGCATCGCCTGCCGCCCAGGATTTTCGCGAGCCGGCGTTTGGCGCGTGGCGATAGGTACGCAGTGCCTGCCCGTCGGCGAACGCGTGGGACAAGGCCGATAAAAGCTGCTCGCGATTGGCGCCCATCAGTTTGGCAGTGACGGCGGTCGAGGCGACTTTCACCAGAATGACGTGGTCGAGTCCTACGCGATTGAAGGAGTTTTCCAAGGCAATCACGCCCTGAATCTCGTGCGCCATGATCATCGCTTCCAGCACATCGCGCACCGTCAGCGGCGCTTCACCCTTGGCCAGGCGTTTTTGCGACAGGTGATCGGCCACCGCAAGAATTGCACCGAGGTTGTCCGAAGGATGCCCCCACTCGGCGGCGAGCCACGTGTCGTTGTAGTCGAGCCAGCGGACGATGCAGCCGATGTCCCATGCGGCCTTCACCGGATCCAGACGATACGGCGTGCCGGGAACCCGTGCGCCGTGAGGCACGACGGTGCCTTCAACGATCGGGCCCAGCAGTTTGGTGCATTCTGGAAAACGCAGCGCCAGCAGGCCGCAGCCCAGCGTGTCCATCAGGCAGTGGCGGGCGGTGGTCAGCGCTTCGCTGGATTCGGGTTTAAAAGTCAGAACGTAATCGGCGATGTCCTGCAGGACACGGTCGTAGTCGGGGCGGTTGTTCAGGTCGACGTTGGCGCTCATGTTCGATTCACTCGTGAAGTGGTTCGTTGATGGGACCTCGGTTCAGGGCTATTTTTTTTATGGTTGAAATGCAATCGACTGTAGGAGTGAGCCTGCTCGCGATGGCGGCGTGTCAGACAACACTGATGCTGAATGTCTGCCCGCTATCGCGAGCAGGCTCACTCCTACAGTTTGTTCGGTGTTGTATCAGAAACAATCGCCGGGCACGCGTACGTACCCTTCCATCAGAACACGCGCGCTGCGACTCATGATGGCTTTTTTCACCACCCACTCGCCGTTTTCCAGCGTCGCCTCAGCGCCGACGCGTAACGTTCCGGACGGGTGGCCGAAACGCACGGCATTGCGTTCAACGCCACCCGCCGCCAGGTTCACCAGGGTTCCGGAAATCGCCGCCGCCGTGCCGATCGCCACCGCCGCCGTGCCCATCATCGCGTGGTGCAGCTTGCCCATCGACAACGCGCGCACCAGCAGATCGACATCACCCGCGGCAATCGCTTTACCGCTCGACGCTACGTAATCCGCAGGCTTGGCCACGAACGCGACTTTCGGCGTGTGTTGACGCTTCGCTGCTTCTTCCAGGTGGGAGATCAGGCCCATGCGCAACGCACCATAGGCGCGGATGGTTTCAAACATCAGCAGCGCTTTCGGATCGCCGTTGATCGCGCCTTGCAACTCGGTGCCGGTGTAACCGATGTCTTCGGCGTTGATGAAAATCGTCGGGATCCCGGCGTTGATCATGGTCGCCTTGAACGTACCCACCCCCGGAACTTCCAGCTCATCGACCAGATTGCCGGTGGGGAACATCGAGCCACCGCCTCCCTCTTCTTCCGCCGCCGGATCCATGAACTCAACCTGTACTTCGGCCGCCGGGAAAGTCACGCCGTCGAGTTCAAAATCACCGGTTTCCTGCACTTCGCCGTGGGTGATCGGCACGTGGGCAATAATCGTTTTACCGATGTTGGCCTGCCACACGCGCACCACGGCGACACCGTTGTGCGGAATACGGCTGGCATCGACCAGACCGTTGCTGATGGCAAACGAGCCGACCGCCGCCGAGAGGTTGCCGCAGTTGCCGCTCCAGTCAACGAACGGCTTGTCGATAGAGACCTGGCCGAACAGGTAATCGACGTCGTGATCGGCGCGGGTACTTTTCGACAGAATCACGGTTTTGCTGGTGCTTGATGTAGCGCCGCCCATGCCGTCGATCTGCTTGTCGTACGGGTCGGGGCTGCCAATCACCCGCAGCAGCAGCGCGTCGCGGGCGGGGCCTGGAACCTGCGCCGCTTCGGGCAGATCTTTGAGGCTGAAGAACACACCTTTGCTGGTGCCGCCGCGCATGTAAGTGGCGGGAATTTTGATCTGCGGTGCGAAATTAGCTGCGTGAGCCATGATTGCTCCTTCAAAGCGGCCAGAGGACTCATCATCCCCTGGCCACTGAACCTATTTAAACAGCCACCGCCGAACCCTCGAGGAAGTCCTGGGCAAAGCGCTGCAACACGCCGCCGGCCTCGTAGATCGACACTTCTTCAGCGGTATCGAGACGGCAAGTCACCGGCACGTCTACCCGCTCGCCATTCTTGCGATGAATCACCAGCGTCAGGTCCGCGCGCGGCTTGCGCTCGCCGACCACGTCGTAGGTTTCGCTGCCATCGATGGCCAGCGTATGGCGGTCGGTGCCCGGTTTGAATTCCAGCGGCAACACGCCCATGCCCACCAGATTGGTGCGGTGAATGCGCTCGAAACCTTCGGCGGCAATCGCCTCGACACCGGCCAGGCGCACGCCCTTGGCCGCCCAGTCACGGGACGAACCCTGACCGTAGTCGGCGCCGGCAATGATGATCAGCGGCTGCTTGCGCTCCATGTAGGTTTCGATGGCTTCCCACATGCGCATGACCTTGCCTTCAGGCTCGACGCGGGCCAGCGAACCCTGCTTGACCTTGCCGTTTTCCACGACCATTTCGTTGAACAGTTTCGGGTTGGCGAACGTCGCGCGTTGTGCAGTCAGGTGGTCGCCACGGTGGGTGGCGTAGGAGTTGAAGTCCTCTTCCGGCAAGCCCATCTTCGCCAGGTATTCGCCGGCGGCGCTGTCGAGCATGATCGCGTTCGACGGCGACAGGTGGTCGGTGGTGATGTTGTCCGGCAGCACCGCCAGCGGACGCATGCCCTTGAGCGGACGCGCGCCGGCCAGCACACCTTCCCAGTACGGCGGACGGCGAATATAAGTACTCATCTCGCGCCAGTCGTAGAGCGGTGCGACTTTCGGGCCGGTGTCTTCGTGGACGGCGAACATCGGAATGTAGACCTGACGGAACTGCTCAGGCTTGACCGAAGACTTGACCACCGCATCGATTTCTTCGTCGCTCGGCCAGATGTCCTTCAGGCGGATTTCGCGGCCATCGACCACGCCCAACACATCCTTCTCGATATCGAAACGGATGGTCCCGGCAATCGCGTAAGCGACCACCAGCGGCGGCGACGCGAGGAACGCCTGCTTGGCGTACGGATGGATGCGGCCGTCGAAGTTGCGGTTGCCCGAGAGCACGGCGGTGGCGTACAGGTCGCGGTCGATGATTTCTTGCTGGATAACCGGGTCGAGTGCGCCGGACATGCCATTGCAGGTGGTGCAGGCAAACGCCACGACACCGAAACCGAGCTGTTCCAGCTCCGTGGTCAGCCCCGCTTCGTCAAGGTACAGCGCCACGGTTTTCGAGCCCGGTGCCAGCGAGGATTTCACCCACGGCTTGCGCGTCAGGCCGAGTTTGTTGGCATTGCGCGCCAGCAGGCCGGCGGCGATGACGTTGCGCGGGTTGCTGGTGTTGGTGCAACTGGTGATCGCCGCGATGATCACCGCACCGTCGGGCATTTGCCCTGGCACGTCATCCCACTGACCGGAGATGCCTTTGGCGGCCAGATCCGCGACCGCGACGCGCGCATGCGGGTTGCTCGGGCCGGCCATGTTGCGCACCACCGAAGACAGGTCGAAGGTCAGGCCGCGCTCGTATTGCGCGCCCTTCAGGCTGTCGGCCCACAGGCCGGTGAGCTTGGCGTATTGCTCGACCAGTTGAACCTGCTGGTCCTCACGGCCGGTGAGTTTCAGGTAATCGATGGTTTGCTGGTCGATGTAGAACATCGCCGCCGTGGCGCCGTATTCCGGGGCCATGTTGGAGATGGTCGCGCGATCGCCGAGAGTCAGCGCCGCCGCGCCTTCGCCGAAGAACTCCAGCCAGGCGCCGACGACTTTCTGTTTGCGCAGGTATTCAGTCAGCGCCAGCACCATGTCGGTGGCGGTGATGCCCGGTTGCAGCTTGCCGGTCAGCTCGACGCCAACGCTTTCTGGCAGACGCATCCACGATGCGCGACCGAGCATCACGCTCTCGGCTTCAAGGCCGCCGACACCGATGGCAATGACGCCCAGCGCATCGACATGCGGCGTGTGGCTGTCGGTGCCGACGCAGGTATCCGGGAACGCCACACCGTCGCGCACCTGGATCACCGGCGACATTTTCTCCAGGTTGATCTGGTGCATGATGCCGTTGCCCGGCGGAATCACATCAACGTTCTTGAAGGCCTTTTTGGTCCAGTTGATGAAGTGGAAACGGTCTTCGTTGCGCCGATCTTCGATGGCGCGGTTTTTCTCGAACGCCTGGGCATCGAAACCGCCCGCCTCGACCGCCAGCGAATGGTCGACGATCAGTTGCGTCGGCACTACCGGATTGACCTGCGCCGGATCGCCGCCCTGCAAGGCAATGGCGTCACGCAGGCCGGCGAGGTCGACCAGCGCGGTCTGGCCGAGAATGTCGTGGCACACCACACGTGCCGGGAACCACGGGAAGTCGAGGTCGCGTTTGCGTTCGATCAATTGCTTGAGCGAGTCGGTGAGCGTCGCCGGATCGCAGCGACGCACAAGATTTTCCGCCAACACGCGGGAGGTGTACGGCAGGGTGTCGTAGCTACCGGGCCGGATCGCCTCGACCGCCGCGCGGGTGTCGAAGTAATCCAGCGGCGTACCGGGCAGGTTCTTGCGAAATTGTGTGTTCATCGGGTCAGGACTCGGGGTCACGGTGATTTCAAAGGGTGGGCCTGGCACTGACTTCGAAATTCACACTGAACCCTGTGGGAGCTGGCTTGCCAGCGATAGCGGTGGGTCAGTCGACATCAATGCTGGATGTGACTCAGTCATCGCTGGCAAGCCAGCTCCCACAGGGGCTTCGGTGAATCTCGGATCAGCGCTTGGCACTCACCATTCAGCGACGTTCGATTGGCACGAACTTGCGCTGGTCGACGCCGGTGTACTCGGCGCTTGGGCGGATGATGCGGTTGTTGGCGCGCTGTTCGAAAACGTGCGCGGCCCAGCCGGTCAGGCGCGAGCAGACGAAGATCGGCGTGAACAGCTTGGTCGGAATGCCCATGAAGTGGTACGCCGAGGCATGGTAGAAGTCGGCGTTGGGGAACAGTTTCTTCTGCTCCCACATGGTCTTGTCGATCGCTTCGGAAACCGCGAACAGCACCTTGTCACCGACCTCGTCGGCGAGTTTTTTCGACCAGCCCTTGATCACCTCGTTGCGCGGGTCGCTGTCCTTATAGATCGCGTGGCCGAAGCCCATGATCTTGTCCTTGCGCTCGAGCATGCCGAGGGTGCCCTTGATCGCCTCCTCGGGCGAAGAGAAGCGCTCGATCATGTCCATTGCCGCTTCGTTGGCGCCGCCATGCAACGGACCGCGCAGCGAGCCGATAGCTGCGGTGACGCAGGAATACAGGTCCGACAGGGTCGATGCGCAAACACGTGCGGTAAACGTCGAGGCGTTGAATTCGTGTTCGGCGTAAAGAATCAACGACACGTTCATGACTTTGACGTGCAGTTCGCTCGGCTTCTTGCCATGCAGCAAGTGCAGAAAGTGGCCGCCGATGCTCGGCTCGTCGCTCACGCAATCGATGCGCTTGCCGTCGTGGCTGAAGCGATACCAGTAGCACATGATCGCCGGGAACGCGGCGAGCAGGCGATCGGTCTTGTCGCGCTGCTCGGAGAAGTCTTTCTCCGGCTCGATGTTGCCAAGAAACGAACAGCCGGTGCGCATCACGTCCATCGGATGGGCATCGGCGGGGATGCGTTCCAGCACTTCCTTGAGCGCTTGCGGCAAGTCGCGCAGCTTGCTCAGTTTGTCTTGATAGGCGGCGAGTTGCGCCTGGGTCGGCAGTTCGCCGTACAGCAGCAGGTACGCTACTTCTTCAAATTGCGCGTCGGCGGCCAGTTCGCGCACATCGTAGCCGCGGTAAGTCAGCCCGGCTCCGGCCTGGCCCACGGTGGACAATGCGGTTTGCCCGGCCACCTGGCCCCGGAGCCCGGCGCCACTGAGTACTTTTGCTTCGGCCATTGTTGTCTCCAGTTTTCTTGAATTTGTAGGGGAAACAGGTGGGAGCGAGCCTGCTCGCGAAGAGTGCATCAGGGACACCGCGTTATCGTTGGCGCCCATTCGCGAGCAGGCTCGCTCCCACAGGGGTTTGTTCAGCCTTTTTTCTGTGCAAACAACGCATCGAGCTTCTGCTCGAACGTGTGGTAATCAATACGATCGTAAAGCTCCATGCGAGTCTGCATGGTGTCGATGACATTCTGTTGCGTGCCGTCGCGGCGGATCGCGGTGTAGACGTTTTCCGCGGCCTTGTTCATCGCGCGAAACGCCGACAGCGGATACAGCACCAGCGACACGTCGGCACCAGCCAGTTGCTCGGTGGTGTAGAGCGGCGTCGCGCCGAATTCGGTGATGTTGGCCAGGATCGGCGCTTTCACCCGGCTGGCGAACAGCTTGTACATCTCAAGCTCGGTAATCGCCTCGGGGAAGATCATGTCGGCGCCCGCTTCGATGCACGCCGCCGCGCGATCCAGCGCCGATTCCAGGCCTTCCACCGCCAGCGCGTCGGTGCGCGCCATGATCACAAAGCTGTCGTCGGTGCGCGCATCGACCGCGGCTTTGATGCGATCGACCATTTCCTGCTGGCTGACGATCTCTTTGTTCGGGCGATGGCCACAGCGCTTGGCGCCGACCTGATCTTCAATATGAATCGCCGCCGCGCCGAACTTGATCATCGATTTGACGGTGCGCGCGACGTTGAACGCTGACGAGCCGAAACCGGTGTCGACGTCTACCAGCAGCGGCAGGTCGCAAACGTCGGTAATGCGCCGCACGTCCGTCAAGACGTCATCGAGACCGGTGATGCCCAGATCCGGCACGCCGAGCGAACCTGCGGCCACCCCGCCACCGGACAGGTAGATCGCCTTGAAACCGGCGCGCTTGGCCAGCAGCGCGTGGTTGGCGTTGATCGCACCGACCACTTGCAATGGATGCTCGCTGGCGACCGCATCGCGGAAACGCTGGCCTGGCGTGTTCAGTCTGGAACTCATGACTCACCTCGTTCAGTGGCTGTCTTATTGTGGGCGCCGTCCTGGTAATGACGGGCGATGTTGCGTTTCGAGGCGCCGATATGGCGGCGCATCAGCAATTCGGCGAGCTCGCCGTCACGGTCGGCGATGGCATCGAGAATCCGGTGATGTTCGGCGAAAGCCTGACGCGGTCGGTTCGGCGTGGTGGAAAACTGAATGCGGTACATGCGCACCAGTTGGTACAGCTCACCGCAAAGCATCTGCGTCAGCGTGCGATTACCGCTGCCCTGGATGATCCGGTAGTGGAAGTCGAAATCGCCTTCCTGCTGGTAGTAGCCGACACCGGCCTGAAACGCTGCGTCGCGCTCGTGGGTTTCCAGCACCCGGCGCAGCTCATCGATTTCTTCTACGCTCATGCGTTCGGCCGCCAGGCGGCAGGCCATGCCTTCGAGAGATTCGCGGATTTCGTAGAGTTCGATCAATTCGGCATGGTTGAGCGACACCACCCGCGCGCCGACGTGCGGCACACGCACCAGCAGGCGCTGGCCCTCCAGGCGATGAATCGCCTCACGCAACGGTCCGCGGCTGATGCCGTAGGTGCGCGCCAGCTCCGGCTCGGAAATCTTGCTGCCCGGGGCGATTTCACCTTTGACGATAGCGGCCTGAATGCGCCGGAAGACGTTTTCCGAAAGCGTCTCGGTATCTTCGCCGCTGATGACTGGGGGATCGAGTTGATCCAGCATGATTGTCGACACCTTGATATCCAATGCGGCAAAAACTAGCTAATTAGCCCGCATCCGTCAAAGGATAATTAGGTATTGTCGACAATCGTCTAATAACCGCAGCCAACTGTTCGCTTACCCCCTGTGGGAGCGAGCCTGCTCGCGAAGGCGGTGTGTCATTCGAAACAGATGCTGACTGATATTGCGCCTTCGCGAGCAGGCTCGCTCCCACAGGGGTATCTGCTCAAGGGTGACGGGACGGCGCAAGCGCTGGCGCCATAAAACCACCGTGCTAGAATGCCGCCCGCATTTGCTGGCCATTTACAGGCTTGTCATAAAAAGCTGAAAGGCACACGAAGGGACCTGCGCACGCTGTGTCAGGTGCCCCAACCGACCACGGAACGCTGCGCACCAGGATTTATGAGACTCAAGCCTTTCCCGACATTTTTCGCACTGTTTTGCCTGCCCGGCCTCGCCGCCGCGGGGGAAAAAACCGTGTATGGCCTCAACGAATACGCTTCGCTCGATGGCATCAATCTGGAAGTCGCGGCCAAACTCGACACCGGGGCGAAAACCGCCTCGCTGAGCGCCCGCGACATCAAACGCTTCAAACGCAACGGTGAGTCCTGGGTACGCTTCTACCTGGCCATCGATGCCGCGCATTCGCACCCGATCGAACGGCCACTGGCCCGCGTCAGCAAGATCAAGCGCCGCGCCGGCGACTACGATCCGGAAGAAGGCAAGAAATACACCGCCCGTCCGGTGATCGAGCTGGATATCTGCATGGGTTCGGCCATGCGCAGCATCGAAGTGAACCTGACCGACCGAAGTGCGTTCCAATACCCGCTTTTGATTGGCTCCGAGGCGCTGAAACGCTTCGACGCGCTGGTCGACCCCAGTCTTAAATACGCTGCCGGCAAACCTGCCTGCACCATCGCCGCTCATACCGCCGAGTAATTTCCATGCGTTCTCTAACCTTCCACCTGAAAATCCTGATCGCCGTGCTGGTGCTGCTGGGCGTTTCGGTTACGGCCTATCAGATTTTCGTGCTCGGCATCCCGGTGACCGAAGACGCCACCGACGACCTGTGGAACATCGACGCCAAGGTCGAGTTCGTCGCCAGCACCAAGGACCCGGTCAAGATCCAGATGTTCGTGCCGCCGCTGAGCCGCGACTACGTCAGCCTCAACGAAAGCTTCATCTCCAATAACTACGGCGTCGCGGTCAACCGCGTCGACGGCAACCGCAAGGTGACCTGGTCGGCCCGTCGCGCCAAAGGCAACCAGACGCTCTACTACCGCCTGGTACTGACCAAGCGCTACACCGCCGAAAAATCCAAGGTCAAAGGCCCGACCTTCCGCGACAGCATGGTCATCGAAGGCCCGGAAAAAATCGCCGCCGAAGCGCTGCTCGCGCCGATTCGCCAGCATTCGGCCGACGTCGAAACCTTCATTGGCGAAGCGATCAAGCGGGTCAACAACCTCAACGATGACAACGTGAAACTGCTGCTGGCCGGCGATCCGTCCACCGCGCACAAAGCGAAAATCGTCGAACTGCTGCTGTCCATCGCTCACGTGCCAGTAGAAAAAGTCCACACCATCCGCCTCGTCGCCGATCAGCCGCAAATGCCGGAACTGTGGCTGCGCAGCTTCAATGGCACTGACTGGCTGTACTTCAACCCGGAAACCGGCGAACAGGGCCTGCCGACCGACCGCCTGCTGTGGTGGACCGGCGATGAAAACCTGATCACTGTCGATGGCGGCAAGAAGGCCAACGTAACGTTCAGCCTCAACAACAGCGAGATGAACGCGATTCGCCTGGCCAAGCTGACCGACGAAAACACCGACGCCAACTTCCTCGAATACTCCCTGTACGGCTTGCCACTGCAGACCCAGCAGACGTTCATGATCATGGTGATGATCCCGATCGGCGTGCTGGTGATCCTGATCCTGCGCAACCTGATCGGCCTGCAGACCCTCGGCACGTTCACCCCGGTGCTGATCGCCCTGGCCTTCCGTGAAACGCAACTGGGCTTCGGCATTCTGCTGTTCACCGTAATCACGGCGCTGGGCCTGTCGTTACGCTCCTATCTTGAGCATCTGAAGCTGCAAATGCTGCCGCGCCTGTCGGTGGTGTTGACGTTTGTCGTGGTGTTGATCGCCGCGATCAGCCTGTTCAGCCACAAGCTCGGCCTGGAACGTGGCTTGTCGGTGGCACTGTTCCCGATGGTGATTCTGACCATGACCATCGAACGCCTGTCGATTACCTGGGAAGAGCGCGGCGCCAGCCATGCGATGAAAGTGGCGATCGGCACGCTGTTCGCCGCGTCCCTGGCGCACTTGATCATGACCGTGCCGGAACTGGTGTATTTCGTCTTCACGTTCCCGGCGATCCTGCTGATTCTGGTCGGCTTCATGCTGGCGATGGGTCGCTACCGCGGCTACCGCCTGACCGAACTGGTGCGGTTCAAGGCTTTCCTGAAGAAGGCTGACGCCTGATGTTCGGTTTCTGGAAGACCTGGAAGGCCCTGGAAGCCCGGGGCATCATGGGCATCAATCGACGTAACGCCGACTACGTGCTCAAGTACAACAAGCGCAGTCTGTACCCGATTGTCGACGACAAGATCATCACCAAGGAACGCGCCATTGCCGCTGGCATTCACGTGCCAGAGCTGTACGGGGTGATCTCCACCGAGAAGGAAATCGACAAGCTCGGCGAGATCATCGGCGGACGCAGCGACTTCGTGATCAAACCGGCCCAGGGCGCCGGCGGTGACGGCATCATTGTCATCGCCGACCGTTTCGAAGGCCGCTACCGCACTGTGTCAGGCAAGATCCTCGCCCATGAAGAGCTGGAGCATCACATTTCCAGCATCCTCACCGGCCTGTATTCGCTGGGCGGCCACCGCGACCGCGCACTGATCGAGTACCGCGTGACGCCGGACCAGATCTTCAAGAGCATCAGCTACGAAGGCGTGCCCGACATTCGCATCATCGTGCTGATGGGTTATCCAGTGATGGCGATGCTGCGTCTGCCGACCCGCCAGTCCGGCGGCAAGGCCAACCTGCACCAGGGCGCCATCGGCGTCGGTGTCGACCTGGCCACCGGCCTGACCCTGCGCGGCACCTGGCTGAACAACATCATCACCAAACACCCCGACACCACCAACGCAGTGGACGGTGTGCAACTGCCCTACTGGGACGGCTTCATGAAACTCGCGGCCGGCTGCTATGAACTGTGCGGACTGGGTTACATCGGCGTCGACATGGTGCTCGATCAGGAGAAAGGTCCGCTGATTCTGGAGCTGAATGCGCGGCCGGGGCTGAATATCCAGATTGCCAATGATTGCGGGCTGACCTTGCGTACCCATGCGGTTGAAGCACGGCTGGAAGAGCTGAAAGCGCGCGGGGTGAAGGAGTCGGTTGACGAGCGCGTGGCGTTTACACAGGAAATGTTTGGGCATATTCCTGCGGTCGAGGGCTGATCCAAAACCGAGCCGCGGCCTTCGCGAGCAGGCTCACTCCTACATTTGGAAAGCGTTCCCCTGTAGGAGTGAGCCTGCTCGCGATGACTTATTCACAGTCACCACAGAAATACCCCTGCCGCCAATCTGCCAATCACCGACATCCCCTCTAGGAGCAATTCCTACAGAAGACTACAATCCCCACCCCCGCCTCGATGGCCGATCTGCCCCGCCCATGTTGACCTGTTCCGTATTCCCGCTGCCCTACCGCGCCAATCCCGCTGACTACTTCGCGGTCATTCGCAACGCCCCTGGCGCCGTGCTGCTCGACAGCGGTCGGCCGAGTGCCGAGCGGGGCCGTTATGACCTGCTCAGCGCCTGGCCGCTGGAACAATTGGCGGTGCTGCCGGACGAGGGCGGCGCGCATTTTCTGCAACGCCTGCGCGACAACCTCGGCCGTTTGGGCGAAGCGCAATTGCCGGTTGGGTATGAGTTACCGTTCGCCGGCGGCCTGATCGGTTATCTGAGCTATGACTTCGGGCGGCATCTGGAATACTTGCCCAGCCAGGCGCTGGATGATCTGCAATTGCCCGAAGCGCGTTTTGGCCTGTACGACTGGGCGTTGATCAGCGATCACCAGACTCAAACCAGCCAATTGGTCTTTCATCCGTCGGTTGCCGCCGGTGAACAGCAGCGATTGACGGCGCTGTTCACCCAACCACGGGCTGACGCACTGACGCCGTTCAAACTGAACAAACCGATGAGCGCCGATCTCTCGGCCGACGAATACCGTCAGGCGTTCGAACGCATTCAGCAGTACATTCAGGCCGGTGACTGCTATCAGGTCAACTTTGCCCAGCGCTTCCGCGCGCCGTGCGAGGGCGATCCATGGCTGGCTTATTGCGCCCTGCGCCAAGCCTGCCCGACCCCTTTTTCCGGTTTCCAGAGTCTGCCCGACGGCGGCGCAGTGCTGAGCCTGTCGCCGGAACGCTTCGTCAAAGTCAGCCAGCGCCAGGTGGAAACCCGCCCGATCAAAGGCACCCGCCCCCGCGGCCTGACGCCCGGCGAAGACGCGGCCAACGCCGCCGAACTGCTGGCAAGCCCCAAGGATCGCGCGGAGAACCTGATGATCGTCGATCTGTTGCGCAACGACCTCGGGCGCACGTGCCGCATCGGCTCGGTACGGGTGCCGGAATTGTTCAGTCTGGAAAGCTATCCGAATGTGCACCACTTGGTCAGCAGCGTGACCGGAGAATTGGCGGATGATCGCGACGCACTGGATTTGATTGCCGGCAGTTTCCCCGGCGGCTCGATCACCGGCGCGCCGAAAATTCGCGCCATGCAGATCATTGATGAGCTGGAGCCAACCCGGCGTGGGTTGTACTGCGGTTCGTTGCTGTATCTCGACGTGCGCGGCGAGATGGACAGCTCCATCGCGATTCGCAGTCTGCTGGTCAAGGATGCGCAGGTGTGCTGCTGGGGCGGCGGCGGGATCGTTGCTGATTCGCAGTGGCAGGCCGAGTATCAGGAATCGATTACCAAAGTGCGGATTCTCCTCGACACCCTGCAGAACCTCTGACCACTTGTGGCGAGGGAGCTTGCTCCCGCTGGAGGGCGGAGCGCTCCCAAAATCTTTGCGACTGCTGCGCAGCCGAGCGGGAGCAAGCTCCCTCGCCACAAGTATCAGTTGATCGTTCCCTCGCTCTGCGTGGGAATGCAGCCCGGGGCGCTCCGCGTCCCATCCAAAGCCGAACGCGGAACGTCCGTTGAGGCATTCCCACGCGGAGCGTGGGAACGATCATCACTCCTCGACGCCCTGCAGAACCTCTGATCCCTCGCCACAAGTATCAGTTACAAGCTGAGGTCGCGGCTTGAGGCTTTGAGGAACTCCCGCTTCAGCTCGGCAAACGTATGCACCGCCGGAAACTGCGGGAATTCACGAATAACATTCTCCGGCGCATGAAACAGAATCCCCGCGTCCGCCTCACCCAGCATCGTCGTGTCGTTGTACGAATCGCCCGCTGCAATCACCCGGTAATACAGGCTCTTGAACGCCAGCACCGACTGGCGCTTGGGATCTTTCTGGCGTAACTGATAGCTGGTCACCCGCCCGGTTTCGTCAGTGATCAACCGATGGCAGAGCAAGGTCGGAAAGCCCAGTTGGCGCATCAGCGGCTGCGAGAACTCATAGAAGGTGTCCGAGAGAATCACCACCTGGAAGCGCTCGCGCAGCCAGTTGACGAATTCCACGGCACCCTCCAGCGGCTGCAGCGTGGCGATCACTTCCTGGATGTCCGACAGTTTCAGGCCGTGTTCATCGAGAATGCGCAGACGCTGCTTCATCAGCACGTCGTAATCGGGAATGTCCCGGGTGGTGGCCTTGAGGGATTCGATTCCGGTTTTTTCGGCGAAGGCGATCCAGATTTCCGGTACCAATACCCCTTCAAGATCCAGGCAAGCAATTTCCACAAGACACTCCCGTTTGTAGTGATTATTTGAGTCGAGCGAGGCCGAACTCTAGCGCCTGCACCTGACGGGCGCAACGCACGGGACGCCCCGGGCGCGGCAGCTTTTTGTTACCATCGTCGCCATATAGAGCGCCCAGCGCCACCGACCTGTAGGAAGCCGCCCTGATGAGCCCAACGTTCGACGTCGTGGAACTCGCCACGACCTATGCCAATAAATCCGCCCAAGACATCCTCAAACTGGCGTTTGCCGAGTTCGGCGATGACCTGTGGATCTCTTTCAGCGGCGCCGAGGATGTGGTGCTGGTGGACATGGCCTGGAAGCTCAACAAAAACGTCAAAGTGTTCAGCCTCGACACTGGTCGTCTGCACCCCGAGACCTACCGATTTATCGAACAGGTACGTGAGCACTACAAGATCGACATCGAAATCGTCTCGCCGGACCACGCGAAACTGGAACCGTTCGTGAAGGAAAAAGGCCTGTTCAGTTTCTACCGCGACGGCCACGGCGAATGCTGCGGCATCCGCAAGATCGAACCGCTGCGGCGCAAACTGTCCGGCGTCAAAGCCTGGGCCACCGGCCAGCGCCGCGACCAGAGCCCGGGCACCCGTAGCGCTGTAGCTGTGCTGGAAATCGACACCGCGTTCTCGACGCCGGAACGCACCCTGTACAAGTTCAACCCACTGGCGCAGATGACCAGCGAAGAGATCTGGGGCTACATCCGTATGCTGGAATTGCCGTACAACAGCCTGCATGAGCGCGGCTTCATCAGCATCGGCTGCGAGCCCTGCACCCGCCCGGTCCTGCCGAACCAGCATGAGCGCGAAGGCCGGTGGTGGTGGGAAGAAGCGACGCAGAAAGAGTGCGGGTTGCATGCGGGGAACATCATCAGCAAGAGCAAGGTCTAGTCCTCAGCCGCGCTGATTTCCCTGTGTAGGAGTGAGCCTGCTCGCGATAGCGCTGTGTCAGCTGAGATGGGTCTTGCTGATACAGCGCTATCGCGAGCAGGCTCACTCCTACAGTAATCTCGAGCGACGCGAAAAATGTGTACACACAAATGTCACCATCGGTGCCATTTATGTGTGCACTTTTTGTTTTCACGCCCTGAAAAGTTACACGCCTTTCAAAAGATTCCCGCCCTCGCCTGCCCCCGAAATTTTTCCCTGAAAAAATTAACCTGTTCATTCGGTCAATTTAAATTTCCATTTTTTCAGCAACTTACCGCGCCTCGATAACTTTTCGAAATGAGTACGGCCGCCCATAGATTCGCAACTGGCACAGATCTGGCTTAAGTGCATACATGTTTTGTATACAAAACCGCAAAACATGCACACACTTTCGATCCGCACGCCTGAAGCGCCCTATCCCGTACAGGCTGCAGATGCCCCTAACCTGCGATGTTTCATTGCCGCGACGAAGATTTGTCGAGCCTGGCGGCTCATGCACAGTCATCGCGGCCCTGAGCATCAGGAGCCTGCCGGAATGCGTACAAGTCTTTCGAACAACATCGCGCTGAATCTGCCGTCCTCCACACTTGACCAACCGTTGCCCCATGACGGGGTGGACGAGCCGCTGAGTCCGCGCCTGCACAACAGCGACCTGGCGCCGACCAAGGCCGAAGGTCGACGCTGGGGCAAATACAGCATCTTTGCCCTGTGGACCAACGATGTGCACAACATCGCCAATTATTCGTTCGCCATCGGCCTGTATGCGCTGGGCCTGGGCGGCTGGCAGATTCTGTTGTCGTTGGGGATCGGCGCGGCGCTGGTGTACTTCTTCATGAACCTGTCCGGGTACATGGGCCAGAAGACCGGCGTGCCGTTTCCAGTGATCAGCCGCATCAGTTTCGGCATCCACGGCGCGCAGATTCCTGCACTGATCCGGGCGGTTATCGCCATCGCCTGGTTCGGCATCCAGACCTATCTGGCCTCGGTGGTGTTTCGTGTGTTGCTGACCGCCGTGCATCCCGGCTTCGCTGAATACGACCACAACTCGATCCTCGGTCTGTCGACATTGGGTTGGGTGTGCTTCGTGGCAATCTGGCTGGTGCAACTGGTCATCCTCGCCTACGGCATGGAAATGGTCCGCCGTTATGAAGCCTTTGCCGGCCCGGTGATTTTGCTGACGGTTGCCGCCCTTGCCGCGTGGATGTATTTCCAGGCCAACGCAACCATCGCCTGGTCGATCCGCGAGCCGCTGACGGGCGGTGAGATGTGGCGCAACATCTTTGCCGGCGGCGCTTTATGGCTGGCGATCTACGGCACGCTGATCCTCAACTTCTGCGACTTCGCCCGCTCGTCGCCCTGCCGCAAAACCATCCAGGTGGGAAATTTCTGGGGTTTGCCGGTGAATATTCTGCTGTTCGCCGCGATTACCGTCGTGCTGTGCGGCGCGCAATTCCAGATCAACGGCCGCATCATCGAAAGTCCGACCGAGATCATCGCTTCGATTCCTAACACGTTTTTTCTGGTACTCGGTTGCCTGGCGTTCCTGATCGTCACCGTCGCGGTGAACATCATGGCGAACTTCGTCGCCCCGGCGTTCGTGCTCAGTAATCTGGCGCCGAAATACCTGACCTTCCGCCGCGCCGGGCTGATCAGCGCGACCATCGCCGTGTTGATCCTGCCGTGGAATCTCTACAACAGTCCGTTGGTGATCGTGTATTTCCTGTCCGGCCTGGGCGCTCTGCTCGGCCCGCTGTACGGAGTGATCATGGTTGACTACTGGCTGATCCGCAAAGGCCGGATCCATGTGCCACAGCTCTACAGCGAAGCGCCACACGGTGCTTATTACTACAGTCGCGGCGTCAATTTCCGCGCGGTGGCGGCGTTTATTCCTGCTGCGTTGATCGCCATCGTCCTGGCATTGGTCCCGGGCTTCCACAGCGTTTCGCCATTTTCCTGGCTGATCGGCGCCGGAATCGCCGGCATGCTGTATCTGATCATTGCCAAACGTCAGCCGCACTACGCCGATGTCAGCGGCGAAGCCATCGCGGTCGATAACGTCTGCCATTAATTTCCTCGCGGCCCGGTTTCGGGCCGCAAAACTGCCCGCAATAAGGATTTTCCATGCGCATTCTCGTGGTCAACGTCAATACCACCGAATCCATCACCGATGCCATCGCCCGTTCGGCGCAGGCCGTCGCCTCACCCGGTACGGAAATCGTCGGCCTGACGCCATACTTCGGCGCCGAGTCGATCGAAGGCAATTTCGAAAGCTACCTGGCCGCCATCGCCGTAATGGATCGCGTGATGTCCTACGATCAGCCATTCGATGCCGTGATTCAGGCTGGCTACGGCGAACACGGCCGCGAGGGCCTGCAGGAATTGCTCAACGTGCCGGTGGTGGACATCACCGACGCCGCCGCCAGCACGGCGATGTTCCTCGGCCATGCCTATTCGGTAGTGACCACGCTGGATCGCACCGTGCCGCTGATCGAGGATCGCCTGAAACTCTCCGGCCTGTGGGATCGCTGTGCCTCGGTGCGGGCCAGCGGCCTGGCCGTGCTGGAGCTGGAACACGAGCCGCAGCGCGCGCTGGAAGCGATTGTGCACCAGGCCGAACTGGCGGTAACGCAGGACAAGGCAGAAGTGATATGCCTGGGTTGCGGCGGCATGGCCGGGCTGGACGAGCAGATTCGTCGACGCACCGGAGTGCCGGTGGTGGATGGCGTGACGGCGGCGGTGACGATTGCCGAAGCGCTGGTGCGCTTGAACTTGTCGACGTCCAAGGTGCGCACCTATGCGACGCCGCGGCCGAAGAACATTGTTGGCTGGCCGGGGCGGTTTGCTCGATAGACCGTGTCATCGTTCATCGCGAGCAGGCTCACTCCTACAGGGGAACGCATTCCAAATGTAGGAGTGAGCCTGCTCGCGATGGCCGCAACCAAGTCCCAAGCCTTGCTCAAACAGCACTAAACCGCCGCGCCAAGCCCTGCTCGGCAAACTGCTCGATAACGAAATCGACAAACGCGCGAGTCTTGCCAGGCAGGAGTTTGTGCTCGGCGTAATAGATCGAGATGTTGCCATCATCGACAAACCAGTCCGGCAACACCCGCTGCAACGTCCCCGCCTCCAGATACCCAACGGCGAACGGCATGCTCACCAGGGCAATCCCCAAACCTTGCGCTGCCGTCGCGCAGGCTGCTTCGGAATCGCTCATGGTCATCCGCAGCTTTAACGTCAACGGGTTATGCTGCTGATCGCGGTGGGTCAGTTGCCAGGAGCGTACGCGCCCGGTTTGCGGTGAGCGAATCAGAATCCCGTCGTGTCGGGCGAGATCATCGGGATGGCTGATCGGCGCATGGCTGTGCAGATAATCCTTTGACGCCACCAGTACCCGATGGGCCGCGGTCAGCCTGCGCGCCACCACACCCGGTGGCAGTTCGAAGCCGCCGCCGATGGCTGCGTCGAAGCCCTGCCCGATCAGGTCGACCTGGCGATTATCGAAGTGCCAGTCCGGGTTGATCGCCGGGTAGCGACGCAAAAACTCACCGAGCAGCGGCACGATATACAAACGTCCGAACACCGTGCCCATGCTGACTTTTAACGACCCGGCAGGTTGCCCTTCGGCGCTGGCCAGATTGGCCACGGCATTCTGGATCGTAGTCAGGCTCGCGCTGACCTCCGTCAAAAAGCGCTGCCCGGCTTCGGTCAGTGTCAGGCTGCGGGTACTGCGCTGAAACAGTCGCACCCCTAGTCGGGCTTCCAGCTTCGCCACGCTTTTGCCGACCGCGGCCGGCGTCAGGCTCAGGCGTCGCGCCGCTTCGGCAAAACTGCCGACTTCGGCACTGCGCACGAAGCATTCGATACTGCTGAAGGTTTCCATGAGCGCCACTATAAACTTCTGGTTTACACAGACTATAGCAATCAGGGTCTACACGGTTGTCGGTAACAGGTCGATACTCGGCTGCAACAACAGGGCATCCCGCCTTGAACATTTGGAGATCGAAGATGACCACTCAAAACTTCAGCGGCAAAGTCGCTCTGATTCAAGGCGGTTCGCGCGGTATCGGCGCGGCCATCGTCAAACGCCTTGCTGCTGAAGGCGCCGCGGTAGCCTTCACCTATGTCAGCTCGGCGGCAAAAGCTGAAGAACTGCAAAACAGCATCACTGGCAATGGTGGCAAAGCCTTGGCGATCAAGGCCGACAGCGCCGATGCCGACGCGATCCGCCACGCCGTCAGCGCCACGGTCGAAGCGTTTGGCCGCCTGGATATTCTGGTCAACAACGCCGGCGTACTGGCCATCGCACCGCTGGAAGAGTTCAAACTGGAAGACTTCGATCAGACGCTGGCGATCAACGTGCGCAGCGTGTTCATCGCTTCGCAGGAAGCGGCGAAACACATGGGCGAAGGTTCGCGGATCATCAACATCGGCAGCACCAACGCCGACCGCATGCCATTCGGCGGTGGCGGCGTATATGCAATGAGCAAATCGGCACTGGTCGGTCTGACCAAGGGCCTGGCTCGCGATCTCGGCCCACGGGGCATCACCATCAACAATGTGCAGCCCGGCCCGGTTGACACCGACATGAACCCGGCACACGGTGACTTCGCCGAAAGCCTGATTCCCCTCATGGCCGTGGGCCGTTACGGCACCGCCGATGAAATTGCCAGTTTCGTAGCGTATCTGGCCGGGCCGGAAGCCGGCTATATCACCGGGGCCAGCCTGACCATCGACGGTGGTTTCGGCGCCTGATTAGTTTTTAAACCGCAAAAAAAACGCCGCCCTTCGTGCTACAAAGGGCGGCGTTTTTTCCGTTGAGGGTCAAGCCCATTCCAGCGCCGGCAAGCCGAACGCGCTTGGGGTGAAGGCTTTCAGCGAGCGAAGAATGCCGTCAGCGTGGGCGTATTTTTCATCGGCCATCGCCGCGTCAGGGATGGCGATCGCGGTCATACCGGCCGCTTTTGCTGCGGTGACACCAAACGGCGAATCCTCGAACACCAGGCAATCCTTCGGCGCGACACCCAGACGCCGGGCAGCGGTAAGGAAGATATCCGGCGCCGGTTTGGCCGCGCCGACTTCCGGATCGTCCGCCGTGACGATGAAATCGAACAGCGCAAACCAGTCGCGGTGCAAGGTGGTTTTCTGGCCGAACGACTGGCGTGACGAACTGGTGCCGACCGCAATCGGAATGTCGTTCGCCTTGAGGTGACGCACCAGCGCCTCGGCCCCCGGCATTGCCTGAGCCATTGGAAAACGCTCGCGCATCAGCGGCTCGCGGATCGTCAGAAACTCTTCCGGGGTGATCGGTAGCTCAAGCGCTTGCACCACGTAATTGGCTAGATCGCTGGCACCGCGACCAATGATGTTCTGCTTGACGCTCCAGTCGAAGGTTCGCCCGTAACGCCCGGCGATGATGGAGGTGACCTCGGTGTAAATGCCCTCCGTGTCCAGCAACAACCCGTCCATATCGAAAATCACGGCCTTGATCGGGCCGAACGCCTTCAGCGGTGCATTCATCATCGGATCCGTTATCAAAGACATCCCGGGCGACATGCAAAGTGCCGCAACTCGGATCTGATTAATGGGTTCAGCAGCATAGCGAGGAGGATGGACCTAGGGCAACGGGCAATGCCCCTCTATCCGCGTTATCCGATTGGCAGAACTCAGCTAAACATTGCCACCGGAAAAGGCTTACTGTTCATCCTCGTCATCTTCATCCTCCTCGATCAACGGCACCGTCGCGTCATCCATCAGCGAACCCGGATCTTCATTACCCGGATCGTTGATCTTTTCCGGATCGTTGATAAACGGCACGCCGCTCGGGCCTTTTTCTTCCTTGCCTTCGGTTTCAGGAGTCATGGCGAACCTCTTGATCGTATGGGATGTATGACGTTCGAAAAGCCCTACCGCCAATCGTTCCTCATTCCAACGGCCACACACGAAAAACCCGGCGCCAGGCCGGGTTTCCGTTGATTCAATAATGTCAGTTCTTGTGTTTGTTTTTGTACTTATGCTTGTGCTTGTGTCCACCGGAGTGGGATCCGCCGTCGTCGTCACCCAAGTTGTTCCCGACCGCACCACCCGCAGCACCACCCAAGCCTGCACCAATGGTCGAACCGGTAGAGCCACCGAGGCTGTTGCCGACGACCGAGCCGCCCGCGGCACCGAGGCCGCCACCAATCGCCGCTTCGGTGCGATTACGTTTGTTCGCGCCAAGGGCACCGCCCGCCGCGCCGCCGACACCTGCGCCGACCGCCGCGCCCGTGCTTCCGCCGAGCTGTCCGCCAACCACATTACCCAGCGCACCACCGAGACCACCGCCTACGGCAGCAGTGCCGTCCCCGGCAGCCATCGCGCCCTGCGCCACGAACAAGCCGAAAAACAGTGCAGATAATGACAATCGCATATGAACCTCTCAGTTCCCGAATCGGGACAGTCCGCCCAAGCGGGGCGTATGTGAATTGGAGATGATTTATGAAGAAACGTTCACCCATGAAAAAGCCCGACATCGAGTCGGGCTTTTTCTGACAGAAGATCCGTCTCAGTGGCCCTTGTGGCCTTTGCCCAGATTGCTGCCCACCGCACCGCCGGCTGCACCGCCCAGGCCCGCGCCAATGGTCGCGCCATTTTTGCCACCGAGGCTGTGACCAATCACCGAACCGCCGGCCGCGCCGACGCCACCACCGATGGCTGCCTTGGTGCGGCTGCCTTTGCGTGCAGCGACCGCGCTGCCCGCAGCGCCCGCGACACCGGCACCAATCGCAGCACCGGTGCTGCCGCCCATTTTCTGGCCGACGACATTACCCAGCGCGCCGCCCAGGCCGCCACCCAGTGCCGCGGTGCCATCGCCGGCGGCCATCGCACCTTGAGCAACCAGAAGGCCAAGAACCACAGCGGGCAGTGTTAAACGCATGACGAAAACCTCAAAAAAATTGGGATGACAAAACGGGCCGGGATTTAATGCTCTCGACACACAAAAGTCCAGACGAAATCAAAAGATCCGCGTGCACTTGGCGCCGGGTTGGACAGCGATTGTGGAAAAGGTTTTATGCCAGGCAAAAAAAAGCCCGCTGGGGAGACGGGCTGGAGACTTGCTTTCTAACGGATGGCTTCACCCTACGTTGACCCACGTGAAAAGTTTGTGAAAAAAAACCCATATAAATGTCAACGGTTGCCAGGCGTTTCCACCCGTAGGCTTGCGTCCATAAAAAACCCCGTTCAATGACGGGGTTACCGGGCGAAATCACCTTCCTTTCCTTGCCGTGACCTTGGGCAGAAACTTCGCTTTCGGCCCTTTCGGAGCTGTAGAGCGAATTTTTCCATTGCTCACCGGATCTTCGCCAAAACCCGACTGATACTCCGTCTGCCCGCAGCGCACGCAGTTGTTGAATGAAAACTCAGCGCCATCGTCTTCGATATACGGACCTGTCATAGCCTCTCCCCTCCGCAATGGGGCCGACACCGGCAAACCGCTTTGCCTGAAAAATATCGACCTCCAAGGCTTTTGAGACTAGTCGGTCATTCCTGGACTCGTTGTTCATGCTGACTGATCCCGACGAATGGATGTGCCGCCATTCAACACGCGCCCTTACAACCTCTGGTCTTTCTCCGCTAAAGATTTTCAGCAAATGGCCGCTGCCCTTTTTCCTACAAATGAATCTCAAGGAGAGAACATGCAAATCAACGGATCCCCCAACCTGCCAGTCGTCAAGCTCACGGATGAGCAGATCGCCGCCGGCAAAGCCGCCGCGGAAAAACTCAAGGACAAGATCGCCTCGGGTGAAATCACCATCAAGTACCCGGATAAACCGATTTTGCAGCCAGGCGTCATCTATCATCCGAGCGAACCCGCGCAACCGGCTCAATCTGGCGGCACGCCGACCTTGGTCGCTATCGATACACCGTTGACCTATGACTCCAGAGGCACGGTCATTCTCAAACCACAAGGCTGATCGTCGGCAATAAGCCCATCCTTTGAACGGATGGGCTTCGCCGCTTATGGCGAAGACCTTCCCGAGTCAGCTAATCTGGCATCCTCGTCTCGCTGCCAAGGATTGCCAACATGATGCTAAAAACCGCTGCCTTGCTCTGCATGGCTCTCACGATCAGTGGATGCGGAACGATCAGCAGTGTTTTCCAGGAAGACTCCATCGCGGGCGAAGACCTGAAAAAGCGCCAGACCCACTGCGATTCGATTTCCCGAATCTACAGCGGTATCGGTTACGACTTCTGCACACTGCACGCGCCTGAGTTACCGCAGAAAGGTTTCGCCGGTCGCCCCGCCGCGCCGCTGGTTCTGCTTGATCTGGCAGTCTCCGGCCTGGCCGATACGCTGGTTCTGCCGTACACCGCGTATCAACAGGTGAAACACGGCAACATCGAAATCTATCAGGCGCAAACGACCGCCAGGTGATCAGCGCAACTTCACCGCCGTACCGGTCACAAACACCACCACCATGCCGCCCTTGCCCGCCGGCATGCTGATCTCGAAATCCACCCCGACCACTGCATCCGCCTGCAACGCGCGCGCGCGTTCCTTGAGTTCGTCGGTCGCCTGCACGCGCGCCTCCTTCAAAGCCCGTTCGAGCGTTTGCGACCGGCCACCAAAAAAGTCGCGCATGCCGGCGAACAGATCACGGATCACATTGACGCCTTGCACCGATTCGGCGCTGACAATATCCAGATAGGCGGTGATTTCACGTCCTTCAACGGAGTGAGTGGTGGAAATGATCATGGAAGTCGTCCTTTTACAAAAAATGTGAAGCCGAAACAGCCGTGTTTGGAGTCTATCGCCGGGCGCTCGGAAAGGCATTTGTTCCACTCTGCGTTTGCAACCGGCGTGCGACTCATGATCGAGGAACAACAGAAGCACATCCGATCCAAGCATGCAGCGCTCTTTTCCAAACACCAAAAACCACAAACCCCCGACTTTCTCTAGGAAAATCAGGGGTTTGTGTTTACTGAATGTGGCGGTGAAGGAGAGATTCGAACTCTCGATACAGTTTCCTGTATACACACTTTCCAGGCGTGCTCCTTAAGCCACTCGGACACTTCACCGTATCTCTGCAAACATGTTCTGTCTGTCGAGGCGCGCTAATGTAGTCGAAAGCTTTTCCGATGGCAAACTTTTTTTTAGAATTTTCATGTGCTTAAGAGAATACCCGGAGGGCCGCCACCGAGGGCCATGGCAAACCGGCCATTCTTCGGTGAGCGACGTGCCTCTATAGAGAAGCAGAATGGCGCACCACACGGGATGAGCCGAAAAAGGGTGACCGGAGGGTCAGTCACGGCGCTTTACCTGACTGGCGGCGGTGGGTAACGTCTGCCCATCTTTCTTACAAGGAATAGCGTCATGAGTGAGTTGATTTCCTACCACCTCGAAGACGGTATCGCGACCCTGACCCTGAACAACGGTAAGGTCAATGCCATCTCCCCGGACGTGATTGCGGCCTTCAACGCGGCGCTGGATCAGGCCGTGACGGATCGCGCCGTGGTGATCATCACGGGTCAGCCCGGCATTTTGTCTGGCGGCTACGATCTCAAGGTGATGACCGCCGGCCCTAAGGAAGCGGTATCGCTGGTGACCGCCGGTTCGACCCTGGCGCGTCGTCTGTTGTCTCACCCATTCCCGGTGATTGTCGCCTGCCCTGGTCATGCCGTGGCCAAGGGGGCATTCATTCTGCTGTCGGCCGACTACCGCATCGGCGTCGAGGGTCCGTTCAGCATCGGTCTGAACGAAGTGCAGATCGGTATGACCATGCACCACGCCGGCATCGAGCTGGCGCGTGATCGTCTGCGTCGCTCGGCCTTCCACCGTTCGGTGATCAATGGTGAGATGTTCGATCCGCACAGTGCGGTAGATGCCGGCTTCCTCGACAAGGTGGTGTCGGCCGAGGAGCTGCAAGGCGCCGCCCTCGCCGCGGCTCGTCAGTTGAAGAAGATCAACATGACAGCGCACAAAAACACCAAGCTGAAAGTGCGCAAGGCGCTGCTGGACACGCTGGATAATGCGATCATCCTCGACCAGGAGCATCTGGGTTAAAGCCTGGGCCCATGCGTATAGGAAAAGCCCGACCGTCGTGTCGGGCTTTTTCTTGCCCGCGGGATTTAAAAGGCAGCGACAGCTCTAGGACAGGTCTGCCTTTCAATTTAGAAACATGCGCTTAAACATCGGCCATCTCCGGAGTCTATAGCGGCAATTGCCGAAAACAGTGCACATCCGTACACTGCGCCACCTTTTGTCCCGGTGGGGCCTGAAAATGCTGTTCGTGTTTCGTATGTTATTGATGGGCCTGCACTTTGTTCTGGCTGGGGTGCTCGGCGTGATCCTCGGCGTGTGCCGCCCGTTCAATCCTGACAACAGTCGACTGTGCGCCCGCCTCTACGCGCTTCCGGCGATGTGCATTTTGCGTCTGCGGGTGAAATCCGACGTCGGTGGTTTGCTGAACAAACCCGACAGCTGCGTGATCATCGCCAATCATCAGTCCAACTACGATCTGTTTGTGTTCGGCAACGTGGTGCCGCGGCGCACCGTGTGCATCGGCAAAAAGAGCTTGAAGTGGGTGCCGCTGTTCGGGCAGTTGTTCTGGCTGGCGGGCAATGTGTTGATCGACCGCGGCAATGCGCACAAGGCGCGGCAGTCGATGCTGACCACCACCCATACCCTGCAGAACGAAGAGACTTCCATTTGGGTGTTCCCGGAAGGCACGCGTAACCTCGGTGAGGAGCTGCTGCCATTCAAGAAAGGCGCGTTCCAGATGGCGATTGCCGCCGGTGTGCCGATCGTTCCGGTGTGCGTCAGCAGCTACATCAAGCACATGCGCCTGAATCGCTGGCGCAGCGGCGACGTTCTCATACGTTCGCTACCGGCGATTCCTACAGTCGGATTGACCATGGATGACATGCCGATGCTGATAGAGCGTTGCCGCGAACAGATGCGCGAATGCATCGAATCGATGGATCGCCAACTGCAAGCCGCCTGAAAACCAAACCCGCCCTGTGCGGGTTTTCTTTTGCCCACTGAACTGTACAGATTTCACTGACTCTGAAGCAGCGACACGGCTAAGCTGAAGCCTTGTATTCCTGTCACCTGCCAAGAAGAAGTGAATCACCACCATGGGTCGAGTTGTTGCTGCTGCGGTCTACAGCGCGGGAAAGAAAGTCACCAATATCACGCTGGATGAAGGCGCTGCCTGGGCCGCCAAACCCGGTCACTTTGTCTGGATCGGTCTTGAAGAGCCGGACGCGCAGGAACTGTTCAACCTGCAACGTCAGTTCAACCTGCATGAACTGGCCATCGAAGATGCGCTGGAGAAACACAGCCGGCCAAAGCTGGAAACCTTTGGCGACGCTTTGTTTATCGTTACCTATTCGCCCGTTCGTGAAAACGGCGTTTTGCAGTTCATCGAAACGCATATCTTCGCCGGTAAGGGCTACATCATTACCGCACGCAACGGCCACTCTGCCTCATACGCTCAAGTCCGCCAACGTTGTGAGGCACGTCCGTTGCTGTTGGAGCATGGGGAAGATTTCGTGCTCTATGCGCTGCTCGATTTCGTCATCGAGAACTATCAGCCCGTGGGCGAAGCCATTCATGCCGAGATTGATGAACTGGAGCGCAACGTGCTGTGCAGCGCGCTCAACGAGCGTGACATTCAAAAGCTCCATGGCCTGCGCCGCGATGTCGTGCGCCTGCGCCGGTACGCAGCGCCAATGGTAGAAATTGGCGAAGAACTGCAGAAGCTCAGCTTCCCGTTCATCGACAAGAACATGCGCCCCTATTTCCGCGACGTGCAGATCCATGTGACGCGGCAGATGGAGGACCTCAGTACGCTGGCCGACATCGCCAGCCAGACCATCGAGATTGGCGTGTTGCTCGAGGCGTCACGGCAAAGCGTGGTGCAGCGCAAGTTCGCGGCGTGGGCGGCGATTCTGGCGTTTCCCACGGCGGTGGCGGGGATTTACGGGATGAACTTCGAGAACATGCCGGAGCTGACCTGGCATTACGGCTATTTCGGCGTGCTGGGGTTTATTGCGGTGGGCTGTGTGAGTCTTTGGGCGAGTTTCAAGCGGTCGGGGTGGTTGTAGCAGTGACCGCGTTGCCTGGGCGATTCGCGAGCAGGCTCGCTCCCACAGGGATTGTGGGAGCAGGCCCTTTTAGTGCTGAACAGCTTCTGGCTTGTGCGCCACAAACCGCATCATCCATTCCGCAACCGTAGCGCCATGATGCTCCTGTTCCAGGCTGGCGACGCCGTTGCTGTAAATCTGCGCACCCAGCGCTTCCTGACGCAAATCCAGCAGCGCCCGTGAATAGTCATGAATGAATTCCGGGTGCCCCTGGAAGCACAGCACCTGATCGTTGATGTGATACGCGGCGAACGGGCAGAAATCGCTGGACGCAATCACCGTGGCGTTCTCCGGCAGCGCCGTGACTTGGTCCTGATGGCTGATCAGCAGCGTCAGCTCTTCACGCACCGGACTCATCCATGGCGCCTTGGCTGCGAGTTTGTAGTTGTGGGTACCGACGCCCCAGCCTTGCGTCGCACGTTCGCTCTTGCCACCGAGCAGCAGCGCCAGCAACTGATGACCGAAGCATACGCCGAGCAGTTTGTCGCCACGCTCGTAACGCGCCAGCAGGTATTGCTTGAGGGTCTGAATCCACGGATCCGTGCCGAATGAATCGGCCTTGCTGCCGGTGACCAGGTACGCGTCGAAGCTCAGGTCGTCGCTCGGGTAGTGGCCCTGCATCACGTTGTAGACGGTGAACTCGGCGGCAATCGGTTGCTGCGAGAACAGGCGCTGAAACATCTGCCCGTAACCCTGATATTGGTCGACCAGTTCCGGACGCAGGATGTCGGTCTCGAGTATGCAGATGCGTAGCGACATAAAAAATACCTGACACGTGATGGGAATAATGAACACCTCAGAGCCTGCCCTGAAACACCCTGGCAAGGCAAGCCCCGCAGTGCCCTTGGCCCCTAGAACATCTCACCGTTGGCGGCTTTATCCAGCAGCAGTGCCGGCGGTGCGAAACGTTCGCCGTACTGCTCCGCCAGATACTGCGCCCGGGCAACAAAGTCCTTCACGCCGTATTGGTTGATGAACTGCAGCGCGCCCCCCGTCCATGCGGCGAAACCGATGCCGAAGATCGAGCCGACGTTGGCATCGGCCGTCGAGGTCAGCACGCCCTCCTCGACGCAGCGCACGGTTTCGATAGCTTGAATAAACAGCAAACGATCACGCACATCCTGTGACGAAATCTGCCCATCGGCCTTCTCGAAACGGCTTTTCAGCTCGGGCCACAAATGCTTTTGAGCGCCGACCGGGTAATCATAAAAGCCAGCGCCCGCCGCCTTGCCGGGCCGTTTGTATTCGTTGAGCAGCAAGTCAATCACGGCAAACGCCGGGTGCTCGATCAGCGGTTTCCCTTCAGTCTGTAGGTCCTTGGCCGTCTGTGTGCGGATGTGGCTCATCAAGCTGAGGGAAACTTCGTCGGAGATGGCCAGTGGGCCTACCGGCATCCCGGCCTTGCGTGCTTCGGTCTCGATCATCGGCGCGCTGACGCCTTCGCCGAGCATGGCGATGCCTTCATTGGTGAACGTGCCAAACACTCGCGAGGTGAAGAAGCCGCGGCTGTCGTTGACCACGATCGGGGTCTTCCTGATTTGCAGGACGAAATCAAAACCGCGCGCCAGGGTGGCGTCGCTGGTTTGCGCGCCCTTGATGATTTCCACCAGCGGCATTTTTTCCACCGGGCTGAAGAAATGCAGGCCGATGAACTTGCTTTGATCCGGCACAGCGCGCGCCAGACCGGTGATCGGCAACGTCGAGGTGT
This sequence comes from Pseudomonas sp. SWRI99, assembly GCF_014270125.1. Classification (NCBI taxonomy): domain Bacteria; kingdom Pseudomonadati; phylum Pseudomonadota; class Gammaproteobacteria; order Pseudomonadales; family Pseudomonadaceae; genus Pseudomonas; species Pseudomonas sp. SWRI99. The sequence goes on along the minus strand of NZ_JABWQR010000023.1, from coordinate 68,466 downwards.
TGGACGCAATCACCGCCTCGCCGCCAACGACTTTTTGCGCCGCCGCCGAGACCGTCGCTTTCAGTTCGCGGTCTTCGAACACCGCCTCGATGACCAGATCGCACCCGGCCAGATCGGCATCGCCCTCAGTGGTGTGGATCCGCGCCAGCACCTCATCACGCTGCGCAACCGTCATCTGCCCCCGTGCAACCTTCTTGTCCAGCAGTGCCGCTGAATGCGCCTTGCCTTTATCGGCCGCAGCGAGGTTGATGTCCTTGAGCACCACGTTGATACCGGCCGAGGCGCTGACAAAAGCGATCCCCGCGCCCATCATGCCGGCGCCCAGCACGCCGACCTTTTGCGTTTTATGTGGCGCGAAACCCTGTGGTCGCGAACCGCCGGCATTGATTTCATTGAGCTGAAACCAGAACGTGCCAATCAGGTTTTTCGCGATCTGCCCAGTGGTCAGCTCCGTGAAATAGCGGGTTTCGATCAGATGCGCTGTGTCGAAATCCACCTGCGCGCCCTCCACCGCCGCACACAGGATCTTCTCCGGTGCCGGCAGCGTGCCTTGGGTTTTCGCGCGCAGGATCGACGGTGCGATTGCCAGCATTTGCGCAACTTTCGGGTTGGACGGTGTGCCGCCGGGGATCTGATAACCCTTGACGTCCCAACGCTGCACAGCCGCTGGGTTGGCGACGATCCAGGCACGGGCCTTGGCCAGCAAGTCATCGCGATCTGTCGCCAGCGCGTCGATCAAACCCGCCTGCAACGCCTGCTGCGGGCGGATTTTCTTGCCTTCGAGCAAGTACGGCAGCGCTTTCTCGATGCCAAGCAGGCGCACCATGCGCACCACGCCGCCACCGCCCGGCAGCAGGCCGAGGGTCACTTCCGGCAGGCCAAGTTGCACCGAAGCATCGTCCAGCGCCACGCGGTGATGACAGGCCAGACAGATTTCCCAACCGCCCCCCAGTGCCGCGCCATTAATGGCGGCGACCACCGGCTTGCCCAGTGTTTCCAGCGTGCGCAGTTGGCCTTTGAGGGCGAGCACCATGTCGTAGAACGCTTTGGCCTGCGGCTTGCCGACCTTGATCAGTTCGTTGAGGTCGCCGCCGGCAAAGAAGGTTTTCTTTGCCGAGGTGATGATGACTCCGGCCAGGCTGTCTTTCTCTGTGAGCAGACGGGCGACACTAGCCGCCATGGCCTCGCGGTACACGGCGTTCATGGTGTTGGCGCTCTGGCCCGGCAGGTCGATGGTCAGCACGACGATACCCTCCTGGCCTTTTTCGTAACGAATGGCTTCGCTCATAGCAGGATTCCTTGAATGCGGGGCTCAGAGGCGTTCGATGATGGTGGCAATGCCCATGCCGCCGCCGACGCACAGGGTCGCCAGGCCATAGCGCAGGCGCCGGGCGTCCAGCTCGTCGAGCAGAGTGCCGAGGATGGCGCAACCGGTGGCGCCCAGCGGGTGGCCCATGGCGATGGAACCACCGTTGACGTTAACCTTGTCCGGGTCGACGGCCATGTCCTTGATGAACTTCAGCACGACCGAGGCAAACGCTTCGTTGACCTCGAACAGGTCAATGTCTTCCACGCGCAGTCCGGCCTTGGCCAACGCTTTACGGGTGGCTGGCGCCGGGCCGGTGAGCATGATGGTCGGATCAGTGCTGGTGACTGCCGTAGCGACAATCCGCGCCCGGGGTTGCAGACCCAGCGCGCGGCCTTTGGCTTCGGAGCCGATCAGCATCAGCGCGGCGCCGTCAACGATGCCAGAGCTGTTGCCGGGGGTGTGCACGTGGTTGATCCGCTCGACATGGCTGTAGACCCGCAGCGCCGTGGCATCGAAACCCATCTGGCCGATCATTTCAAAACTCGGCTTGAGTTTGCCTAAGCCCTCCAGCGTGCAATCGGCACGAATGAATTCATCGTGATCGAGCAGGATGATGCCGTTCTGATCCTGCACTGGCACCAGCGACTTGCTGAACGCCCCGCCGGCCCGGGCCCGCGCGGCTTTCTGTTGCGAATGCAGGGCGTAGGCGTCGACGTCCTGGCGGCTGAAGCCTTCAAGGGTAGCGATCAGGTCGGCGCCAACGCCTTGCGGGGTGAAATGGCTGTGCAGGTTGGTCTGCGGGTCCAGCGCCCAGGCGCCGCCATCGCTGCCCATCGGCACCCGCGACATCGACTCGACGCCGCCAACCACCACCAGGTCTTCGAAACCGGAACGCACTTTCATCGCGCCGAGGTTGACCGCTTCCAGCCCCGAGGCGCAGAAACGGTTGATTTGCACGCCCGCCACGCTGACGTCCCAATCGGCCACCTGCACGGCGGTCTTGGCGATGTCCGAGCCCTGATCGCCGATCGGCGTCACGCAGCCGAGTACCACGTCATCGACCTGACGGGTGTCCAGCGAGGTGCGCAGTTGCAGCGCGGTCAGCAATCCGGCCACCAGGTTCACCGGTTTGACACTGTGCAAGGCGCCATCGGCCTTGCCTTTGCCCCGGGGCGTGCGTAATGCGTCGAATATCAAAGCTTGGGTCATGACGTCCTCGAACCTGTGCGGTGATGATGGCGGGTCCGTCACTCTTGGCCGCAGCGCGTCAGGATTCAATGACCACAGCGCTCAATGCGCTTGACGTACACGCTCAGACGGACGGTCATCGTCGATCAGGTGAACCGGTTCAGGTCACCGAGTTGTCTAGCCAGCGGGCGCTACAGAAGCTGGCAATACGCCTCATAGCTTTTTAATCGCATTTTCCGAGATCTCCATGTGAAATGGATCTAAGCCACGGCGCGCACCGGCCCTAAGGTGAACATGTACGTCATCGTTGTCGGGTTTTGCCGAGACGGTCGTCCCTCAACAGGAAGTGCAACGCATGCCGTCATGGATATGCAGGCAGGCATCAGGAAATAACAATAAAGGCGGTCAAGCCATGTTCAAACAACCGAAAGTTCGTCAAGCAGGGCTCATTCTTTTTGCCACGACGCTGTTGTTGATTTTGCCGAATCTGACCAAGGTCATCGGCTGACTCAAGCGCCAGGCGCTGACTGTCGCCACAGAAAATGTGACTGGCCCGCTACCCGGGCCAGCGTGGCTGTGCCAACCTTTGTGCACTTTCACGACATGGACGGCGATCATTTTGAAAACCCTCATTGCGTTCGGGGTCTTGCTGCTCAGCATGCCCTTGTCTGCCGCACAGCTGGAGTTGCAGCTTGGCGCGAACAGCCGCACCTGGCAGACCGAGGAGCTGCTCAAGCTTCCCCAAATACGCACGCTCACGGTCAAGAACGATGTCTCTTATAAAAAAGACATGACCTACCGTGCGGTGCCCATGGCTGCATTGCTGACCGGGATCAAGCCCGAAGATCACCTGCAAGCGGTGGCGCTGGACGGGTTTGCTGCCGAACTGGCGGCGGCGCCGCTGCTCGACACCACAGGCGCACGAGCTTGGCTGGCCATTGAAGATCCCGCTCAGCCGTGGCCGCCGCTGGCCGCGGGCAAACACGGCGCTGGGCCGTTCTATCTGGTGTGGACGGATCCGCAGGTCGGCAATATCAGCCCCGAGCAGTGGCCGTTTCAAGTCGCCAGCATCAAGCTGATGGCCCCGGTGGCCCAGCGCTTCCCTGCCCTGCTCCCCGATCCCGCGCTGAAGGCCGATGATCCGGTAAACAAGGGTTTTGCGCTGTTTCAGAAAAACTGCCTGGCTTGCCATCGCCTCAACGGTGCCGGAGATGCGCAATTCGGCCCGGATCTGAATATTCCGTACAACCCGACCGAGTATTTCGGTGCAGACTTTTTGAAGCGTTACATTCGTGATCCGCAGAGCTTGCGTCAGTGGCCGCAGGCGAAGATGCCCGGGTTTTCGGCGCAGGTGTTGCCGGACGCTGATCTGGAAATGTTGATCGGCTATCTCAAGCACATGGCCGGGCGCAAAGCCAAGCCCTGACACCGATCCCCTTGTAGGAGCGAGCCTGCTCGCGATAGCGGTGGGTCAGTCACAACGGTATCGCCTGATATGCCGCTATCGCGAGCAGGCTCACTCCTACAGGGGATGGTGCGAATCCTTACTGCTGCTGGACGGAAATGACCGGTGTCGGCGAGACAAACACCTTCGCATGCATCTGCTCGCAGCCGCCGCCCCGGCGCATGCCGCGTACCGGGCAGGCATCCAGGTAATCCAGGCCCACCGCCAGTTTCAAATGACGCTCGGGCCGCGCCAGTTGATTGGTCACGTCGAAGCTGTACCAGGCGTCATCCAGCCATGCTTCTGCCCAGGCGTGACTGGCCAGATGTTCGCAGTCCTCGCTGTACAGATAGCCCGACACATAACGCGATGGCACGCCGAGGCTGCGGGCGCAGGCCAGGAACGCGTGGGTGTGATCCTGACAGACCCCGGCCCGCCCGGCGAAGGCTTCGGCGGCGCTGGTATCGACTTCGGTCGAGCCCGGCGTGTAGCTCATGTGCTGATTCAGACCGTGCATCAAATCGATCAGGGCCGTGCGGTCACGGCGCTGCTTGCAGGCGTGCTCGGCAAACGCGCGAAGGGCTTCATCGGCTTCGGTCAAACGAGTGAAGCGCAGGAACGGCAACGCCGACTGGCTTTCATGCTCGGCTTCACGCAGTTCGTCGATATCGACTTGGCCGCGAGCGCCGATAATGATCGCTTCGTGTGGCTCGTCCATGGTCAGCACATGCAGGATGTTGCCGAACGGATCGAGCTGCGCACGCACCGGACGCGGCAGGTCGAGCTGCCAGCTGAGGACGTGCTGACGCTCGCTGTCGTGAGGCGTCAGGCGCAGATACTGGATGCTCGCCCGCACCTGATCTTCGTAGTGATAGGTGGTCTCGTGGCTAATGGAAAGTCTCATGCAGCCTCCAGGTAGGAACTGTGAATGGCGTTGCCCAACTGGCGCACCAGCGGGATGAATTCGGTCAGCCAGGCATGCAGGCCTTCCTCGAGGATTTCGTTGATCCCGGTGTAGCGCAGGCGCGCATCCATTTCGGCGGCCAGGCGTTGGGCCGGACGACCGTTGGCGCCGGGCAATTGCGCAAGAATCTGGTCGATTTCTTCGGTGCAGGCGCGCAGTGACCGCGGCACATCGGCGCGCAACAGCAACAACTCGGCGACATGCCGGGCGCCGGGGGCATCACGGTAAATTTCCGTGTAGGCCTCGAATGACGACAGGGCCCGTAACAGCGCACTCCATTGGTAATACGCGTGCGCCGTACCGTCACTGACCGCTTCGGCCTGATCGCCGGCCATTTCATAACGAGCATCGAGCAGGCGCAGTGTGTTGTCCGCGCGTTCGATAAACGTGCCGAGCCGAATGAAGCGAAAGGCATCGTTGCGCATGATCGTGCCGTAGGAGGCGCCGCGGAACAGGTGCGAACGCTCCTTGATCCATTCGCAGAAACGGCTCATGCCATAGCGGCTGAGGCCTTGTTCGGCGATCCCGCGAATCTCCAGCCAGGTGGCGTTGATGTTCTCCCACATGTCCGCGGTGATACGCCCGCGCACCGCATGGGCGCTGGCTCGCGCCGCCCCCAGGCAACTGTAGATGCTCGCCGGGTTGGCGGCATCGAGGGCGAAAAAATGCAGCAAGCGTTCGGCATGCAATGCGCCGTGGCGTTCCAGGTAATCATCCAGCGTGCCGGTGATGAGCAGCGGCATGGCGAGTTCGTGCAGACCGTCGCCGCGCCCGTCTTGCGGCATCAGCGACAGCGAATAGCTGATGTCGAGCATCCGCGCGAGGTTTTCCGCTCGCTCCAGATAACGCGACATCCAGTACAGATCCGAGGCAGTTCTACTTAACATGGCAAGCTTCCTTCAGTCCTCGACCACCCAGGTGTCCTTGGTTCCGCCACCCTGGGAGGAATTCACCACCAGAGAGCCTTCGCGCAAGGCGACACGGGTCAAACCGCCGGGCACAACCCGGGTTTCGCGACCGGACAGCACGAACGGGCGCAGGTCGATGTGGCGCGGCGCAATGCCGTTTTCGACAAAAGTCGGACAGGTTGACAGCGACAGTGTCGGTTGCGCGATGTAGGCATGAGGCTTGGCCTTGATGCGCTCGCGAAACGCGTCGATTTCAGCCGTCGTGGCCGCCGGCCCTACCAGCATTCCGTAACCGCCGGAGCCTTGGGTTTCCTTGACCACCAGATCCGGTAGATTGGCCAGCACATGGGACAGTTCAGACGGATTGCGGCATTGCCAGGTCGGTACGTTCTTCAGGATCGGTTCTTCGTCGAGGTAGAAACGGATCATGTCGGTGACAAACGGGTACACCGATTTGTCGTCCGCCACGCCGGTGCCGATGGCGTTGGCCAGCACCACATTGCCGGAGCGATAGGATGACAGCAGCCCCGGTACGCCGAGCATCGAGTCCGGATTGAAGGCCAGCGGATCGAGGAACGCATCGTCGAGACGGCGGTAGATCACGTCCACCGCTTTTGGCCCATCGGTGGTGCGCATGAACACTTTGTCGTCGCGCACAAACAGGTCCGCGCCTTCGACCAGTTCGACGCCCATTTCCCGCGCGAGAAACGCGTGTTCGAAAAACGCACTGTTGAAGCGCCCCGGCGTCAATACCACCACGCTCGGGTCGTCCAGCGGGCTGGAGCTTTTCAGGGTGTCGAGCAACAGGTTCGGGTAGTGGTCGATGGGCGCGATGCGCTGGGCGGCGAACAGCTCGGGAAACAAGCGCATCATCATTTTGCGGTCTTCGAGCATGTAGCTCACGCCGCTGGGAGTGCGCAGGTTGTCTTCGAGTACGTAATAGGTACCGTCGCCGTCACGCACCAGATCGACGCCGGAAATGTGCGAATAGATGTCGCGGTGCAGATCCAGGCCTTGCATCGCCAACTGATATTGCTCGTTGGCCAGCACCTGTTCGGCGGGAATGATCCCGGCCTTGATGATGCGCTGCTCGTGATACAGGTCGGCGAGGAACATGTTCAGCGCCTTGACCCGCTGGATGCAGCCGCGCTCGACAATCCGCCACTCACTGGCGGGGATGCTGCGCGGAATGGTGTCGAAAGGAATCAGGCGCTCGGTGCCCTGCTCGTCCCCGTAGAGCGTGAAGGTGATGCCGGCACGATGGAACAGCAGATCGGCCTCGCGTCGCCGCTGGGCGAGCAACTCGTCAGGCGTATCCGCCAGCCAACGGGCGAACTCTCGATAATGCGGGCGAACCTGGCCGCCGGCATCGTACATCTCATCAAAATAGGTGCGGATCATGCCGTACTCCTTGTCACCCGGACATACAGGCCTTCGCAAGGCCCGTGCCATCGGCATAAACGCTTTGATTTCAATCGGTTGTATATCCACGCCGCGGGCAGCGCACCATTCCTGTGCGGCAAATGCCCCGGCCCGATTGCCCCCGCTTCATTGCGACGCACTGCGGCGTCTATCACCAGCATAGTCAGAGTTGATTTCACTGCCTGAGCGTGACTGCGGATAATCCGCGCATTCGCTGCAAAACCTCCTCGGCAGAGACGCCGAAAAGCTTGCCGCTCAACCGCTCTGGACTGCCTCGGCAGCCTGCCCCGCCGTAACCCTGACCGGTTTCCTCTCCTTATCGGTCTTCCCTTTTAGCCACCCTCTCCGGTGGCTTTTTTTTGTCCGGGATTCTTGTTTCAGGGTTTTTCCACGGCAATTTGGTACTCCGAAAACAACAACGGCCGACCCGAAGGTCAGCCGTTGCTCGACAAACACTGCGCAATATCAATTCAACCGATAGCGATTGCGCACCTCCTGCTTCACGCCCCAGCCCTCGATAATGCCGCCCAAGGGCTCGACCACTGCGGAAAAGCCCTGCTCGAAATCACCAATATCGTCGTAGGTCGCATACATCACTTTGCTCAATTCCAGCGACCAGGCGCCATCGTCGCGCGCACTGACCTGGGCATTGATCGATTCACCGCGAAATTTGCCTGCTGCCCTGCGCGCCCGTTCCTCGTCCGGGAAAATCGCGTAGAACTCGATGGGATGGAAACGGGAAAAATCGAAACCGCCTTCTTTCATGCGGCGCAGAACATTGCTGCTGATGTCTTCTTGATAGGCTGTGCTCATGAATCGTCCCCCTCGATTGATGGATAGACTTTCCGTATTCCCGCCCCGGGCCTTTTGGCCAAAGTACTACGGCAACGTGGTTGCGCGCGGGAAGCAAGCATGTAGCTGACAAGACCAGACCTTAGCGATCCATTCGCTGATCTCGCTTGCAGAGTAGCCCCAAGAGAGCGCTGCTGCCAAGGCCTGGTTTACGAGATGACAGGAAGTATTCAGATGGGGGTGATGCTGCGGATTTCGATGCCGTTCTGCGTCTTGAGGTTTTTCACCCCGGCATCGGCGGTGCGCCCTTCCAGATCGTTCAGGTCCAATTTGGCGGCGACCGGAAGAAGCCGCTCCTTGATCAGCCGTGCGGCCTCATCGTCGGACGGGCATTCCTCACGTTCGAAGACTTCATCAACAATTTCACCGTGATCATCCACGAAAGTGACTTTCCACTTTTGCATCAGTGCCTCCTCGATCAACCCGTAAATGGGCTTACCTCTATCTCGACTTTTTCCCGCGATAGTTGGTTCAAAAGGATTACAGCACCGGGGTATGAACAACATCACTTTTGTGGCGAGGGAGCTTGCTCCCGCTGGGCTGCGCAGCGGCCGCAAAATCGGCAATTCCACACATTTTGCGAGTGCTGCGCACTTAAGCGGGAGCAAGCTCCCTCGCCACAGGAAATCCTGCAAATATTTAGTCGTTGCTTGGCTTGTTGACGGCCTGCAACACGTATTGCGGCAAGGCGAATGCGCCGATGTGGATTTCCGGGTTGTAGTAGCGGGTGACGATGCCGCTGCCGATAAACCGCTGTTGCAGGGTTTCACGGCTCAGCTTGCGGTAGACCGGGTTGGTCGAACCCCAGGCGAAGGTCATCGAACCGCCGATGTAGGTCGGCACGGCGGCCTGATAGAAGTGCCAGTCCGGGAACAGGCTGTTGAGGCGACCGGCCGTGGTTTTGACTTCGTCGATCTGCATGAACGGCGTGCCGTTCTGCGTCACGAGAATACCGCCCTCGTTCAGGCAACGGTGGCAGGCCTGATAGAAGTTCTCCGAGAACAGCACTTCGCCCGGACCGATCGGGTCGGTGGAGTCGGAGATGATCACGTCGAATTTTTCGCTGGTGGTGGCAACGAAACGCATGCCGTCGTCGATCACCAGGTTCAGACGCGGATCGTCGTAAGCACCGGCGGAATGGTTCGGCAAGAATTCTTTGCACATGTCGACCACGGTGCCGTCGATCTCGACCATGGTGATGTGTTCGACACCGGCGTGCTTGGTCACTTCGCGCAACATGCCGCCGTCGCCGCCGCCGATGATCAGCACGCGCTTGGCAGTGCCGTGGGCGAGGATCGGCACGTGGGTGAGCATTTCGTGGTAGATGAATTCGTCGGCTTCGGTGGTCTGGATCACGCCGTCCAGCGCCATCACCCGGCCCATGCGCGGGTTCTGGAAGATCACCAGGTGCTGGTGTTCGGTGCGCACTTCGTGCAGCAGTTTTTCCATGCGAAAACGCTGGCCGTAGCCTTCATAGAGGGTTTCCAGGTATTCGCTGGTCTTGGTGACGGTCATGGTCGAGTGCTCCGATAAATGCGCGGGCGTCAAACGTGGGGACGATTGCCCGGGAAAGGCGCGCATTCTACGTCGCCGAAGATGACAGGTCGAACGTCACTTGATCGGCTGCACACATAACCCTTGTAGGAGTGAGCCTGCTCGCGATTGCTGTCTATCAGTCACAGAGACGTTGACTGAGAAATAGCTATCGCGAGCAGGCTCACTCCTACAATGGGATGCGGTGTTTATCAGATTCGGACGTTGCCCCGCGGCCCGGCGATCGCCCAGATGATCAGGCCCAGCACCGGCAAGAGGATGATCAGCAACACCCAGACGATTTTCATCCCGGTGGAGGCGCCGCTTTTCAGCACGTTGATGATGGCCCAGATGTCGAGGGCGAGGATGATCAGGCCGATCAGACCATTGAAGGTGGAACCCATGGTGTCGCTCCAGAATAGTGGCATGCACTTTTAGGATAGACGGTCGCGCGCAGGGTTCCCTTTTATTGCGTTCAGACGTGAACGGCGACCTTCAAGGCTTCCAGCGCTGGCGCAGCGGCGATGCCGACTTCGGCACACAACTCCAGCACCCGAGGGACGTCATTGCCGTAGACCAGCACCATTTGCAGCTCATCGTCGAGCAACTGGCTGAAGTTCATCAGCGTGTAACCGCCGTTTTCCTTGCTCAGGCTGCTCATCTGCACCTGAATGCGGTTGAGTGCGGTCAGCGCTTCGGTCTTGGCCAATTGTTTGGGCTTGAGATTGAAGTCCACACCCGGGCCGAACGAGGCGACGATTTGCGCGAACAGATCGACGTAAGTGTCGGCCTGGAACAGCACGGTTTCCGGCAGGCTGCCGACCACCACCCACTCGCCCAGCGGAATCGGGAAGGTGTCGTCGTAGTTGATATCCGGGTTGGCGGCCAGAAAAGCGTCGGCATCGGCGTAAGCTTGCGCCGCTTCATCGGCCACTGTCCGGATCTCGTCCTCGCCCATGCAGCCGGAGCTGATTTTGCTGATGAGTTCGACAAGTGCGGCTTTCATGAGGGCGGATCCTGTGGCGAAGATGGATTTCGAGGGCGCGAAGGATAACGCATTCTTCAGCGCACCCGACACCTGTGGCGAGGGAGCTTGCTCCCGCTGGGCTGCGTAGCGGCCCAAATAAAATCCGAGGCCCCCCGCTTTCTGCCAGCGCTTCGCACTGGAGCGGGAGCAAGCTCCCTCGCCACAGGACTTCAGGCCAGGAGTTTTTCCAGCTGCGCCGTGGTGTCCACCGCGCCCATGGTGCGGGCCGCGTCCAGCGCGGTCACGCCATTGGCGTCCTTGGCTTTCGGATCGGCGCCTTTGCTGATCAGGTAATCCACGATTTCAACGCGGTTGAACATCGCCGCCATCATCAACGCCGTGCGGCCATCGAACGACGAGCCTTCAAGGTCAGCGCCCGCTTCGACCAGCGTCTTGACCACCGCCAGATCGCCTTTGAATGCTGCACCGGCAATCGGACTCTGGCCGTTGCCATTGCGCATCTCAGGGTCGGCCTTGTGTTTAAGCAAGACCTTCACGGCATCAACATGGCCGTAGTAGCTGGCAAGCATCAGCAACGTGTCGCCCTTGCTGTTTTTCAGGTTCACCGGCAAACCGGCGGTCACCAGGCGATCGAGCATTTCGGCATCACCGTCGCGCGCCTTGTTGAAAACCTGCTCGGTGAATTCGGCAGCTTCTTCAGGGGTCATCTGGCGGCTTTGGTCGGACATGAGGCAACTCCACTTCGGTCAATCGGAAAGGCGACAGTTTCCCGAGCGCGGCGATAGCTGTCACCCCCTTTTTCTCATCACGGGCAATAGCCAGATTCAATAACGGTATTGGCCTTGCTGGATTTCCGTTAACAACTGCTCATTGAGCTGAACGTAGGTTTCGCTGCCGGGCAACCAGGCAAAAATCGGATCGCCCCCGGTCTGGCCGGGGTCGAAGCCTTCTTTTTTCAAACGGGTTTTCTGGTATTTGAAGGTGCCGGTGGTTTCCATCTTCACCTTGACGCGCAGGAACAGCGGCACGGCGTAGGCCGGCATTCGCTGGCGGACGAAGCTCAGCAGCTCGGCGAAATCCAGGGTCGCCAGAGATTCGGCCGGGGTAATCGCCGCCATGCCGGCGCGTCCATTGGTGTTGCAAATTTCTACGCCATACGCCACCGCCTCGGAGATCTGCGGGTGTTGCAGCAGCAGGTTTTCGACTTCGGTGGTGGAAACGTTCTCGCCCTTCCAGCGATAGGTGTCGCCCAGCCGATCGACAAATTGCGCATGACCAAAGCCAATGTTGCGTAACAGGTCGCCGGTGTTGAAAAACCGGTCACCTTTGTTGAACACGTCATGCAGTACGACGCGGGCGGTCTTCTGCGGATCGGTGTAGCCATCGAGCGGCGCTTTTTCGTCGATCCGGGCCAGCAGCAGGCCCTGCTCGCCCTTGCCAACCTTGCGCATGAAGCCATCGTCGCTGCGCAGTGGCTCGCCACTGTCATGGTCGTACGCGACCAGCTCCCAGGCCATCAGCGAGAAGCCGACGGTGTTATCGAAGTTGAGGATATTGGTGAATCCGATGTTGCCATCGCTGGCCGCATACAGCTCACAAATGTGGTCGACGCCGAAGCGCGTCTTGAACTCGGCCCAGGCGCCGGGGCGCAAGCCGTTGCCGATCATCTTGCGCACGTCATGCCGGTTGTCGTCGGGGCTGACCGGCTGATCGACCAGGTAACGACACAACTCGCCGACATAGCCGAGGGTCGTCGCGCGGTAGCGGCGCACGTCGCTCCAGAACTGGCTGGCGCTGAATTTGCGGCGAATCGCGAAACCCGACGCGCCGTTGATCGCCGAGCCCCAACACACACAAAGCCCAGTGGCGTGGTACAGCGGCAAGGTGCAATAGACCACGTCGTCAGGGCGCATATCGAGGGCGATCATGCCGAAGCTCGCCGAACTGCGCATCCAGCGGCCATGCTTGAATACCCCGGCTTTCGGCAGCCCGGTGGTGCCAGAGGTGTAAATATAGAAACACGGATCATCGCAAAACACCTGGCGGCTGCTCGGCGGGTTATCGCTCGGTGCATCGGCACTGGCGCTGATCAGGTTGACGTAGCCCTCGGGCGCAATGCCCGGGTGGCTGTAGGTGTCCTGATCGGCAACGAACCAGGTGCGCTGCGGCGCAATCGACACCTGCTCGCGCACAGCAGCAAATGCCGGCACCAGCTCCTCGCCGACGATCAGGGCGACCGGCGCCACCAGATTCACACTGTGGACAAGTGTGTCGCGCGTCTGTGAGGTATTGAGCAACGCGCTGACCGCGCCGACCTTGGCCAGTGCCAGAATCGTCACCAGCAGTTCGGGACGGTTTTCGATAAACACCGCGACCACATCGCCCTTGCCGATGCCCTGCCCGCTCAGATAATGGGCGATACGGTTGGCCCACTGATTGACCTGCGCGTAGGTCAGCAGCACCTCCCCCTGCATTAGCGCCGGCCCATCGGGATTGCGCAGGGTCGCTTGCTCAAAGGTCCAGCCAAGGCCACAGCTTTGGGTCGGGTCCGTGACATTCGCCACCTTCATGCCCTTGACCACCCGCGGCAGCGCTTTGGCAATCATCGGCAGCTTGCGGAGCATCATGCCCCAGGTAATCGTGTCGCTTGGCACGTGACGCATGAATGCTCCCCGGTCGGCCTTATCTCGGGCCGGTGTTCTTATTTTTTCGGGCAAAGGCTTGAGGCAACCGGCGCACTCGCGGCGCAGGTTCGAGAATGAAAATACGTCAGCCCTTCTCGGCCTGTACATGCGGTTTTTGCAATGTTTTGTATCTGCTGGGCGCTGCTGACGCCGGAGATTCTGGTACGCGCGTTTGGTTCCGTAACGCTGGCAAGAATCACGCAAAATGCAGGATGCACGATGGCCATTCATGCAGTTTGCACGACGCCTGCAAAATGCACTACCTGCAACTCATTGATATTAAAGGGGATTTAAACTTATCGATGCTGGCACAATCGCTGCAACTACCTCCGCATGCTTGCCATTCAAGTACACACGGAGCTGATGACATGAGCCTGATCCAAGAAAAATTTACATCGCTGTTCTCCAACTACGAAGTCAGCACTGCGCCACGTCCTGACGGTGGCATTCTGTTGACCCTGCGTAGCAGCGACGGCAAGGTCTTCAAACGTGCACTCTCGTATCAACAACTGCACGCCGGTGACCAGCTGTCGTGGGCGATCAGCGCTATCCGCCGAGACCTGGCTGAACAGGCCAGCGAGCTGCCGCAAATCGCCATGCTGCAGAGCCAGCAGCGTTTTGCACTGCCGACGTATCATTCGCTGTAATTGCATTAAATAAAAACAGGCCGTGGAGCATGTGCTTCACGGCCTTTTTTTGTGCGCGTGTTTTTTGTAGGAGCTGCGGAACGCTGCGATCTTTTGATCTGGATTTCATGCGTAAATCGAAAGACCGCAGCCTCGTTTCACTCGACAGCTCCTACAGGGATTTGCGCAATGGTCAGAAAGCTTCCGGTTCGATTCCGGTAAAGCTGTCGACTGTAACATGCCCCGCCAACTCCCCACCTTCGCGGGCCAGACCACAGGTCTGCAGACCGGCTGACTGGGCAGCGTCGAGTTCTTCGACGATGTCCGAGAGAAACAGGATTTCTTCTGCTGCGACACCCACCGCCTGCTGAATGTTGCGATAGGACTGCGCCTCACGCTTCGGTCCCGAGGTGGTGTCGAAATATCCGCTGAACAGCGGCGTCAGGTCCCCCGCCTCCGAGCAACCGAAAATCAGCTTCTGCGCCTGGATCGAGCCGGACGAGTAAACAAACAGTTGATAGCCCGCAGCATGCCAGCGCCGCAGCGCCTCAACGGCATCCGGATAAACGTGTCCCTTCAACTGCCCGGCCTGATAACCCTGCGCCCAGACCATCCCCTGCAAAGCCTTGAGTGGTGTGGCTTTGCGGTCTTCGGCGATCCAGCTCAACAAAATTTCAACCACCCGTTCAACATCGGCTGCCGGTTCGCTGCTGTCACGGCGTACCGCGTCAAGCTGTTCGGCGACATCGGCGCGCGAAGCGTTCTGGCGCACGAAGTCCGGCAGGTGTTTGGCCGCATACGGAAACAGTACGTCGAATACGAAGCTGACGGCGCTGGTGGTGCCTTCGATGTCGGTGAGAATGACTTTGATCGACATCGGCTCAGTCCTCCAGACGCGGGAAGCGGCCGGCGATGTCTTCGCCAGTGAAGTTGGCCACCCAGCCTTCCGGGTTATTGAACAGACGGATCGCGACAAAGTGCGGATGCTCGCCCATGTCGAACCAGTGTTTGGTACCGGCGGGAACCGAGATCAGATCGTTTTTCTCACAGAGCACGGCGTAAACATAATCGTCGATGTGCAAGGTAAACAGCCCACGGCCGGCGACGAAAAATCTGACTTCGTCTTCACCATGGCGGTGTTCTTCCAGAAACCTGGCACGCAATTCGGCCTTTTGCGGGTGATCGCTGTTCAGGCTGATCACATCGACGGTGATGTAACCGCGCTCGGTCATCAATTTGTCGATCTGCTCTTTGTACGCGCTGATCACTTCGTCCTGGCTGGCGCCGGGCTGAATCTTCGCGGCGGCTTGCCAGCGGTCGAAGCGCACGCCCTGCTCGGCCAGGGTCGAGGCGATGTCTTCGAAATGGGTCAGCACCTTGTTGGGAATTTCAGGGTTGGAAACGTGATAAACGGACAGGCTGCTCATGGGGCAATTCCTCGTATCGGCCTTGCCGTCCGGCTCTTGCAGACCGGTCGGGCACAACCTTCTATCAGGCAAACGGCGGCTTCTGCTGAAGTCAGCCGTGACGGTTCATGACGCTGCGGGTTTTCAACTCGCATTCAAACAGAAATTCAAAGGCCTCGATCTGCCGCAGTGCGTCGCTCATTTGCGCGCCCCAGGTGTAGAGGCCGTGGCCGCGAATCAGATAGCCGACGCAATCGGGGTGGGCGTCGAGCCACGGCTGCACCTTGGCGGCGAGGCGCGCGATGTCCTGGTCGTTGTCGAAGATCGGCACGCGCACCCGTGATTCGTGGGTGGAAATACCGCTGAAGGCTTTTTGCAGTTCGTAGTCTTCGAACTCGATGAAGTCTTGCGGGGTCAGGCGCGACAGCACCGTGGCATTCACCGAATGGGTGTGCAGCACCGCGCCGATCTCCGCGCGCCATGCGTAGAGCTGGGTGTGCAGCAGGGTTTCGGCGGACGGCTTCTTGCCCGGTTCCAGGCTGTTACCGGACAAGTCAGTGGCGAGCACATCATCCAGACCCAACTGGCCCTTGTGCTTGCCGGAGACGGTCAGCAGCGCTTCGGTTGGCGACAGGCGTGTCGAATAATTACTGCTGGTGGCCGGCGACCAGCCGCGGCCATAAAGAAAGCGCCCGGCGTCGACGATCTGCCGGGCGAGCTGTTCACGGGTAAGGCTCATGGCCTGTCCTCTTGCATACGTGTGGCAATGATAACCGCAGCAGCGAACGCCGCGAGACTGGCAATACTAAAGGTCAATGGCGCGCCGAGGGCACTCCAGCTGTAACCGGCATACAGCGCGCCGAGCGCCCCGCCAGTGCCGGCCAGCGCCGCGTACAGTGCCTGGCCCTGGCCTTGCTGGCGTGCGCCGAAGCTACGCTGCACGAAGGCGATGGCAGCGGCATGAAAGCTGCCGAACGTCGCCGCGTGCAGAATCTGCGCAAACAGCAAGATCCAGAGAAATTCGGCGAACGAGCCCAGCAAGATCCAGCGCAACGCCGCCAGAAGGAAACTTGCCAGCAGCACCCGGCGCAGGGAAAACCGCGCCAGAATCCTGCTCATCGCCATAAACATCAGTACTTCGGCGACCACGCCAACCGCCCAGAGCATGCCGATCACGCCACGACTGTAGCCGAGCCGCTCAAGGTGCAAGGTCAAAAACGTGTAATACGGCCCGTGACTCATTTGCATCAGCGCGACGCAAGCGTAAAACGCCAGCACCCCGGGACTGCGCAACTGCTTGAGCAACCCTTCGCCGCCAGGTCGATTGCCTTGTGGTGGCTGAGCGTTCGGCACCCATAGACTGCTGAGGACGATGCCGGCCATGATCAGCACCAGCGCTGCCGGGTAGATGTCCAGGCTGAGCCATTCGAACAACCGCCCCAGCGCAACCACGGTGATGATGAAACCGATCGAGCCCCACAAACGGATCTGGCTGTACCGCGAGGTCTGCCCCTGTAAGTGCGCCAGGGTAATGACCTCGAACTGCGGCAATACCGCGTGCCAGAAGAACGCATGCAACGCCATCACCAGCGCCAGCCAGGCGTAGCTCTTGCTGACGAAAATCAGCGAAAAGGTCAGCAACGTACACACCGCGCCAAAACGCACGATCGCCAGCCGCCTGCCGGTGTAATCGCCAAGCCAGCCCCAGATATTCGGCGCGACGCAGCGCATCAGCATCGGAATCGCCACCAGTTCGCCGATACGTGCGGCGCTGAAGCCTAGGTGATCGAAGTACAGCGCCAGAAACGGCGCTGTCGAACCGAGCAAGGCGAAATAGAACAGATAGAAACTGGACAGCCGCCAGTACGGAACCGCCGCCACGCCGGTTATGCCGCGACAGCGTCAAAGCCAGCCATCAGAGCTGGCCCAGCACCGGCGTGCTCACGCGCACATCGGCGTTCTGCCCACGATGACGCAGCAGGTGGTCCATCAGCACGATGGCCATCATCGCTTCGGCGATCGGTGTCGCGCGGATGCCGACGCAAGGGTCATGGCGGCCCTTGGTAATCACGTCGACCGGGTTGCCGTGGATGTCGATCGAACGCCCCGGGGTGGTGATGCTCGACGTTGGCTTGAGCGCCAGGTGGGCGACGATCGGCTGACCGGACGAGATACCGCCGAGGATGCCGCCGGCGTTGTTACTGAGGAAACCTTGCGGGGTCATCTCATCGCGGTGTTCGGTGCCGCGTTGGGCAACCGAGGCAAAACCGGCGCCGATTTCCACGCCCTTGACCGCATTGATGCTCATCAGCGCATGGGCCAGTTCGGCATCGAGGCGATCGAAAATCGGCTCGCCCAGGCCCGGCATTACCCCTTCGGCGACCACGGTGATCTTCGCGCCGACCGAGTCTTGATCGCGCCGCAGCTGGTCCATGTAGGCTTCCAGCTCCGGCACTTTGTCCGGATCGGGGCTGAAGAAGGCATTGTCTTCCACCGAATCCCAGGTCTTGAAGGGGATTTCGATCGGGCCGAGCTGGCTCATGTAGCCGCGAATGACGATGCCCTGGCTCGCCAGATACTTTTTCGCAATCGCACCGGCTGCTACACGCATGGCGGTTTCCCGCGCCGAGCTGCGACCGCCACCGCGGTAATCGCGCTCGCCGTATTTGTGGTGGTAGGTGTAGTCGGCGTGGGCCGGGCGAAACAGGTCCTTGATCGCCGAGTAGTCCTTGGACTTCTGGTCGGTGTTGCGGATCAGCAGGCCGATCGCGCAGCCGGTGGTGCGCCCTTCGAACACGCCGGAGAGGATTTCGACTTCGTCGGCTTCCTGGCGCTGGGTGGTGTGGCGGCTGGTGCCGGGCTTGCGGCGATCGAGGTCGCGCTGCAAGTCTTCGAGGGAAATCTCCAGGCCCGGCGGGCAGCCGTCGACAATGGCGACCAACGCCGGACCATGGCTTTCGCCAGCGGTGGTGACAGTGAACAACTTGCCGTAGGTATTGCCGGACATGCAGGACGCTCCGTGAAATCAAACCCGAATTCGTGATGCGCGCCAGTATACGCAGGCTAACCGAGTAGTTCATCCTCGAACCTTAGCGGTGCGGGTGAGTCCAACCGGCACCTTGGCGAATGATGGCGTGATGATGCTGCGAGTTTTGATCTTGAGTCTTACCCTCTTAACGGGCTTTGCCCAGGCGACCGTCCTACAACGCCCGGTATCTCTGGATACCGGTACAGGCGAGCTTTTCGGCTCGCTATTGCTGCCCAAGTCCGACAGTCCGGTGCCGATTGTTCTGATCATTTCTGGCTCGGGTCCTACCGACCGTGACGGAAACAACCCCGACGGCGGGCGCAATGACAGCCTGAAACGCCTGGCCTGGGTGCTGGCCAAACACAATATCGCCAGCGTGCGCTACGACAAACGCGGGGTCGCCGCGAGTCTGGCGGCAACACCGGATGAGCGAAATTTGTCGGTCGAAGCCTATGCGGCGGACGCCGTGGCGTGGGGGCACAAGCTCAAGGCCGATCCGCGCTTCGGCCCGCTGATTCTGCTCGGCCACAGCGAAGGCGCACTGATCGCCAGCCTCGCCGCACCGACATTGCAGGCGGCAGCGGTGATTTCCCTTTCAGGCAGCGCGCGGCCGGTCGATCAGGTGATTCGCGAGCAACTGGCACGCAGCCTGCCGCCGCCGCTGATGCTGCGCAGCAATGAACTGCTCGACAGCCTCAAGGCCGGCCGCACCGATGACAATGTGCCGCCACCGCTGCAGGTGATTTTCCGCCCGAGCGTGCAGCCGTACCTGATTTCGCTGTTCCGCCAGGACCCGGCCAACGCCTTCGCGCAGTTGGACATGCCGGCGCTGATCGTTCAGGGCAGCAACGACATGCAGGTCGGTACGCAAGATGCGCAGCGGCTCAAGGCAGTGAAACCGGACGCGCAACTGGTGATCATCGAAGGCATGAACCATGTGCTGCGCATCGTGCACAACGACATGAAGCGACAGTTGGCCTCGTACAAGGATCCAAATTTGCCGCTGGCAGCGGAACTTGGCTCGGCGATCATTGAATTTATTGGCGGACTTCGCACCCGTTAACTGCTTTTTGCCCTCCAGTCCCGCAGAAAACGGCCGATAAGCCTTTGTCGCCAGCGTATCGGCTGGCGACAAGCAGGGCTTGGACAGGATCTCGCCGTTATGACTGATACCCCGACTTCACCCGACACCACCGCTGAAAAAGACGCACCGCCAGTGGTCGAACTGCCGTGGGCGGACGTTCAGGCCGAGCACCACAAGATGCTCCGCCTGGCGCCGTTGCAGACCGACCGCAACACGGGTGGCCGGCCGTTGCGTTTTGTCGAATTCGGTTACGCCGAGCGCAACAGCAAGGAGCGCAGCCTGATGCGCATGGCGATCAAACTGCCGAATCAGCGCGTACGCAAAGAACAAAATCACCTCGACGTGTGGGTCGATCACGTCAGCAAACGCGTGAGCTTCGGCCCGGACAGCGGCTTGCAGATCGAACCGCTGAATCGCGGCATCGGCCGCTTCATGGCCGCGCAAGGCATCAACTGGGCGAAAAAGCGCTGGCCCGCCTACACCGTCGACGGCATGGACCTGAACAACAAGGACGCGCTCAATGAAGACACGCGCCTGCGTCGCGATCATTTCCTGCGCGTACACGGTTTCGATGTCGCTTACGCCGATGCTCAGCATTTGAAGGGCAGCGTCAAGGCGGTCCCGGTCGGCGACTTGCTCGGTGACTGGAACAGCGAAAAGTTGCAGGTGGTCGAGATTCTGGAAGCGGCGCAGATGCTGCAGCAGGCCGAGCAGAACCTGGCCGAACAGGAAGTGAAGCTGAAAAAACAGGAGGAGAAAGTCAGCAAGTTCAAGCGTGAAGACGCCGGGCTGCGTTTCACCATTACTTGTCTGGTGGCGTTTGCGGTGTTTCAGGCGGGATTGTTGATCTGGATTGCGACACACCGCTGAAATCAGCGATGACCTGTGGCGAGGGAGCTTGCTCCCGCTCGGCTGCGAAGCAGCCGTAAATCATGCACGTGCGGTGTGTATGGCTCACCTTCATTGCATGTTTTGGGGCTGCTTCGCAGACCAGCGGGAGCAAGCTCCCTCGCCACATAAGTCAGTCAGGTCAGATGCGGGACGCGAACAAGGCCTGATGCGCGCGGCACTGCTCCGCCGTCAGCATGAACACGCCATGCCCGCCGCGCGCAAATTCAAGCCAGGCGAAGTCGACTTCCGGGTACAACGCTTCAACGTGCACCTGGCTATTGCCCACCTCGACAATCAGCAAGCCCTTTTCGCTCAGGTGATCCGCCGCTTCAGCGAGCATCCGCCGCACCAGATTCAAACCATCATCGCCACAGGCCAGGCCCAGCTCCGGTTCGTGCTGATACTCATCCGGCATGTCAGCGAAATCTTCCGCGTCGACGTAAGGCGGGTTCGACACGATCAGGTCGAAACGCTGCCCCGGCAAACCATCGAAACCATCGCCCTGCACCGTGTAAACCCGCTCATCGACGCCATGGCGCTCGATGTTCTGGTTGGCCACTTCCAGCGCTTCGAACGACAGATCCGCCAGCACCACTTCGGCGTTCTGGAACTCGTAGGCGCAGGCAATGCCGATGCAGCCGGAGCCGGTGCACAGGTCGAGAATCCGCGCCGGTTCGTCGCCGATCCACGGGGCGAAGCGGTTTTCGATCAGTTCGCCAATCGGCGAACGCGGGATCAACACGCGTTGATCAACGATGAACGACATGCCGCAAAACCACGCCTCGCCCAGCAGGTAAGCGGTAGGAATACGTTCTTCGATGCGGCGCTTGAGCAGGCGCTGCAAGTTGACCAGTTCGTCATCCTCCAACGCGCAATCGAGGTAAATGTCGGCGATTTCCCACGGCAGGTGCAGCGCACCGAGTACCAGTTGCCGGGCCTCGTCCCAGGCATTGTCGGTGCCATGGCCGAAAAACAGATCCTCCCCATGGAAGCGGCTGACGGCCCAACGAATGTGGTCGCGCAGGGTACGAAGGCGGGAAGTGATCACGGCGTGCAACTCCAGAAAAAAACGACTGGCGATTCTAACAGCCAAAACCGGCGACGACGACGCAGGAAAAACATCGCGCGACGGGTAGGAGCTTTCTGTTTTTTGCACCAGCTATTGAACAGAACGTGTAACTTGACAAGGCTGCAGGCCAGCAACGACGGTGTCTACGATGGTAGCGATTCACAGAACCGCTCAGCCAGAGGACAATGTCGCAAAAGCCCCACCCCGAGGAGCCCCAGAATGTCCGTTCCAAAAACGATGTTTCAACTCAGCGGTCGCGGTTACGCAGCGGCCACACTGAGCCATGCCACCGTGGTCATCATCGATGCCCAGAAAGAATACCTCAGTGGCCCGCTGGCCCTGAGCGGCATGGACGCGGCCGTCGCGAACATCAAACAAGTGGTTGCCGCAGCCCGTGCCGCCGGTCGGCCGATCGTGCACGTGCGTCATCTCGGCACCGTCGGTGGCCTGTTCGACCCGCAGGGCGAGCGCGGTGAATTCATCCCCGGTCTCGAACCGCAGGGCGATGAAACCATCATCGGCAAATTGCTGCCGAGCGCGTTCCATGGCACCGAGCTGCTCGATCGCCTGCAAAACCTCGGTTCGCTGGACCTGATCGTGTGCGGTTTCATGAGCCATTCCAGCGTCAGCACCACCGTACGCGCGGCGAAGAACCTCGGTTTCCGCTGCACCCTGGTCGAAGACGCCTGCGCCACCCGGGATCTGCCGTTCAAGGGCGGCGTGCTCAGCGCCGAACGCGTGCAGGAAGCGGAAATGGCGATCATGGCCGACAACTTCGCGACACTGGCCAAGACCCAGGATCTGGTCTGAGCCTGCCCTTATGAGCGGCGCAGACCGCCGCTCATCCGCAATCTCCGCTGATTTGCCGCAAATGCCATAGCCTCAGGAACAACCCGGTCAACTCCCGGTCGAAGGGCCGATACCCATTGAGGAAGGTCGGAATGAAGTTATCCGATGGATTTGACGCACGCCGTTTGCGGCCCAAAGGCCAAAGCAACTGGCGTTTTCGATTTGGCGCTGCGTTCGCCGCATTGCTGGCAACCTTTGGCGTGCTGCTGGCCATGGCCGGCGCCGCCAGCCTGCTCGGCCGCCCGCCGGCGCTGGGTGACTTGAATGCTTCGCCGATGGGCTCGGCGATCATGCTCGCGGTCGGTTTGCTGTTTCTGTATTTCGGTGTCGCCCTGTGGCGTCGCTGCCGCCGTCGCGCACGGCAGTCGCGGGAGCTGAACATGTCCCCGCACTTGATGAAAAAACACGACTGAACCACCGGCCTGGCTTTTTGCCGGGCCGTTTTGTTTCGACTTGGGTAAACTGGCCGCCCTTCGCGGAGGCTGACATGCAAGACGACGATTTTTCCCTGTTCAAAAGTGCGATCCAAGGCGTCAAGCCGATCAAGCACGACCGCGCCGACACTGGCAAACCCAAGGCTGACCGCGCGCAGATCGCCAAATTGCGCCAGTCCGCCACCGTGCGCAGCGACACCACCATCATTGACGGCCTGTCTGATCAGTTCGTGATCGACGTCGGCCCCGAAGACGAGTTGATGTGGTCCCGCGACGGCGTGCAGGAAAGCCAGATGCGCAAACTCAAGGTCGGGCAGATTCCGTTCGAAGGCAGCCTCGACCTGCACGGCATGAGCGTGGAAAAGGCCCGGGAAACGCTCTGGGCCTTTCTCGCCGAAGCGACCAAATTCGAAATCCGCTGCGTGCGCGTGACTCACGGCAAAGCCGTGCGCCTCGATGGCAAGCGGCCGATGATCAAAAGCCACGTCAACACTTGGTTGCGCCAGCATGCGCAAGTGCTCGGTTTCTGCTCGTGCCAGGCGAAACATGGCGGTGCCGGCGCGGTTTACGTGATGCTCAAACGCACCATGATGGAAGGGCGCGACGAATAATCGCGTTACACCGAACTTGCAGGGTTGTGTCCGCCACCGTACCCTTGCCCTTTGCGAAAATCCCCACAGGTAGTTTCATGTCCCTGGAACAGAATTACACCGCGATTCTCGGCCAATTGGGCGAGGACGTCTCCCGCGAGGGCCTGCTCGACACGCCAAAGCGTGCCGCCAAAGCCATGCAGTACCTCTGCCGCGGTTATGCACAGACGCTCGAAGAGGTCACCAATGGTGCCTTGTTCAGCTCCGACAACAGCGAAATGGTGCTGGTCAAGGACATCGAGCTGTACTCGTTGTGCGAACACCACCTGCTGCCGTTCATCGGCAAGGCGCATGTCGCCTATATCCCGAGCGGCAAGGTGCTGGGCCTGTCGAAGGTTGCGCGAATTGTCGACATGTATGCGCGCCGCCTGCAGATTCAGGAAAACCTCAGCCGCCAGATCGCCGACGCGGTCCAGCAAGTCACCGGCGCCCTGGGCGTGGCGGTGGTGATCGAGGCCAAGCACATGTGCATGATGATGCGCGGTGTCGAGAAGCAGAATTCCTCGATGATCACTTCGGTGATGCTCGGCGAGTTCCGGGAAAACGCCGCGACCCGCAGCGAATTCCTCAGTCTCATCAAGTAACTCGCGGCACAAAGAAAACCGGCAGTCATCGCCGGTTTTTTTTCGTCCGTGAAAAATCGGGTAAGCTGCGCGCCTTCTTCTCTGTCCCTGTGAGGCTTGTAACGTGTTCGTCAAAGCGCTTCGTGTCGGCCTCGGCCAACTGGTCATCTTCATCGACTTCCTGACCCGCCCGGGCAAGAAAAAACGCCCCGCCGCGGCTCAGGCGCAAGTCGACGCCGCCGCCAGAGGCCTGACCCTGTATCAGTTTCACGCCTGCCCGTTCTGCGTGAAAACCCGTCGTGCCTTGCATCGCCTGAATGTGCCCGTGGCGCTCAAGGATGCGAAGAACAACGAGCAGGATCGTCAGACGTTGCTGGAGCAAGGCGGCCGGATCAAAGTGCCGTGCCTGCGCATTGAAGAGAATGGGCAAACGACCTGGATGTATGAGTCCAAGGCGATTATTGATTATCTGGATAAGCGGTTCGCTGCGGTCTGATGGCTGGGAGGCGGGCCGTTAGCCGCCTTCGCGAACAGGCTCGCTCTCACCCTTGAAAGGCATCCAACCCTGTGGGAGCGAGCCTGCTCGCGAAGAGGCCCGCACCGACGACGCCAGCCCTTGAGCCGGCGTTTTTTTTAAGCCGCCCTCTCCATCTGCGCCCGCCGCACCACCGCCGCCAGCCGCTTCAGCCCTTCATCCAGCCGCGCCGGATCAATGTGGCTGAAGTTCAAGCGCAAGTGCCCATGATGCTTGTCCGGCTGAGGAAAAAACGGCTCGCCCGGCATAAACGCCACCTCATTGGCCAACGCCTCATCGAGCAACGTCCGCGTATCCAGCGGCTGCTTGAGCGTCAGCCAGAAAAACAGCCCGCCCTGCGGCATGTTCCAGTCCGCCAGATCGGCAAAATAGGTTTGCAGCGCCAACTGAAACGCATCGCGCCGCTGCCGATAGAAATCGCGCAATGCGCTTAAATGCTGCTGATATTTTTCCGTGCCGATCCATTGCAGCGCCTGCCATTGACCTATGCGATTGGTATGCAGATCGGCCGATTGCTTGAGTTTGAGCAGATGCGCGAACAGGTCGGGGCTGGCGATCAAGTAGCCGACACGCAAGCCCGGCAACAGGGTTTTTGACACGGTGCCGGTGTAGATCCAGCTGGACCGCTTCAGGCGTGCGGCAATCGGTTTCGCACTGCCGCCGTCGAAAGTCAGTTCGCGGTAGGGCTCGTCTTCGATCAAGGTGACGCCAAATTCGTCGAGCAACGCGGCAACCGCGGCGCGCTTGGCCTCGCTGTAACGCACCGCGGACGGATTCTGAAAGGTCGGGATCAGGTAGATGAATGCCGGACGGTGTTGCTCCAGACGCTCGCGCAATTGCACCAGGTTCGGGCCATCGGACTCCTGCGCGACCGTCAGGCAATCGGCGCCGAACAGTTGAAAAATCTGCAGCGCGGCGAGGTAAGTCGGCGCTTCCAGCAGAATTTCCGTGCCCTTGTCGATGTACAGCTTGGCCGCCAGATCCAGGGTTTGCTGCGAGCCACTGACCACCAGCACCTGACTCGCCTCACAATCGAGACCAAGCGCCCTCGCCTCTGCCGCCAGGGCCTCGCGCAACGCTGGCTCGCCTTCGCTCATGCCGTACTGGCCGAGCGGCAGCGGCATGTCGGCCCAGTCGACTTTGGGCAGCATGGCTTCGGCGGGCAAGCCACCGGCAAATGACATCACCTCGGGACGCTGCGCGGCGGCAAGGATTTCTCGGATCAAAGAACTTTTAAGGCGCGAGACACGTTCGGAAAAAGCCATGGAGGTCACCGTAGCGAGGCGTACAAGAAATGAGTCAAACTCATTGACTGAAATTACGCCAGCTTGAGCGAGTACGTCAATATGCTTGACCTTAAAAACCCTACCAGCCAGCAGCAGGCCATGGAAGCTTTCTTCTTCGGCTATCAGGCGTTTACCGCCAAGGCTGACGAAATGCTTGAGCGTCGCGGCCTGTCGCGGGTGCATCAGCGCATTGTGTTTTTCATCGCACGCTATCCGAACCTGAGCGTGAAGGAGTTGCTGGCCTTGCTCGGCGTCAGCAAGCAAGCCTTGAACATGCCGCTGCGCCAGTTGCAGGAAATGCATCTGGTCGACAGCGTGGCCTCTGAAACGGACAAGCGTAAGCGCCTGTTGGAGCTGACGGTGGAAGGCGCGAAGTTCGAGCAGGCGTTGCGGCGTGAGCAGGTCAAATTGCTGGAGCGGGTGTTTGCCGAGGCTGGAGAAGCGGCGGTGAATGGGTGGCTGGCGGTGAATCTGGCGTTGGGTGGCAGTCTGTCAACTCTCGAGTGAATCAACCGGCGCCTTCGCGAGCAAGCTCGCTCCCACATTGGAACCGCATTCTCCTGTGGGAGCGAGCCTGCTCGCGAATCGAACTTGATAGCCATATATCCCTATCTGCAAAAAAATCGCAGACAAAACATAAAACAATATTTGCTTTCTTTGTACACAAAAGCATAATCCACTGCGTGCGAGTTCCTGACCATACAGTCAACAAATTCGCGTATGCCTCAAAGGGCCGCTGCCACCCCTCATGGGTCCGGCCCTGGAAATAACAATAAAACTCTTGAGGAGTACTCGCTGTGGAAAGCCGCAAATCCGAAGCACCGCCGCTCGAGCTCACGCCGCCATTACGCAATGGCCTGCTGGAGCGTCTGTTCAAACTCAGCTTGCATGGCACCACGGTGAAGACCGAGCTGATTGCCGGTCTGACAACCTTCATCACCATGGCCTACATCATTTTCGTCAACCCGAACATCATGGCCGATGCCGGGATTGACCATGGGGCGGCGTTCGTCGCCACTTGCATCGCCGCCGCGCTGGGCTGCCTGTTAATGGGCCTCTACGCGAACTGGCCGGTGGGCCTCGCGCCGGGCATGGGCCTCAACGCCTTCTTCACTTACACCGTGGTCGGCACCATGGGCTACAACTGGGAAACCGCACTCGGTGCGGTGTTTGTCTCGGGCGTGCTGTTCATGATTTTGACCTTCTCGCGCATTCGCGAATGGCTGCTCAACAGCATTCCCGTCAGCCTGCGCTATGCGATGGGCGCCGGTGTCGGCCTGTTCCTCGGCCTGATCGGTCTGAAAACCGCCGGCATCGTCGTCGACAGCCCGGCCACGCTGATCAAGCTTGGCTCCCTGCGCGAACCCGGCCCGCTGCTCGCGGCCATCTGCTTTCTGATGATTGCGATCCTCAGCTACCACAAAGTCTTCGGTGCGATTCTCATCAGCATCATTACCGTGACGCTGGCCGGTTGGGGCCTTGGCGTGGTGCATTACGCCGGGATCATGTCCGCCCCGCCAAGCCTGGCACCCACCTGGATGGCGATGAATGTCGCTGGCGTGTTCAACATCAGCATGATCAGCGTCGTGCTGGCGTTCCTCTTTGTGCACATGTTCGACACTGCCGGGACCCTGATGGGCGTTGCCCAACGGGCCAATCTGGTGGCCGCTGACGGGCGAATCGAAAACCTCTCGCGGGCGATGAAGGCCGACAGTGCCTCCAGCGTGTTCGGTGCGGTGGTCGGTGTTCCGCCCGTCACCAGCTATGTGGAAAGTGCCGCTGGCGTGGCCGCTGGCGGTCGGACTGGTCTTACCGCCGTCACCGTAGGTGTGCTATTTATAGCGGCAATGTTTTTCGCCCCGCTGGCCGGCATGATTCCTGCCTATGCCACCGCCGGTGCACTGATTTACGTTGCGATGCTGATGATGGGCGGCATGGCCCATATCGAGTGGGACGAAGCCACCGATGCGATTCCTGCCATCGTCACCGCAATCATGATGCCGCTGACCTTCTCGGTAGCCGACGGCATCGCGCTGGGCTTCATCACCTATGTGGCGCTGAAGGCCGGGACCGGCAAGTACAAGGAAATTTCCGTCAGCCTGTGGGTACTTTGCGCGATCTTCATCGCCAAGTTCATCTACCTGTAAGCAACTGCGCGGTTCAGGTTTCCACCAGCCCCACCCTCACCGGTGGGGCTTTTGTGCATTTCGACAACAAGAGAAAGGAGCAAAGTGATGAGTCTGGAAACCTGGCTGCTGTTCAGCGGTGCTGCACTGGTGGTGATCCTGATTCCGGGGCCGCTGTCGTTGCTGATGATCAGCAACAGTCTGAACTACGGGTTGCGCCGCTCTTACCCGGCGTTCCTCGGTGGCGTGATTGCCTCGATCTGCCTGCTCAGTGCTTCGGCCCTGGGGCTGGGCGCGTTATTGCTGGCGTCGGAGCAGTTGTTCAGCGCGCTGAAGATCGTCGGTGCCCTGTATCTGTTCTACCTCGCCTGGCAGAGCTGGCAGCAATCGCGCCAGCCCGCGGTGGGCGCCGAAGTACCGAAGGCAGCAGCCGTACCGCGTTTTCGCGCCTTGTTCGGCCGCGCGTTTGTGCTGGGCGCCAGCAATCCGAAAGACATCCTGTTTTTCGCCGCGTTTCTGCCGCAGTTTCTCAGTGCCGAACAGCCCTTCCTGCCGCAGTTGCTGGTGATGATCGCGACCTGGACCGTGCTCGATCTGCTGTGCAAGCTGGCCTACGGACTCGGCGCGCACGGCGCCGCACGTTATTTGCGCAGTGGTAAAGGTCAGAGCTGGTTCAACCGGATCAGTGCCGGTCTGTTTGGCGGCGCCGGGGCAGCCTCGCTACTCAGCAGCCACTGAGCGTTTCAAAGTGCAACTTGATTGGCCGTCAGCGCCCACCATCCTGATGTAAACATGCTCATCAGGATGGCCTCTGCGCGGACGAAGTTTGCCTGGTATTACACGCAATACACCGCAACAACCCATCGATATACTTTCGCTAAATTCCCCCCTTATTATCGCGCTGACTTTCAATAAAACTGCCTGAACAAGGATGTTCAAATGGCCACGCTTATCAGCGACGCATTAATACACGACGACTCCGTCATCATTACCGACATGGACATTGGCGTTAATGAACATGATGCATCGACGCTCGACCTGTCAAAAAACAAGCCCACCGGCCATTCCGGAAACAAACATAAAACCGACCAACTGACCATCACCGATGGCCTCTTCGGCCCCCTGCAGATGGGGTCCATTTCAATCACCCGCGTGTCACTCGACGCCTTGGGCGCCACCCTTGGTGGTCAGCCCCTGACCGGACAGAACACCTTTTTTCGCACGCCCAGGCGCTCATTCATCAACGCCTTGCAGTTCAATGCCAACGAAGTAGACAAACAGATCCGCACAGCCAGCGCACCGGACAGTTATCTGTTAACGACACTTTTGTTCGAGCTGGCCAGCCGACGCCCGCTGATTTCCCCACCGATCCTCTGGTCAAGCGACGAGACACAAGCCGATCCCGGCCAATATCGCCGCAAACTTTCAAAACTTCTGACCAGCGCGCACAAACTCGACTTGCGCCATGCACATCTTCCCGACAACAACCCGCGCTGGGTCGGTGTACTCAAGAGCAATGCAACGCTTGGCTCAAGTGTGGGTATTCAGGGGTTTGGCATATTCATGGGATTGCGCGGAGTGGTCGATGCAATCAAAAGCAATAACAGCGCCGAGATCGTCATTAATACCGCCGGCATTGCTTCGGAGTTTGGGTCCATTGCCGCCGATGTCGCGGTCAACAAAGTGGCCAGCGAGATGATTACGGCCGGGCAGACCGCCTACAAGGATTTTGCCAAAACCCGATTCGCCGTCAGATTGGGCCGCTCCGGAGGCCTGATTGGCGGTGCGTTGACGCTTCCTTTCGATATCTACACCGCAATCAGGTCCCTCAACGCCGCTGACAATGCAGCCGGCAAGGAAGCCCTGGATCATTACGTCAGCGCCGGCTTGAGTATCACCAGTGCCGCCATGACCGTCATCCTTGGCGGCGCAGCGATGGCCGGATTCTCTTTTGCCGGCCCGGTGGGCCTCGCGGCGGGAGCGATCCTGGCAATCGGATCACAGGTGTACGGCGCGGTGAGAATCGTCGATGACATTGATGATTACATCGAGCTCACCACCGAAGAGCGTTGGCGTACCGGCTGGTTCTCATTCTGTTTCATGAACCCAGACCAGGACGTGCAGAACCGCTATAGCCTGGCAAAAGCCAGGACCGAACACCTGAAACAGCTAAAAGCGACCGCCCGGAAGTTGCTGGATGGAGAACTGCAGGACGCTACCGAAGCCGTCGTGAACGGCACATTTGAAGTACATCTCACACAGAAGCAGGTCTGGACGCGCAATTGGTGGACCAAGCAGGATGGCTGGGAAACCGTCAACGTGCCGCAGATAAAAGGTGGCGATGACACCATCGATGCCCACGCGGGCGTTACCGCCAGCACACCAGGTGCAGAACTGGGTAAGGCGGCGGAAAACAAGGGCGTGTTGTGGTTGATCGGCGATGGCCGGGATTCGATCGTCGGCGTTGAGAAAAAAACCAACACGTTCCACTACAAATCAGGGAAAAAACACCTGACGGGGGGCGAAAAAGATGACCGTTTCGTCTTTGAAGGCGCGGCCGATCTGCTCAGGCAAGGGGGTAGCGTTCTCGACGCTTCGACATTGCAGGGTGGCGCAGGCAGCGACACTCTGGTCCTGGGCGGGGCAGATTACAGCGCCAGCGCCAAGGGTTCAGGCTATGACGTCAACCTGCCGGCCGGCACGCTTCATACAACGGTCGCCGACCCGACAGTCGCAGGTGAAAAAAAACGCGCCCTCCACAGTCGTCTGGACAGTGTCGAAAACATCGAAACCGTGACCAATGGGCAATCCATTGTCACGGGCACTGAACAGCGCAACATCATTAAGTCGCGTGGCCGGGACACGATAAAGGCAGGCGCGGGCAACGACCAGATCCATCTCTTGCACGGCGGTTCTTCAGCCTCGGGCGAGGCAGGCGTTGACGAATATTTCGTTGCCCACCAGGCAGGCCGGATATCGATCACCGAAGACGGCGATCAGCAGAGCGTTGTCGTCTTGAACTGGCGGATGGACCTGATTGAAAGTTGGGTCATCGAAAACACAGCACTGATCATTACGTCCCGATTCGATTTTCAGGATTCGCCCAAAAGCGTGGTTGCCCTGCAAGACGTGTATATCCGCAACGATACGGAATCCGTTCTGAAGAACAACAAACTGACGTTTATGACCCGCGACGGTTTCGTACTGATGCCGGACTTTCCGGCAACCCTCGAAAATGGCAGGACCGTCGAGCTGGAAATCATCGTCGTTAAACAGGGGCAAGCAGAAAAACCGATCATTCTCTACACCCCGACGTACTCGACCAGGCATCAGCAAGATGCGGGCTACTACCTGCCGCGATCGCCGCAGGACACCGCCTTTGAATTCGTCGAGCGCCGGGACGCGGTTACGCGAATTTACCTGGACTACGCCAGCGATGAACTGAAACAGGCCGACGCCCACTTCACCGCAAGAAAATCCGACAAGGACCACGACCTGATGGCCGGGTGTGATCTGCAATATCGGGTTGGCGAAAAAAAACTGACGCTTCGCCACTTTGCATTTGCCCGTGGCGGCACCGACCCGATGAACATGACGAAAATCCTCAGAACCATGGCCGCGAAGCCGCTCCAGAGAATCGTTCTGATATTCAATGACGGTGTCGCCTTCAATGCAAAACTGGCAGCCGAAACCGATGTTGCCCCGGCGGACAACCACTACGAGATGCACGCGCTGAAGCACTGGACCACCCGAATGAACCTGCCGATGCCATTGCGTACAGGCCGGTTCACCTTTGACCTGCCTGAGAACGAAGCCTACAGGCTGGGTACACGTCGGGCCTGTGCCAAACTCGCTTCGCTACCTGCACAAACCGCAATGGAGAGTCTGGAAGGTCAGGGCTCGACCTACCTGGTGCATCTGGTTGCCGACATGACGATAAAACTCTCGACCCCGGGGGCTTTGGCCAATGCCGCCATCAGACTGCCCTACTCGTCGACCTGGGAACTTGATGCCACGGCGCTGGGCGCCGTAGCGATCAAACTGGAAAACAACAAGCTGCACATCGGCACCTGCACCATTCATCTGCCCGTTTACGACAGCGAAGATCTCATCGATCAGATCCGTGTCATCACCATAGAAGGGCTGGTCCATACCGTCGACCTGTCTTTCGATCGAGTCTATCCGGACGGCCTGGACGGCCGATTCTTCAAAGCACCAACGCCCTCGAAAGATCCGCTGCCACCTCCCTTCACCGCACTGGCAGACAAGGTGCTGAATGTACGAAATATCGTCGTGGCAGATAACCGCCCAGGGATATTGAGTTACAGCTTCCCCGAGCGCAGCTGGCGCTTGGACGCTGAAACCCTGTGCATTGATCATTCGCAGCTCAACGTCATCAATCGTTGCAGCCATCAGCTACCTCAGAGAGTGATGCCAGCGTCATTGCTGGACGTGGCCGAGCCTCCCCTGTCGCGCCCCGCTCAAGACCGATCATGCACGCACTCCGAGAGCGGCTTCGCGCACTGAACGCGCGCACCCGAAACATGTGTCGAGGCGCCACTTCGCGCCTTGAAAACGCCTATCCGAACGAGAATTCCCCCATGGCCAAACCGCCAAAAAGAACAGCTGTGACAACAACCACCGATGCCTCCGTAACGACACGAACGACGGATCCCTCTTCCAGCCATCGCGTCACGACCGCTGACCTGCCTTCGCCTGGCGGCCAGCCGTTGACGGGTTCGGATCTGTCAAACCCCGCTCCGCTGCCAACGACTCGCCCTGCGGCTATCGTTGTCCACGAGATGCCTGGACGCGCTGCGGATAGCTTCAGCACTGCCCGCAATGAAATCGCCTGGCCACAGCACCGTTTGCACGAACTGGAACCTATTGGCGATCAGACGGGACTGTTTATCGGGCCGGATCAACGCACATACGCCCAGCTCGGCACCGAGGGCCGCTTCGTGGTTGAGCGCAATGCGCAAGGCAACTATCACGTCCCCCTGACCTTCGCCCCCGGCGTCGCCGGACCGCTGCTGGTGAAGAATGAAGGCCTGGCCAGTTGGCGCATCGAGCGACCGGGCTGGCATGCGACGCAGACGCCGGCAAGCACTTCGGGAGCGGCGCAGACGCCAACTTATCTGCTACCCGACGATGCCCGATCGTTGACCAAGGCAGAGGCGTCAACGGATGGCCTGCGCTACAACAAACTCAAGCAAACCTTTGTCGACACCGCCGAAGGCACGGTCAGGGTTCGCAAAAACCCAGAAGGGCAATACCAGCAAGCCTTTGCGACGACCCATGAGGCCCCGGAGATTTTTTTCGAGCGAATTCCCGACAGCCTGCTGTGGCGCCAAAAAACCTCCGATTCGACATCCCATGAGCCGGCTCATCAGCAGCGCCTGCGCGATGTCGATGAATCCGCCCCCTCCGCAGGGCCGAGCAAGCGACCACGTCTGGACGAGCCGACACCGGCATCTTCAGCCACAGAGCCCGCTACACCCGCGGCCTATTCCTGGCTGCCGTGGGGCCACCTGAACAAACCTGCATCAATCGAAACCGTGCAGTTGGGCTGGCTTCATTACCCCATCGTGCCGATCGGTTCCGCACGCACGCTCACGACTTTTTTTGTGAAGCACCCTGACTTCGACCCAGCCGGTTTTGATGCGTTTGAACACATGCTGCGCACAGCCCCTTCCCTGCAGCCAGTGGCGACCTTTCGCATCGGGCACGACCCCGGCGAAATCAATCCCGGCACGCGTTTTTTCGATGAACCGATAACGCAATCGGTCGCCAGGGCCTTTCCGGATCTGTCGCAGGTCAGCGCACAAGCCATCGCCAAAAAACTCTTCGAACTGGCCGACAACTCGCCCCTCGCCACGGCCACCGGACTGCTGAATATTCAGGCGGTGCTGCACCAGTGGAAACAGAAGCCGTTTCCGGTCACGCCGGCCTACGCCGATCCATTGATCATGCTGCCGGTTGCGCAAGCGATTGACCGACCTGAGGGGAAAATCATTGTGCTGCCACCTGGCCGCACCGGTGAGTTGCAACAGCTCATCTTTGATCCAAAGCGTTTTGCGATCGAATGGAATCACTACAAAACCTACCCCTCGGATTTGAACCTGAGACGACTGCTGGGCGCTTTACTGGTCCGCAGCGGCTACGACCTCTATCCCCTGACCCATGACCATCGCAAGCCGACGCTGGTGTTCAAACGGGCGAGCCATGACCAGATGTTCTTCCTGAAGCTGGGTGCAGTCGAGAAGGTCGGACTTGTCCACCAGCCCGGTAACGAGCTGGCCGATCCGCAATTGCCGGACAGAATAGGCAAGGAGGCATTCAATGCCCTGAGCGCTGCGGCGGCACAGAACAAAGTGGTCTGGCTGATCGGCGGCGTGCTGAAGGTCAATTCCGCGCCCGATTCGGTGTTCATCCTCAAGGAACGCTGAGCCGCATCCGCCCCCTCGTCGCTCTGCCGGCGGGGTTCGGCTTACGCCATAAAAAAAGCCCGCAGTGTGAGCGGGCGAAAGACCAAAGAAGCTATATGCGCAGTCGCTTCCCGGTGGGGGCAGCCGCTTGGGGTCAGCTGCCCCGGTACGTGGAATAGCTGTAAGGCGAAATCAACAGGGGCACGTGATAGTGCTCCTGTTCGGCAGAGATACCGAAGCGCAGCACCACCACATCGAGGAAGGCTGGCTCGGGCAGCTGCACGCCACGGGCACGGTAGTAATCGCCGGCGTGGAACTGAAGCTGATAAACGCCGGTACGATAGTCCTCGCCTTGCAGCAGCGGCGCATCGACCCGACCATCGCTGTTGGTCAGCGCGCTGGCGACCAGTTCCAGCTGCGACCCTTCAACGCGGTACAACTCGACCTTGATCGAGCTGCCCGGGCAACCGTGTGCAGCGTCCAAAACGTGTGTAGTCAAACGTCCCATTGATTCTGCGCGCCTGCCTGCCTTGAGCAGTCAGACTTCGCGCCTCCCGAAGTCAGATAAAAAGGAGACCGCACCGATTCGGAGCACGAAAAGCTGCGGCGAGCGACTGATTAAGACACTTTTCAAAAAAATTGTACACAATAAAAACGACATTTTTCGTCGCGCCCCCGCCAACCCGGCCTTTATCGCCAATTCACAGGCAAAGCGCCTGATCATTGAACCTTCTGTTCATTAGCTGACTGGTCAGGCAGGTTTCTTGCAGGCTTGAACCGTTAACCGTAAAAGATGACAGCCGGCGAAAAATGCGAAAATTCAGACTTACAAATTGGCGATAAAGTTGTATACAATCAGCCCATCGCTGTGACGCCAGCCTTGCAGGCCGCCACACCCACCTGTCAACGAACAAGAAGGAAGACTGCAGTGAGCGCTGACTACCCTCGCGACCTGATCGGTTACGGCAGTAACCCTCCTCACCCACACTGGCCGGGCAATGCCCGCATCGCCCTGTCGTTCGTACTCAATTACGAAGAAGGCGGCGAGCGCAATATTCTGCACGGTGACAAAGAATCCGAAGCCTTCCTGTCCGAGATGGTGGCCGCTCAGCCGCTGCAAGGCGCGCGCAACATGAGCATGGAATCGCTTTATGAGTATGGCAGCCGTGCCGGCGTCTGGCGGATTCTGAAACTGTTCAAGGAATTCGACATCCCGCTGACCATCTTCGCCGTCGCCATGGCCGCCCAGCGTCACCCGGACGTGATCCGTGCGATGGTCGAGGCCGGTCACGAGATCTGCAGCCACGGCTATCGCTGGATCGACTACCAGTACATGGACGAAGCGCAGGAACGCGAGCACATGCTCGAAGCGATCCGCATCCTTACCGAACTCACCGGCGAGCGCCCATTGGGCTGGTACACCGGCCGCACCGGCCCGAACACCCGTCGCCTGGTGATGGAAGAAGGCGGTTTCCTCTACGACTGCGACACCTACGACGACGACCTGCCGTACTGGGAGCCGAACAACCCGACCGGCAAGCCGCACTTGGTGATTCCGTACACCCTCGATACCAACGACATGCGCTTCACCCAGGTGCAGGGTTTCAACAAGGGTGACGATTTCTTCGAATACCTCAAAGATGCCTTCGACGTGCTTTACGCCGAAGGCGCCGAGGCGCCGAAAATGCTTTCGATCGGTCTGCACTGCCGCCTGATCGGTCGCCCCGGTCGCCTCGCTTCGCTCAAGCGCTTTATCGAATACGCCAAAAGTCATGAACAGGTGTGGTTCAGCCGTCGCGTCGACATCGCACGCCACTGGCACGAAACCCACCCGTACCAAGAGACTGCAAAATGAGCCGTTTTCAAACCCTGCAACCGTCGACCCTGAGCCGCGACGCTTTCGTCAAAGCCTTCGCCGACATCTACGAACATTCGCCATGGGTGGCCGAAAAGGCCTACGACCTCGGTGCGGACGCTTCGATCGACGAGATCGAGACCCTGCACCAGCGCATGAGCGACATCCTGTTGAGCGCCGATCATGCCAGCCAGTTGGCACTGATCAACGCTCACCCGGACCTGGCCGGCAAAGCCGCCGTCCAGGGCCAGTTGACCGAAGCCAGCACCCATGAACAGGCTGGCGCCGGTATTCACCAATGCACGGCCGAAGAGTTCCAGCGCTTCACCGAGCTGAACGACGCCTACAAAGCCAAGTTCAAGTTTCCCTTCATCATGGCGGTAAAAGGCAGCAACCGGCATCAGATCCTCGCGGCGTTCGAAGCGCGCATTCATAACCCGGAAGAGACCGAGTTCAAATGCGCGCTGGCGGAGATCAACAAGATTGCCCTGTTCCGTTTACTGACCCTTTAGCAAGCTTGGCCCGAGCGTGAATGAACGCGTAATCGCCCAGGGCCCTGCAAGCATCCCCAGCCAACTTATCAAAGGCAGACAAGAAGAATGAAAGCTTACGCCGTACCTTTCGAAAAATACGTCAACCTGGCCGATGCCCGTCTGGGCACCAAGATCATTTCGGTCACCGATGACTGGTTCGCAGACGCCAATCGTCTGTTTCAACCGACTCCGGCCGTGTGGAAGGAGGGCGTGTTCGATGACAACGGCAAGTGGATGGACGGCTGGGAATCGCGCCGCAAGCGCTTCGAAGGTTTCGACAGCGCGGTGATCCGTCTGGGCGTACCGGGCTCGATCAAAGGCGTGGACATCGACACTTCATTCTTCACCGGCAACTACCCGCCGTCGGCCTCGCTGGAAGCCTGCTTCCTGGCTTCGGGCGAGCCTGATGAAAACACCCAGTGGACTGAAGTGCTGTCGGCCGTCGAGCTGCAAGGCAACAGCCACCACTACCATGAAATCAGCAACACCGAGGCGTTCAGCCACCTGCGTTTCAACATCTACCCGGACGGCGGTGTTGCGCGCCTGCGCGTGTACGGCGTTCCGTTCCGCGACTGGTCGGCGGTTGGCGATAACGAGCAAGTGGATCTGGCAGCAGCCCTGAACGGCGGTCGCGCCCTCGCCTGCTCCGACGAACACTTCGGCCGCATGAGCAATATCCTCAACCCGGGCCGTGGCATCAACATGGGCGACGGCTGGGAAACCGCGCGTCGTCGCACACCGGGCAATGACTGGGTCATCGTCGCGCTGGGCCATCCGGGCGAGATCGAAAAGATCGTCGTCGACACCCTGCACTTCAAAGGCAACTACCCGGACACTTGCTCGATCCAGGGCGCGTTCGTCAAGGGCGGCACTGACAGCCAGATCGAAACCCAGTCGCTGTTCTGGCGCGAACTGCTGCCAAGCCAGAAGCTGGAAATGCACGCCGAACACACCTTCGTCGAGCAGATCAAGGCACTCGGTCCGATCACCCACATCCGCCTGAACGTGTTCCCGGATGGCGGCGTGAGTCGCCTGCGAGTACTCGGCAAGGTCGCGAAGTAACACCGCCCCCTGTGGCGAGGGAGCTTGCTCCCGCTGGGCTGCGAAGCGGCCCCAAGAAAGGCGGGAGCGCTACGCACTCAAGCGGGAGCAAGCTCCCTCGCCACAAAAGCTGAACCGAACAACACAGAATCCGGATAAGAAGAACAGCATGCGCACATTGACGATTGAACCGCTGACCAAAGAAGCCTTCGCCCCTTTCGGTGACGTGATCGAAACCGACGGCAGCGATCACTTCATGATCAACAACGGTTCGACCATGCGCTTCCACAAACTGGCGACGGTCGAAACCGCCCAGCCTGAGGACAACGCGATCATCAGCATTTTCCGCGCCGACGCGCAGGACATGCCGCTGACCGTTTGCATGCTGGAACGCCACCCGCTGGGCAGCCAGGCTTTCATTCCGCTGCTCGGCAACCCCTTTCTGATCGTGGTCGCGCCACTTGGCGATGAACCTGTATCAGGCTTGGTCCGCGCCTTCGTCACCAACGGCAGGCAGGGCATCAATTACCATCGCGGCGTCTGGCACCACCCGGTGCTGACGATCGAAAAGCGGGATGACTTCCTGGTGGTTGATCGCAGTGGCACAGGCAATAACTGCGATGAGCATTTTTTCAAAGAGGATGAGCGTTTGATCCTCGCCCCCCACCAATAAGAGAAGGTCTGATCACTCGACAACAAGAGTGACAGGCGAGAGGTAAAGACTGTGGAAGCACATCTGTTGGAATGGCTGAACCTGAGCGTGCGCTGGGTTCACATGATCACTGGCGTGGCCTGGATCGGCGCGTCGTTCTACTTCGTCTGGCTGGAGAACAACCTCAACCGCGTCAACCCGAAAACCGGTCTGGCCGGTGACTTGTGGGCGATCCACGGCGGCGGTATCTACCACCTGGAAAAATACAAACTGGCCCCACCGTCCATGCCGGACAACCTGCACTGGTTCAAATGGGAAGCCTACTTCACCTGGATGTCGGGGATCGCGCTGCTGTGCGTGGTGTTCTACTCCAATCCTGTGCTCTATCTTGTCGCCCCCGGCAGCGGCCTCAGTGGTCCTGAAGGTGTGGCCATCGGCATCGGCTCGCTGGTGGTTGGCTGGTTCGTCTATGACTTCCTCTGCGATTCGGCCCTGGGCAAAAAACCCGCCCTGCTCGGTTTCATCCTGTTCGTGCTGATCATTGCCGCGGCCTATGGCTTCAGCAAAGTGTTCAGCGGTCGCGGTGCGTATCTGCACGTCGGCGCGATCATCGGCACCATCATGGTCGGCAACGTGTTCCGTATCATCATGCCGGCGCAACGTGCACTGGTGGCGGCGATTGCCGAGAACCGCACGCCCGATCCGGCGCTGCCGGCCAAGGGTCTGCTGCGTTCGCGACACAACAACTACTTCACCCTGCCGGTGCTGTTCATCATGATCAGCAACCACTTCCCGAGCACCTACGGCAGCCAGTACAACTGGTTGATCCTGGCCGGGATCGCGGTGTTGGCGGTGTTGGTGCGTCACTACTTCAACACCCGTCACGACAGCCACAAATTTGCCTGGACCCTGCCAGTGGCAGCGGTGGGCATGATCAGTCTGGCGTATGTCACCGGCCCGGCGCCGATGGCGACCGCACCTGACGTGGCGAAAGCTGCGGCGAAAATCGAGTACCAGCCGCTGCCGGAAACGGCACTGGGCGGTGGCGCGAAACCGGCTGACGCAGCTCAACCGGCGGCAACTACAGCAGCTCCGGCGCAAGCCTCCAATACCGGAACCGGACCTGGTTTCGACAAAGTGCACAACGTGATTCAAGAGCGTTGCACGGTGTGCCACTCGGCCAAACCGACCAGCCCGTTGTTCAGCGCAGCGCCGGCGGGTGTAATACTCGACACCCCCGAGCAAATCCGCCAGAACGCCGCGCGCATTCAGGCGCAAGCCATCACCACGCAGATCATGCCACTGGGCAACATCACCCAGATGACCCAGCAGGAACGTGACCTGATCGGTGCCTGGATTGCCCAGGGAGCGCAGACCCACTAAGCCACACCAAAGCCTGTGTAAAAACAGGCTGTTGTGGCGAGGGAGCTTGTCGAATCGTCGCACCGTCCCGCTGGACTGCGCAGCAGGCCCTCTTCAGTAGAGGGGGCGGCTTCGCGCCCCAGCGGGAGCAAGCTCCCTCGCCACAAAACCTGATGCAAAGAAACAGCTGCAAGCAACCCGGCAGCTGTTAATCACAAGAATAAAAAGATCCGAGGTGTTGCATGTCCGAGCTGTCCAAAGCGCGCATCCCCGACGCACCCGCCATTCAGCGTTTGCCCCTTTTGCAACTGATCCTGGTCGGTTTGCAACATGTTCTGCTGATGTACGGCGGTGCCATCGCGGTGCCGCTGATCATCGGACAGGCCGCTGGCCTGAGTCGTGAAGAAATTGCCTTCCTGATCAACGCCGACCTGCTGGTTGCCGGCATCGCCACCATTGTGCAGTCGCTTGGCATCGGCCCGATGGGCATTCGCATGCCAGTGATGATGGGCGCCAGTTTCGCCGCGGTCGGCAGCATGGTCGCCATGGCCGGCATGCCCGGCATCGGCCTGCAAGGCATCTTCGGCGCAACGATCGCCGCCGGTTTCTTCGGCATGATCATCGCCCCGTTCATGTCCAGAGTCGTGCGCTTCTTTCCGCCTCTGGTGACCGGCACGGTCATCACCTCGATCGGTTTATCGCTGTTCCCCGTGGCCGTGAACTGGGCCGGAGGCGGTGCCGACGCGGCGCAATTCGGCTCGCCGATTTATCTGGCCATTGCCGCGCTGGTGCTTGCCACCATCCTGCTGGTTCACCGCTTCATGCGCGGTTTCTGGGTGAACATTTCCGTGCTGATCGGCATGTGCCTAGGCTACGTGCTCTGCGGCGTGATCGGCATGGTCGACCTGAGCGGCATGGCCGCCGCACCGTGGGTTCAGTTCGTCACCCCGCTGCATTTCGGCATGCCCAAGTTCGAGCTCGCGCCGATTCTGTCGATGTGCCTGGTGGTGGTGATCATCTTCGTCGAGTCCACCGGGATGTTCCTCGCGCTGGGCAAGATCACTGGCCAGGAAGTCTGCCCGCGCATGCTGCGCCGCGGCTTGCTGTGCGATGCCGGCGCGTCGTTTTTCGCCGGATTCTTCAACACCTTCACCCACTCCTCGTTCGCGCAGAACATCGGCCTGGTGCAGATGACCGGTGTGCGCTGCCGTTCGGTGACCATCGTCGCCGGCGGTCTGCTGATCGTCCTCAGCCTGCTGCCGAAAGCGGCGTTTCTGGTGGCATCGATTCCACCGGCAGTGTTGGGCGGCGCGGCGATTGCGATGTTCGGCATGGTCGCTGCCACCGGTATCAAGATTCTGCAAGAAGCCGATATCGGTGATCGCCGCAACCAGTTGCTCGTCGCGGTGAGCATCGGCATGGGCCTGATACCCGTGGTTCGCCCGGAGTTCTTCGCACACCTGCCAATGTGGATGAGCCCGATCACCCACAGCGGCATCGCCATGGCCACCCTCAGCGCGCTGACGCTGAACCTGCTGTTCAACATCCTCGGCGGCAAGGAGCGTGCGGCGATCAACGATTGCCATGCTCACTGACCGCCACACCAATTCCCTCCTGCAGGAGTGAGCCTGCTCGCGATTGCGTCATCAGCCCAGACATCACTGTTGACTGATTCACCGCTATCGCGAGCAGGCGAAGGCCTACAAGGGATCGCAACTCTGTGCCTTGAAAATAAAAACAAGAGGGAGCAACAGATGACTCGCACGCACACCAACGTTCTGTTGGGTGGCGGCCTGCTGGCCGCCAGTCAAGCCATGGCCGGCGACCTGCTGCTGTGGCAGACCAACAGCCTCACCTACCTGTACGGCAAAAATTTCGCGATCAACCCGTCGTACCAGCAGACGGTCACCTTCGAACACGCCGACAAATGGAAGTATGGCGACAACTTTCTGTTCGTCGACAAGATCTTCTACAACGGCAAGGAAGATCAGAACAAAGGTCCACACACCTTCTACGGCGAATTCACCCCGCGTTTCTCTTTC
The DNA here is from genome assembly GCF_014270125.1 of Pseudomonas sp. SWRI99. Taxonomy (NCBI): domain Bacteria; kingdom Pseudomonadati; phylum Pseudomonadota; class Gammaproteobacteria; order Pseudomonadales; family Pseudomonadaceae; genus Pseudomonas; species Pseudomonas sp. SWRI99. Next base: position 26,714 of record NZ_JABWQR010000023.1, on the reverse strand, counting down.
GGCAAGATCTTCGACCGCAAGCTCGAGTTCGGCCCGATCAAGGACGTGCTGCTGGCGATGACCTACGAGTACGGCGAAGGTGAAAGCGAGGCCTACCTGATCGGCCCCGGCTTCGACCTCAAAGTGCCCGGCTTCAACTACGTCACCCTGAACATTTTCCGTCGCCAGACCGAAGGCCCGCGGCCCGGCGACGGCGTCTGGCAAATCACGCCGGGCTGGTCCTACAGCTTCCCGCTGGGCAATTCCGATGTGCTCATCGACGGCTACCTCGACTGGGTCGTCGATAACGATGAAAACTCGCGAGGCACTTACCACGCCAACCTGCACATCAATCCGCAGATCAAATACGACCTGGGCAAAGCACTGGGCTGGGGTCAGAAACAGGTGTACGTCGGCACCGAGTACAGCTACTGGAAGAACAAATACGGCGTCGAAAATACCCACTCGTTCGACACCAACCAGAACACCGCCAGCCTGCTGCTGAAGGTGCACTTCTAAGATGGCCCGCAACCGTGCCCCATGCCTGTCGTCGCTGCTCTGTTGCGGGGCACTTGAGCGCTGGCCGAGGAGTCAGTATTCTCCGCGGCCTTCTGAATTCGGTCTAAAAAAAAGCCCGGATTTAATTCCTGACCGAAAAGCCAACTTATCCCGGCCCCGGTCAGCACTGAGGCATCCCGAAAACACGCTCGATCGACTGTTTTTCAGCAGCCGAACGGGCGTTTTTTGTTTTTCCGAAAGCCTTGGCGCAGCTTTTGCTACCAGCATTCAAAGCTGACCGATCGGATGAATTTTGCGGTACGAAAAAAGGCGCCACATCAGAGCGCCGATCTTAAAAAAATAACGTGGAACACCTACTTTGGGAGCAACCGAATGAAACGTATGTGCACCAGCCTGATGCTGGCCGGATCGATGTTCGCCGGCGGCCAGGCCATGGCCGAAGGCCTGCTGCAGTGGCAGAACAACAGCCTGACCTACCTCTATGGCAAGGACTTCCAGGTCAACCCGCGCATTCAGCAGACCGTGACCTTCGAGCACGCAGATGCCTGGAAGTATGGGGACAACTTCCTGTTCATCGACAAGATCTTCTACAACGGCAAGGACGACGGCGGCGTCGGTTCCAACACTTACTACGGTGAGCTCAGTCCGCGCCTGTCCTTCGGCAAGATCTTCGATCAGAAACTGGCCTTCGGCCCGGTGACTGACGTGTTGCTGGCCATGACTTATGAGTTCGGTGAAGGCGACACCGAGTCGTACCTGATCGGTCCAGGCTTCGACCTGGCGATCCCGGGCTTCGACTACTTCCAGTTGAACTTCTATCAGCGTCACACCCAAGGCGCACGTGCGGGCGACAACGTCTGGCAGATTACCCCGGTTTGGTCCTACACCCTCCCGGTGGGCAAATCGAACATCCTGATCGACGGTTTCATGGACTGGGTGGTCGACAACGACTCCAACGCCAAGGGCGACTACCACGCCAACCTGCACTTCAACCCGCAAATCAAATACGACTTGGGCAAGGCGCTGAATGTCGGCGAGAAGCAGTTGTATGTGGGTGTGGAATACGACTATTGGTCGGACAAGTACGGAATCAAGGACAGCCAGTACTTCAAGACCGATCAGAGCACTACCAGCTTCCTGGTCAAGTTCCACTTCTGATCCGGCGGCGTCCTCACCGACGCCTTCGCGAGCAAGCCCGCTCCCACAGTGGTTCTATGTTGACTGCAAATTACGCATTCGATGCAAAACCCTGTGGGAGCGAGCTTGCTCGCGAATAGGCTCACCGCAATTTCATGCGGGAACCACCGCTTCGGATATCCCCAGAAACCGGCACAATTCCCCGCGCTTGGCCAACGCATCACGCCGCCCCAGATCGATCAATTCGCTGCAATACCCCGCTTCGAACAGCAGGTAACTCAACACCCCCGCCCCGCTGGTCTTGGTCGCTCCCGGTCCACGCAAAAACAGACGCAGCGCCGCCGGCAATTCCTGACGATGCCGCGCGGCGATTTCGTCGATCGGCTGGCTCGGGAAATCACCAGCACCTCCACCGGCGCCACGCCCAGTTCGCGGGCCGGCGTGCCATCGGGGAGCAGGCGGCTGAACTGGTTCAGACGCTGCAACAACTCGATATCGCTTTCCAGAGAATCGATGAACGTGCTGTTGAGCATGTGCCCGCCGATTTGCGCCAGCGTCGGCTGCTGGCCGGTACCGGTGCGTTCCAGCGGCGCTTGCGGATCGCCGCCGCGCGGGTTGCCACTGACGCCCACCACCAGCACCCGACTCGCGCCCAGGTGCAACGCCGGGCTGATCGGCGCCGACTGGCGCACCGCGCCGTCACCGAAATATTCCTCGCCGATTTTCACCGGGGCGAACAACAACGGAATCGCCGAACTGGCCAACAGATGATCAACCGACAGTTGCGTCGGCACGCCAATGCGCCGATGTCGCAGCCATGAATCGATCGTGCCGCCGCCCTGATAGAACGTCACCGCCTGCCCCGACTCGTAGCCGAAGGCTGTCACCGCCACCGCCTGCAATTGCTGGCACGCGATGGCCTCGGCGATGCCGGGCAGGTGCAGTTTTTCATCGAGCAATTCGCGCAGCGGCGAACTGTTGAGCAGTGCCACCGGCATCTGGCGGCCGATGCCGAGCAGACTATGGCTGACAAAACGACTGGCCTGACGGATCACGCCAGGCCAGTCACTGCGCAGCACGCGATGGCTGCGAAAGCCCTGCCAGAACGAGGTCAGGCGTTCGACGGCGGCGCGAAAGTCGGTGGCGCCGCTGGCGAGGCTGACGGCGTTGATCGCCCCGGCCGAGGTGCCGACGATCACTGGAAACGGATTGTCCGCGCCCAACGGCAGCAACTCGGCGATCGCCGCCAGCACGCCCACCTGGTACGCCGCCCGAGCCCCGCCGCCGGAAAGAATCAACCCTGTGACCGGTTCAGCCGGGCTCATCGCACCACTCCATCGAGTTTAAAAGTCAGGTGAATCAACCGCGTTTCGGGTACAGCTTCGGTTCGCCCGGTGGACGGCTCTTGAAGCGGCGATGCGCCCACAAGTACTGCTCGGGGCAGGCGCGCAAAGCGCTCTCGACCCACTGATTGATGCGGATGCAATCGGCTTCTTCGCTCTCACCGGGGAAATCCTCCAGCGGCGGGTGAATCACCAACCGATAACCACTGCCATCGGCCAGACGCTCCTGAGTGAACGGCACCACCAGCGCTTTGCCCAGACGGGCAAACTTGGTCGTCGCCGTCACGGTCGCGGCCTGGATGCCGAACAGCGGCACAAAGATGCTCTGCTTGGCGCCGTAGTCCTGATCCGGTGCGTACCAGATCGCCCGGCCGGCGCGCAGCAACTTGAGCATGCCGCGCACGTCGTCGCGCTCCACTGCGAGGGAATCGAGGTTATGCCGCTCACGGCCACGGCGCTGAATGAAGTCGAACAACGGATTCTTGTGCTCGCGGTACATGCCATCAATGGTGTGTTGCTGGCCGAGCAGGGCCGCGCCGATTTCCAGGGTGGTGAAGTGCACCGCCATGAGAATCACGCCCTTGCCTTCGCGCTGAGCCTTTTGCAAATGCTCCAGGCCTTCGACATGGGCCAGCTTCGCCAGGCGCTCGCGGGACCACCACCAGCTCATCGCCATCTCGAAAAAGGCGATGCCGGTGGAGGCAAAGTTTTCCTTGAGCAGGCGTTTGCGCTCGGCGGCGGATTTTTCCGGGAAGCACAATTCGAGATTGCGCCGGGCAATGGCCCGTCGGTCGCCGGCCACGCGATACATCAATGCCCCCAGAACTCGACCGATGGTCAGTAGCGCCGGATACGGCAATTGCACGATCAGCCACAGAAGCCCCAGGCCGCACCAGAGCGGCCAGAAGCGTGGCGAGAGAAATGCTTTTCGAAAACGCGGGCGATCCATAAAGCTTCCGTAAATACAGTGGCCGCGCATTCTACATCGTTCGACCCGGCTTGCGGCCCGCGGGCGTTCTCGTTATAAGTCTCGGCACTTTTAGTGACAAGCCGTTGTATGCCGACATGAGCCAAACCGACCCGTTAGACCAAGATCCCGTATTCCAGCTCAAGGGCAGCATGCTGGCCATCACTGTGCTGGAACTGGCCCGTAACGACCTCGAAAGCCTCGATCGGCAATTGGCCGCGAAAGTCGCCCAGGCGCCTAATTTTTTCAGCAATGCACCGCTGGTCCTGGCGCTGGACAAACTGCCGCCCAATCAGGGCGCCGTCGACTTGCCGGGACTGATGCGCGTCTGCCGCCAGCATGGCCTGCGCACCCTGGCGATTCGCGCCAGTCGCATCGAAGACATCGCCGCCGCCATCGCCATCGACATCCCCGTGCTGCCGCCCTCGGGCGCCCGCGAGCGACCGCTGGAAATGCCCGAAGCCGAAGTCAAAAAGAAACCGGAAAAACCGCCTGAGCCGACCGTCAAACCGACCCGCGTGATCACCACGCCAGTACGTGGTGGCCAGCAGATTTATGCCCAGGGTGGCGATCTGGTGGTGGTCTCTTCGGTCAGTCCGGGGGCGGAACTTCTCGCCGATGGCAACATCCATGTATACGGTCCGATGCGTGGCCGGGCGCTGGCCGGCGTCAAAGGTGACACCAAGGCACGGATTTTCTGCCAGCAATTGAGCGCTGAACTGATCTCCATCGCCGGGCATTACAAGGTCTCCGAAGATTTGCGTCGCGATCCGATGTGGGGCTCGGGCGTCCAGGTCAGCCTGTCGGGCGACGTGTTGAACATCATTCGGCTTTAACGGATACTGCCGCATTTTCCAAGCATCTCTAAAACGTAGCGAAAACGGCTCAAACGAAGTAGGAAAAAGGCCAAAAGCCAAATTCCAGCCAAGGCTGTCCGACTGCAGTAGTTTTCAAGAGATGTTTTTCAGGGGCTGAACAGTCCTTCTTCCTTAGGGGTGAAACACCTTGGCCAAGATTCTCGTGGTTACATCCGGCAAGGGTGGTGTGGGTAAGACCACCACCAGCGCCGCTATCGGTACCGGCCTCGCTCTGCGCGGCCACAAAACAGTGATCGTCGACTTCGACGTGGGCTTGCGTAACCTCGACCTGATCATGGGTTGCGAGCGCCGCGTAGTGTATGACTTCGTCAACGTGGTCAACGGCGAAGCCAACCTGCAACAGGCCTTGATCAAAGACAAGCGCCTGGAAAACCTTTACGTGCTGGCCGCCAGCCAGACCCGCGACAAAGACGCACTGACCGTCGAAGGCGTGGAAAAAGTCCTGATGGAGCTCAAGGAACAATTCGAGTTCGTCGTCTGCGACTCCCCGGCGGGCATCGAGAAAGGCGCGCACCTGGCCATGTACTTCGCCGATGAAGCGATTGTCGTGACCAACCCGGAAGTCTCCTCGGTACGTGACTCGGACCGCATGCTCGGCCTGCTGGCGAGCAAATCGCGCCGCGCCGAACGTGGCGAAGACCCGATCAAGGAACACCTGCTGATCACCCGCTACCACCCGGAGCGTGTTGAAAAGGGCGAGATGCTCGGCGTTGAAGACGTCAAGGAAATCCTCTCGGTGACCCTGCTCGGCGTGATCCCGGAATCTCAGGCCGTGCTCAAGGCTTCCAACCAGGGCGTGCCAGTGATTCTCGACGACCAGAGCGATGCCGGTCAGGCGTACAGCGATACCGTCGACCGCTTGCTGGGCAAAGAAAAAGCCCACCGATTCCTCGATGTCGAGAAGAAGGGATTCTTCGAGCGCCTGTTTGGAGGTAGGTAATGAACCTTTTTGACTTCTTTCGTGCCAACAAAAAGCCAAGTACCGCCTCGGTAGCGAAAGAGCGTCTGCAGATCATCGTGGCGCATGAGCGCGGCCAGCGCAGCACGCCGGATTACCTGCCAGCCTTGCAAAAGGAACTGGTCGACGTGATCCGCAAGTACGTCAACATCGGCAACGACGACGTACACGTTGCACTGGAAAGCCAGGGCAGTTGCTCGATTCTGGAACTCAACATCACCCTGCCCGATCGCTGAGTCGATCCGGCAGGTACGACGGCGGCTCAGGGCCATTCCCCTTGTGGAATGGCCCTGAGCCGCCGTTGGCATTTGTTACGAGGCTGTTTTAATGCCGCTGTCCAACATCCGCATCATCCATCAGGACGCCGCCGTACTGGTGGTCGACAAACCGACGTTGCTGCTCTCGGTGCCCGGTCGCGCCGACGACAACAAGGACTGCCTGATCACCCGCCTGCAGGAAAACGGTTACCCGGAAGCGCGCATCGTCCATCGCCTGGACTGGGAAACCTCCGGCATCATCCTGCTGGCCCGCGATGCCGACACTCATCGCGAACTGTCGCGGCAGTTTCATGACCGCGAAACCGAAAAAGCCTACACCGCGCTGGCCTGGGGTCAGCCGGAACTGGACAGCGGCAGCATCGATTTGCCCCTGCGTTACGACCCGCCGACCAAACCACGCCATGTGGTCGATCATGAATTCGGCAAACATGCGCTGACGTTCTGGAAGGTACTGGAGCGTTGCGGCGACTGGTGTCGCGTCGAGCTGACGCCGATCACCGGCCGTTCGCACCAATTGCGCGTGCACATGTTGTCGATTGGCCATCCGCTGCTCGGTGACGGGCTCTATGCCCACGAGCAGGCGCTGGCGGCCTGGCCACGTCTGTGCCTGCACGCGAGCATGCTCAGCTTCACCCATCCGCAGACCGGCGAACGCCTGCGCTTCGAGTGCCCGGCGCCGTTTTGACGGCCAACGCGATCAAAACTGTGGGAGCGGGCTTGCTCGCGAAAGCAATGTGTCAGTCAACCCGCGTGCTCCTGATACACCGCCTTCGCGAGCAAGCCCGCTCCCACATTGAATTGCGTCAGCCTGACAATGATCGGCCGGCTTCAAGACCGCAATCGCTGGCAAGCCAGCTCCCACAAGGATCTGCATCGGATTCAATTGTCCGGCCAATACGTTAAACTCCCGCCCATTGCTGTCTGGAGTTTCTTATGCGCGCAGAGTTGAACCAGGGCCTGATCGATTTTCTCAAGGCCTCCCCTACCCCGTTCCACGCCACCGCCAGTCTCGTTCAACGCCTGGAGGCCGCCGGCTACGTGCGCCTCGACGAGCGCGAGCCTTGGACCACCGAGGCCAACGGCCGCTACTACGTCACCCGTAATGATTCCTCGATCGTCGCGATCAAAATGGGCCGCAACTCGCCCTTGCACGGCGGCATCCGTCTGGTCGGCGCACACACCGACAGCCCCTGCCTGCGGGTCAAGCCGCAGCCGGAATTGCAGCGCCAGGGCTTCTGGCAACTGGGCGTCGAAGTTTACGGCGGCGCGCTGCTGGCGCCGTGGTTCGACCGCGACCTGTCGCTGGCCGGCCGTGTAACCTTCCGCCGTGACGGCAAGGTCGAAAGCCAGTTGATCGACTTCAAGGCGCCAATCGCGATCATTCCCAACCTGGCGATTCACCTCAACCGTGAAGCCAATCAGGGCTGGGCGATCAATGCCCAGACCGAGTTGCCGCCGATCCTCGCGCAGTTCGCCGGTGACGAGCGTGTCGACTTTCGCGCGGTGCTCACCGATCAACTGGCCCGCGAACACGGCCTGAACGCCGACGTGGTGCTCGATTACGAGCTGAGTTTCTACGACACGCAAAGCGCTGCGGTGATTGGTCTGAACGGCGACTTCATTGCCGGTGCACGCCTGGATAACCTGCTGTCGTGCTATGCCGGCCTGCAAGCCTTGCTCACCGCCGAAACCGACGAAACCTGCGTGTTGGTGTGCAACGACCACGAAGAGGTCGGCTCCTGCTCGGCCTGCGGCGCCGACGGCCCGATGCTCGAACAGACCCTGCGCCGCGTGCTGCCGGACGGTGACGAGTTCGTCCGCACCATCCAGAAATCCCTGCTGGTCTCGGCCGACAACGCCCACGGCGTGCACCCCAACTACGCCGAAAAGCACGACGCCAACCACGGCCCGAAACTCAACGCCGGCCCGGTGATCAAGGTCAACAGCAACCAGCGCTACGCCACCAACAGCGAAACCGCCGGTTTCTTCCGCCATCTGTGCATGGCCGAGGAAGTCCCGGTGCAGAGCTTCGTGGTGCGCAGCGACATGGGCTGCGGCTCGACCATCGGCCCGATCACTGCCAGTCATCTGGGCGTGCGCACCGTCGACATCGGCCTGCCGACCTTCGCCATGCACTCGATCCGCGAACTGTGCGGCAGCCATGACCTGGCGCACCTGGTCAAAGTGCTCAGCGCGTTCTATGCCAGTCGTGAATTGCCCTGAGGCACCTTTGTGGCGAGGGAGCTTGCTCCCGCTGGGCCGCGTAGCGGCCCTGAAACCTGGGGATGCGGCGAGCCAGCATGATCGTGGTTCACGGATCTACGACGGCTGCGCCGCCGAGCGGGAGCAAGCTCCCTCGCCACAAGACCGCCGAGCGGGAGCAAGCTCCCTCGCCACAAGACCGAATTGATTCATTGCGATACGCATTACACCCTGCGCAAGAAAGCCGCCTAGACTCACATCATCCATTCAGACAAGGCCGTCTCCATGATTTCGATGTCCTCCTTCCACGCCATGCTCGTCCCGATTCTCTCGGGGATGATCCTGCTGGCCATCGGCTTCAATTTCCGTGACAAGAACGCCGGTGTCTTCGCCATGTGGGTCGGCATGCTGATGATCCTCGCCACCGTGGTCTACAAGATCCTCGCCAAACTGAACGAATGACCGAGCCCGGCTCGCATTGCGCCATAGGGCCTCGTACACTCCAGCGCATCCGCCCCTCGCGAGGTTGTCCTCTGGTGTTTGCTCGTCTTTTCGCTTTGCCCGGTCTGTTTCTTGTCTGCCTGATGACGCTGCTGCCGCTGGCGCCCGCACAAGCGGTCGGTTTGCCCGGCCTGCTCAATACTTCCAAGCCGCAACCAGAAGCCCAGGAACCCCTCGGTCAGTCGCTGGATGAAGTCATCAAGTCGCTGGAAAACGACAAGCAACGCGCACAACTGCTCAGCGACCTGAAGAAGCTGCGCGACGCTACGAAACAAGCCCAGGCCGCGCCGGAAGAAGGTGTGCTGGGCCTGATCGGCGGCACCCTGGCCAACTTCGAAAAACAGTTTTCCGGCGCCGACAGCCCGATCACCCGCTGGTCCAACGAGATCGATCTGGCCAAGGACGAACTGACCGGCATGTTGCTGCCGGCCAACGAATGGCTGCCGATCATCTTCGGCTTCGCCATGATTCTGATGCTGTGGAGCCTGCTCGCTGCCGCCCTGATCTGGCTGGGTCACCGCGTGCGCCTGCGCTTCGGTCTCACCGAAGAACTGCCGCAACACCCCAAGGCCCTCGACATGCTGCGCTTCGCGTTGCGCAAGCTCGGACCGTGGCTGATCGCGCTGGTGATGACCGTCTACATGAGCTATGCGCTGCCCTCGTCATTGGGCAAGAGCCTGGCGATGGTATTGGCCTATGCGTTGGTGGTCGGCACCTGTTTCTCGGCGATCTGCGTGATTGCCTTTTCCCTGCTCGACGGCCCGCACCGCCATCGCGCGCTGTACATCCTGCGCCATCAGGCTTTTCGACCGTTGTGGCTAATCGGCAGCTTTGCCGCGTTCGGCGAGGCATTGAGCGATCCGCGCCTGATCGAAAGCCTGGGCGTACACCTGGCCCATACCGCGGCGACCACCGCCAATGTACTCGCCGCCCTCTCGACCGGGCTGTTCATTCTGCGCTTCCGCCGACCGATCGCGCATTTGATCCGCAACCAGCCGTTGTCTCGACGCCTGACGCGTCGCGCCCTCAGCGACACCATCGAAATTCTTGGGACCTTCTGGTACGTACCGGCGCTGGTGCTGGTCGGCGTCTCGCTGTTCGCCACCTTCGTCTCCGCCGGCGACACCAGCACGGCGTTGCGCCAGTCACTGATCTGCACGGTTTTGCTGGTCTTGTGCATGGTCATCAACGGCCTCGTGCGTCGCCATTCGCTGAAGCCGCAACGCGGGCCGAAACGTCATGCGCTGTACTCGGAGCGACTGAAAAACTTCTTCTACACCCTCGCGCACCTGCTGGTGTGGCTGCTGTTCATCGAACTGGGCCTGCGCGTCTGGGGCCAGTCGCTGATCGCCTTTGCCGACGGCGAAGGTCATGACATCAGCGTCAAGCTGTTCAGCCTGATCGGCACGCTGATTTTCTCCTGGCTGATCTGGATCCTCGCCGACACCGCCGTGCACCACGCCCTCACCCGCTCACGCAAAGGCCTGGCCAATGCTCGCGCGCAGACGATGATGCCGCTGATCCGCAACGTCCTGTTCGTGGCGATTTTCATCATCGCGTTGATCGTCGCGCTGGCGAATATGGGCATGAACGTCACGCCGCTGCTGGCCGGTGCCGGTGTGATCGGTCTGGCCATTGGTTTTGGTGCGCAGTCGCTGGTCGCCGACCTGATCACCGGGCTGTTCATCATCATCGAGGACTCGCTGGCCATTGATGATTACGTCGATGTCGGCGGCCACCTCGGCACCGTCGAAGGCCTGACCATTCGCACCGTGCGCCTGCGCGACATCGACGGCATCGTCCACACCATTCCGTTCAGCGAAATCAAAAGCATCAAGAACTACTCGCGGGAATTCGGCTACGCAATCTTCCGCGTCGCGGTGCCGTACAACATGGAAATTGACGACGCGATCAAACTGATGCGCGAAGTCGGCCAGAAAATGCGCACCGACCCGTTGCAGCGACGCAACATCTGGTCGCCACTGGAAATTCAGGGTGTAGAGAGTTTCGAATCCGGCAGCGCGATCCTGCGCGCACGGTTCAAGACCGCGCCGATCAAGCAGTGGGAAGTGTCCCGGGCTTTCAATCTGTCTTTGAAACGACATCTGGATGAAGCCGGGCTGGATCTGGCAACGCCGCGCATGAGCGTACAAGTGATCACAGCCGGTGGCGGTCAGCCAAAGGAATAGCACTCAAGCGCGCCGCCGCAGTCACAGGCAAGGAAGCCCGACAACAATAATCAAGGAGAATCCGATGCAACTGACGCGCATTGCCCAGACCGTTTTGCTCAGCCTGATCGCAGGCCACGCCGGCGCTGCCACTTTGGAAAGCACCCGCTCGGAAATTGCCGAACAGGCGCAGAAGCTGGAGCCGCAACTGCTGGAAACCCGTCGCGACCTGCACGCCCACCCGGAACTCGGCAACACTGAAAAACGCACCGCCGAGCTGGTCGCCAAGCAACTCGAGGCAATGGGCCTTGAGGTGAAAACCGGTGTCGCCCGCACCGGCGTGGTCGCCACCCTCAAGGGCGCCCTGCCCGGCCCGACCGTCGCCCTGCGCGCCGACATGGACGCCCTGCCAGTCAAAGAAGTGTCCAACCTGCCATTCGCCTCGAAAGCCAAGGGCACTTATCTGGACAAGGAAGTCGACGTCATGCACGCCTGCGGCCATGACGCCCACACCGCGATCCTGCTCAGTGCCGCGAAAATTCTGACGGGCATGCGCGAGACCTTGCCCGGCACCGTGGTGTTCTATTTCCAGCCCGCCGAAGAAGGCCCAAGCGATTTCATCCCCGACGGCAAAAACACCTGGGGGGCCAAAATGATGGTGCAGGAAGGCGTGATGAAATCGCCAAAACCCGACGCGGTCTTCGGCCTGCACGTCTGGGCCGGCATCCCCGCCGGCCAGATCGCCTACCGCCCCGGCCCGACCCTGGCCAGCTCCGACGACCTGCGCATCAAAATCCTCGGCAAACAAACCCACGCCGGCCGCCCCTGGGACGGCATCGACCCGATCACCGTCGGCGCGCAAACCCTGGTCGGCCTGCAAACCGTGGTCAGCCGCCGCACCGACATCTCCTCATATCCCTCGGTGGTGAGCATCGGCACCATCAATGGCGGGACGCGTTACAACATCATCCCCGAATCGGTCGACATGACCGGGACAATCCGCTCCTACGACTATGGCATCCGCCAGAAACTGCACGCCGACGTCCGCCAGACCGTTGAAAAAATCGCCGAAAGCGGCGGCGCAAAAGCCGATGTGACCATCATCGAAAAATACGACCCGACCATTAACAACCCGGCGCTGACGGAAAAAATGCTGCCCACCCTGAAATGGGCCGCCAAGGACGACGTGGTGCAAGGGCCGCTGGTGGGCGGCGCTGAAGACTTTTCGTTTTTTGCCAAGGAAGCGCCGGGGTTGTTTGTGTTTCTGGGCGTCACCCCGAGAGATCAAGACATGAGCAAGGCCGCGCCCAATCACAATCCCGGGTTCTTCGTGGACGAGTCGGCGTTGGTAGTCGGGGTCAGGACACTGGCTTCGTTGGCGACGGATTATTTGTATGCGAATGCGGGGGTGGGCAAATAGAGACGGGGTGACTTCGCGGGCCTCTTCGCGAGCAAGCCCGCTCCCACATTTGAACCGTGTGCAGCCTGTCAAAAATGGCTGGGCTGACAGGCCGCCATCGCGAGCAGGCTCACTCCCACAGAAGAGCAAACCAGAGCAAAGCAGACCGCTTTTGCTTCTCACCACTCAACACAATGAGCGTTAGCTCGAGTAAGGCTCTTGATCTTGAGCTCAGCGCCCGTCGGCAGGCTGAGCGGAGGGATTGATCCGGGCGTGGGAGCGCAGCGACCGTTTGGCGCAGCCAAACACAGCGAGAGGAGGTGCAGCGAAGCAAACCGGAGACGCTGCGCCCGGAACAATCCCGTAGCGAAGGCACCCCGAGCCCCAGCGAGCGGGCCGAACGTCAGGGCAAAGCCTTTTTGGGTACTTTTTCGGCGTCTGGAAAAAGTGCCTCGCCGTAAGGGCGAAATCGCCAGCGGTAGCACCGCAAAAAACGGATATCCCCACAAAACCCAATGAACCTGGTCGGCCCAAAGGCCGCCAAGGTCAAACCACATCAACCCCTACGTGAATCGCATCATGGCGCCAAAACTCCAGATCACAATCGATCAACCGCCCATGCTGATCATAATTGACCCGCGCAATCCGCAACCCCGGACTCCCCACCGACACCCGCAAAGCCGCCGCCGCATCCACCGACAATGAAGTCGGAACAATCTCGAACCGCACCCGCCCATAGTGCAAATCGTAATGCCGGGCATACAACTCGGTAATCGACTGATTCAAATCCAACGCCAGAATCCCCGGAAAAAACTGCGGATTCAAATAGTGCTCCACATACAACACCAGACGCCCGTCAATCCGCCGCGACCGGCAAATCTGAATCACGCTCGACAACGCCGGCAACTGCAACCACGCGCAGACCGCCGCCGAAGCCGGTTGCAACCGCGCCGAAATCACCTCCGTCGAAGGCTCGCGCCCCTGTGCACTGACCATCGCGTGAAAGTGGCTGCGCTGCATCAGGTTATAGGCCAGACGCGGCGGCGAAACGAACCAGCCGCGCCGCTCCTCGCGATAAATCTGCCCCTGCGCCTCCAGTTGCAATAACGCCTCACGCACAGTGATTCGCGTCGTGCCAAACAGCTCACTGAGCTTGCGTTCGGCCGGCAACTTACTGCCCGCTGCCAACAAGCCATGATCGAGCTGCTCCTGCAACACCTGGCCAATCGCTGTCACCGCTTTGGTTGCCTCATCACGCATCAACGTTACCTATCTGGACTAGACCAGCACTGTTTCAGGGCAAGACCGACCGGTAAATGAACCGTTTTCGTCTGTTGCAAGCCTAGGCAGCGTAGATGAACAACAGATGACAAAACGGCTCAACGGTCTTGCTCACGACTTGCAATACATCGGCCAAGTCCCTTGTCTGCCGTGGCTTGAGCATGGTCTACGCTTATCTGGCACCTGCCGACACCGGGCAAGCAAGAGCCCCGCAAACAGGCCCTCGACATCAAAGTGTCATCCAGCGCCCTTAAATTGGCTCAGGTATTGCTGACCTAGACCAACACAAACCGCAATCGCAGCGTTGAACACGACCAAGGAGCTTCGGAATGAAACAGCTTTTCCTGGCAACACTGTTAGGCTCGACCATTGCTATGTGCAGCGCCGCCATGGCGGCTGACACCGACCTGAAAACCCTCGAAGCCGCTGCGAAGGCGGAAGGCGCCGTCAACAGCGTCGGCATGCCCGATGATTGGGCCAACTGGAAAGGCACCTGGGCGGATCTGGCCCAAAAGTACGGCCTTAAACACATCGACACCGACATGAGTTCGGCCCAGGAAATCGCCAAGTTCGCCGCCGAGAAGGACAACGCCACCGCCGACATCGGCGACGTCGGTGCCGCCTTCGGCCCGATCGCGGTCAAGCAAGGCGTGGTGCAGCCGTACAAGCCAAGCACCTGGGATCAAATCCCCGACTGGGCCAAGGACAAGGACGGCAACTGGGCGCTGGCCTACACCGGCACCATCGCTTTCATCGTCAATAAAAAGTTGCTGCACGGCTCCGAAGTACCGACCAAATGGGCCGACCTCAAGGGCGGCAAATATAAAGTCTCCATCGGCGACGTGAGCACCGCCGCCCAGGCCGCAAACGGCGTACTGGCTGCTGCTCTGGCCAACGGTGGCGACGAGAAAAACATCAAACCTGCCCTGCTGCTGTTCGCTGACATCGCCAGACAGGGTCGTCTGTCGATGGCCAACCCGACCATCGCCACCATGGAAAAAGGCGAAATCGAAGTCGGCGTGGTCTGGGACTTCAACGGCCTGAGCTACAAGGCCAAGATGGCTAACCCTGATGACTACGTGGTGCTGATCCCGTCTGACGGCTCGGTGATTTCCGGTTACACCACGATCATCAACAAGTACGCAAAAAACCCTAATGCCGCCAAGCTGACCCGCGAATACATCTTCAGCGACGCCGGCCAGACCAACCTTGCCCGCGGCAATGCCCGCCCGATCCGCGCCGAGCATCTGCAACTGCCGGAAGACGTGAAGGCCAAGCTGCTGCCGAACGAGCAGTACAAAAAAGTCACGCCGATCAAAGACGCCGATGCGTGGGAAAAGACCTCCAAAGCCCTGCCGCAGCAGTGGAACGAAGAGGTTATTGTCGAGATGAAATAAAGCGGCTGATCACCATTGCGTGATCCGCTGGAGATTCCCTGTAGGAGTGAGCCTGCTCGCGATAGCGGTAGTTCAGTCAACACTGTGTTGAATGTTCAACCGCTATCGCGAGCAGGCTCACTCCTACAAAGGGACCCGGGTTGAATCTGAAATTTCCTGTTTCGCGGAGTTTTTGCCCCTATGAAGCACAACGTCATCCTTGTCGTGCTCGACGGCCTCAACCACGAGGTTGCGCGTCACGCCATGGGGCATCTGCAGGCTTATGTTGGCGCAGGACGCGCGGCGCTCTATCAGCTGGAGTGCGAACTGCCCGCCCTGTCCCGACCGCTTTACGAATGCATTCTTACCGGCGTACCGCCGATCGATAGCGGTATCGTCCACAACAATGTCTCGCGCCTCTCCAATCAACGCAGCATCTACCATTACGCCCGCGATGCCGGGCTGAAAACCGCCGCGGCGGCGTACCACTGGGTCAGCGAGTTGTACAACCGCTCGCCATTCGTCGCCGCACGCGATCGCCACACCGACGATCCGTCGCTGCCAATCCAGCACGGCCATTTTTACTGGAACGACCACTATCCGGATTCTCACCTGTTCGCCGACGCGGAAAACCTGCGCCTGCGCCACGCACCGAATTTCCTGCTGGTCCACCCGATGAACATCGATGATGCCGGGCACAAACACGGCCTCGACTCTGCGCAGTACCGCAACAGCGCCCGCTCGGCCGACATCATTCTTGCCGACTATCTGCATGCCTGGCTCGACAGCGGCTATCAAGTGCTGGTGACCGCCGACCACGGCATGAACAACGACCGCTCGCACAACGGCCTGCTGCCAGAAGAGCGTCAGGTGCCGCTGTTCGTCCTCGGCAGTGCTTTCAGCCTGAACGCCGACGCGGCGCCGAAGCAGACCGAGCTTTGCGGCACCGTCTGCGAACTGCTCGGCGTGCCCCACGACAAGCCTGTGTGCCGGGAGCTGCTCAAGTGAATTCAATGATTCGCGGCAAATGGCTCGCAGCCCTGTGTCTGGTGCCCTTCGCACTGTTCTTTATCGTCTTCGAAATCGCCCCTTTGGTCTGGGTGATGATCAACAGCCTGCAATCGGAAGAGTTCGGCTGGGGCTTCGCCAACTTCAGCAAAATCTTCAGTTCGAAGTTTTATTTGCAGGCGATCCAGTACAGCCTCGAGATCAGTTTCTGGTCGAGCGTATTCGGCATCATCATCGCCGTGCTCGGCGCGTACTCGTTGCGTCGCGTCGACTCGAAACTGCGCAACTTTGTGAACGCCTTCGCCAACATGACCAGCAATTTCGCAGGCGTGCCCCTGGCCTTCGCCTTCATCATCCTGCTCGGTTTCAACGGCAGCATCACCATCATGCTGAAACAGTCAGGGATCATTCAGGACTTCAACCTGTACTCGAAAACCGGGCTGATCATTCTCTACACCTACTTCCAGATTCCCCTCGGCGTGCTGCTGCTCTACCCGGCTTTCGACGCCTTGCGTGAAGACTGGCGCGAGTCCGCCGCGTTGCTTGGGGCCAACGGCTGGCAGTTCTGGCGGCACATCGGCCTGCCGGTGTTGACTCCGGCCTTGCTCGGCACGTTCGTGATCCTGCTCGCAAACGCCCTCGGCGCTTACGCGACGGTTTATGCGCTGACCACCGGCAACTTCAACGTCCTGCCGATTCGTATTGCAGCGATGGTTTCCGGGGACATCTCTCTCGACCCGAACCTGGCCAGCGCCTTGGCCGTGGTGCTGGTGGCGCTGATGACCATCGTCACCGTTGTGCATCAACTGCTGCTGAAGAGGAGCTACCATGTCTCGCGCTGAATCCGGCCCGGCCGGCCTCTACCACCGCGTCGTGGTCTACCTGCTGTTCGCCATCCTGTTGCTGCCGCTGGTGGGCACGCTGATCTATTCGATCGCCAGCAGTTGGTCGGCGACCATTCTGCCCAGCGGCTTCACTTTCAAATGGTACTTGCAGCTGTGGAGCGATCCGCGCTTTCTGCACGCCTTCGGCCAGTCACTGATCGTTTGTGTCGGCGCTTTGCTGCTGTCGGTGGTGTTGATCCTGCCATTGCTGTTCGTCGTGCACTATCACTTCCCGAAACTCGATGCGCTGATGAACATCCTGATCCTGCTGCCCTTCGCGGTGCCGCCCGTGGTGTCCTCGGTGGGACTGTTGCAGCTCTACGGTTCCGGGCCGATGGCGATGATCGGCACGCCGTGGATTCTGATCGGTTGCTACTTCACCGTGGCGCTGCCGTTCATGTACCGCGCAATCACCAACAACCTGCAAGCAATCAACCTGCGCGACTTGATGGACGCCGCGCAACTGCTCGGCGCCAGCACCTTTCAGGCTGCATTCCTGGTGGTGCTGCCCAATCTGCGCAAGGGCCTGATGGTGGCGTTGCTGCTGTCGTTCTCGTTCCTTTTTGGTGAGTTCGTGTTTGCCAACATCCTCGTCGGCACACGTTACGAAACCCTGCAGGTTTACCTGAACAACATGCGCAACAGCAGCGGTCACTTCACCAGCGCGCTGGTCATTTCGTATTTCTTTTTCGTGCTGGTCCTGACCTGGATCGCCAACATCTTGAACAAGGACAAAAGCGAATGAGCTACGTCAGCGTCCAACACCTGCAAAAAAGCTATGCGGGCACCACCGTGTTCAGCGATATCGATTGCGAAATCAACAAAGGCGAGTTCGTTACCCTGCTCGGCCCATCCGGGTGCGGCAAGTCGACCCTGTTGCGTTGCATCGCCGGGCTGACGCCGGTGGATGGTGGGCAAATCCTGCTGGATGGCGTCGATATCGTGCCGTTGAGTCCGCAGAAACGCGGCATCGGCATGGTGTTTCAAAGCTATGCGCTGTTTCCCAACATGACCGTCGAACAGAACGTCGCCTTCGGCCTGCGCATGCAAAAGGTCAATACCGATGACAGCCACAAGCGCGTGGTGGAGGTATTGAAACTGGTTGAACTGCACGACTTCGCCAAACGCTACCCGCATCAATTGTCTGGCGGTCAATGCCAGCGTGTCGCCCTCGCCCGCTCGCTGGTGACCCGCCCGCGCCTGTTGCTGCTGGATGAGCCACTGTCGGCACTCGACGCGCGGATTCGTAAACACTTGCGCGAACAGATCCGCCAGATCCAGCGCGAACTCGGCCTGACAACCATTTTTGTCACCCACGATCAGGAAGAAGCGCTGACCATGTCTGACCGGATTTTCCTGATGAATCAGGGAAAGATCGTACAAAGCGGCGATGCCGAAACCCTCTATACCGCACCGGTCGATGTGTTCGCCGCCGGCTTCATTGGCAACTACAATCTGCTCGACGCCGAGGCCGCTTCAAAGCTGTTGCAGCGGCCGATCAACCACCGCATCGCCATCCGCCCGGAGGCTATCGAACTGAGCCTCAACGGCGACCTCGACGCGCGAGTACGCAGCCACAGCCTGCTCGGCAACGTCATTCGTTATCGCATCGAGGCGCGCGGCGTCGAACTGGTGGTCGATGTACTCAACCGCTCGGCCGCCGACCTGCACCCCGACGGACAGCGCCTGGCACTTTCCATCGATCCGACGGCGTTGTGCCAGGTAGCCTGAAAGCAGCTGCAAGCTTCGAGCTAGTAGCTTCAAGCTGTAGACTGCGGTGCACGTGATTTTAATTCTTGCAGCTCGAAGCTTGGAGCTTCGCAGCTGTTCTCGGAGAGAACCCGATGGCTTTGGCAATTTTTGATCTGGACGAAACGTTGATCCACGGCGACTGCTCCTCGCTCTGGAGCGAGCAAATGGTCCGCCTCGGCTGGGTCGATGGCGAATCGTTCATGCAGCGCGACAAGGAATTGATGGACGCCTACGGCCGCGGCCACCTGGCGATGGAGGACTACATGGCCTTCAGCCTTGAACCTCTGATCGGCCGCACGCCGGCAGAAATCGAGCACCTGGTTGGCCCATGGGTAGAAGATTTCATCGAACCGATCATCTTCAGCGACGCGACCAAAACCATCGCCGCGCACCGCAAGGCCGGCGACCGGATCCTGGTGATCTCGGCGTCGGGTACGCACTTGGTCAAGCCGATCGCCGAACGCCTGGGGATCGATGAGGTACTGGCCATCGAACTGGACGTCGCCCATGGCGTGTACAGCGGTAATACCGTCGGCACCCTGACCTACCGCGAAGGCAAGATCACTCGCTTGCTGGAATGGCTGGACGCCGAAGAAGAGAACCTGGAGGGCGCGAGTTTCTATTCCGACTCACGCAATGATCTGCCGTTGCTGCTGAAAGTCGATTTCCCGCACGTGGTCAACCCGGACCCGGTGCTGCTCGAGCAGGCAGAAAAATCCGGCTGGCCAATCCATCTCTGGAAGTGACACAGATCCAATGTAGGAGTGAGCCTGCTCGCGAAAGCGGTCTTTCAGCGACGAATATGTTGCCTGACACTCCGCATTCGCGAGCAAGCCCGCTCCCACAGTGGCTTTGTGTTGTCAGCTCAGTCTCTCGTCAATCACCAACACCAACTTGCCTGCCACGGTGTTACTCGCCAACTCGGCAAACGCCGCCTCGGCGTCCCTCACCGCAAACGCCTTGGCCAGTTGCGGACGCAACCGCCCTTCCGCAAACAACGGCCACACCTGCTGGCCGAGATCGCTCAGCAGATCCGCCTTGAACTGATCACTGCGGCTGCGCAACGTCGAACCGAGCAGTTGCACGCGCTTGGCCAACACCTGCGCCAGATCCAGTTTCGCCTCACGCCCCCCCATCAGGCCGATCAACACCCAGCGTCCATCCAGCGCCACCAGTTTCAGATTCAGCGCTGAATAGTCGCCGCCGACCGGATCGAGGATCACATCGAACGGACCTAAATCGCGCAGGCTTTCCAGATCGTCAGTGCGCAGCACACCGCCCTGCGCGCCCAACGACTCGCAGTAAGCCAGACGCTCGGCCGACCCGACGCTGACCCAGCAGGGGTTGCCAAAGGCCTTGCACAGCTGAATGGCGGCTGAACCGATTCCACTGGCGCCAGCGTGCAAGAGAACTTTCTCACCCGGTTTGAGCGCCGCAAGCTGAAACACATTCAGCCAGACTGTTGCGTAAACCTCAGGCAATGCCGCCGCCTCGATCAGCGAAACGCCTTCGGGAATCGGCAACACGTGCCGCCCGTCGACAACCACTTCCTCAGCCATGCCGCCCCCGGCCAGCAAGGCGCAAACCCGATCGCCGACCTGCCAGGACGAGCCCGCGCCGACCTCGCTGATCACCCCGGAACACTCAAGACCGAGCACTTGGCTGGCGCCTGGCGGTGGAGGATAAAGCCCCGCCTTTTGCAATAAATCGGCACGATTGAGGCCTGCTGCCGCCACGCGGATGCGGACTTGTCCTACATCGCACGTAGGACTCGGCTCTTCAACCCATGCCACTTGACCTTCAACGCCTTGCAATGCCTTCACAGTGCCTCCATAGTGAGTCTGGACTGAGCCCGAAGCGGTAGCGCCGGGCTTTTTGCATTATGCGACCGGATCTCAAAGAACCGGCGACTTCAAAGACGGCCTAATATGCGTTATCAATTGTCCCCGCGTCGAATCAGCATGAAGCATCTGCTCCCCAGCACCGCCCTCGCTCTTTTCATCGGTATCGGTCTGTTGCCGGTGTCGGGCACCACATTCGCAGCCAACAGCTGGGACAAGTTGCAGCCTGATCGCGATGAAGTCATCGCCAGCCTGAACGTCGTCGAGTTGCTCAAGCGTCACCACTACAGCAAGCCGCCGCTCGACGATGCGCGCTCGGTGATCATCTACGACAGCTACATCAAGCTGCTCGACCCGTCGCGCAGCTACTTCATGGCCAGCGACATCGCTGAATTCGACAAGTGGAAAACCCAGTTCGACGACTTCCTCAAGAGCGGCGATCTCAACGCCGGGTTCACCATCTACAAGCGCTATCTGGACCGCGTCAAGGCGCGCCTGGACTTCGCCCTTGCCGAGCTGAACAAAGGCGTCGACAAGATGGACTTCAGCACCAGGGAGACCTTGCTGATCGATCGCAAGGACGCGCCGTGGCTCAAGTCCACCGCCGAACTCGACGACCTGTGGCGCAAACGCGTCAAGGACGAGGTGCTGCGCCAGAAGATCGCCGGCAAAGAGCCGAAGCAGATCCAGGAAACCCTGACCAAGCGCTACAAGAACCAGTTGGCGCGCCTGGATCAGACCCGTGCCGAAGACATCTTCCAGGCCTACATCAACACCTTCGCCATGTCCTACGATCCGCACACCAATTATCTGTCACCGGATAATGCGGAAAACTTCGACATCAACATGAGCCTGTCCCTCGAGGGCATCGGCGCCGTGTTGCAGAGCGACAACGACCAAGTGAAGGTCGTGCGTCTGGTACCAGCAGGTCCGGCTGACAAAACCAAGCAAGTCGCCCCGGCCGACAAGATCATCGGCGTTGCCCAGGGCAACAAGGAAATGGTCGACGTGGTCGGCTGGCGTCTGGACGAAGTGGTCAAGCTGATTCGCGGCCCGAAAGGCACCGTCGTGCGCCTGGAAGTGATTCCGGCGAGCAATGCGCCGAACGACCAGACCACCAAGATCGTGCCGATCACCCGTGAAGCGGTGAAGCTCGAAGACCAGGCGGTGAAAAAGTCGATCCTCAACCTGAAACAGGACGGCAAGGACTACAAACTTGGCGTGATCGAAATCCCGGCCTTCTACCTCGACTTCAAGGCGTTCCGTGCCGGTGACCCTGACTACAAGAGCACCACCCGCGACGTCAAAAAGCTGCTGACCGAACTGCAGAAGGACAAAGTCGACGGCGTGGTCATCGACCTGCGCAACAACGGCGGCGGTTCCCTGCAGGAAGCCACCGAACTGACCAGCCTGTTCATCGACAAGGGTCCGACCGTACTCGTGCGTAACGCCGACGGCCGTGTCGACGTGCTCGAAGATGAAAACCCGGGCGCCTTCTACAAAGGCCCGATGGCACTGCTGGTCAACCGGCTGTCCGCCTCGGCTTCGGAGATCTTCGCCGGTGCCATGCAGGACTACCACCGTGCGCTGATCATCGGTGGCCAGACCTTCGGCAAAGGCACCGTGCAGACCATTCAGCCGCTGAACCATGGCGAACTGAAACTGACCCTGGCCAAGTTCTACCGAGTGTCCGGGCAGAGCACCCAGCACCAGGGCGTGCTGCCGGACATCGACTATCCATCGTTGATCGACACCAAGGAAATCGGCGAGAGCGCCCTGCCGGAAGCCATGCCGTGGGACACCATCCGCGCGGCGATCAAACCGGCGGCCGACCCGTTCAAGCCGTTTCTGGCCCAGTTGAAGTCCGAACATGACGCGCGCACCAACAAGGATGCCGAGTTCGTGTTCATCCGCGACAAACTGGCCCTGGCGCAAAAACTGATGGAAGAAAAAACCGTCAGCCTCAATGAAGCCGAACGTCGTGCCCAGCACGCCGACATCGACGCCAAGCAACTGGCAATGGAGAACATCCGTCGCAAGGCCAAAGGCGAAGAACCGCTCAAAGAGCTGAAGAAAGAAGACGAAGACGCGCTGGCCGCCGCCGAGCCGGACAAGGTCAAACCGGAAGACGATGCCTACCTGAGCGAAACCGGGCGCGTGCTGCTGGACTACCTGAAACTGAGCAACCAAGTGGCCAAGAAGTAAATGATGGCAATTTAGTGTTGGCGATCTGCGGATCGTCATCAAACAGTCATCATTCTGTCGTGCAATAAAGGACTGGGAGCCAACGCTCCCAGTCCTTTTTTTATCGCCAGAGATCGCCATGACCACGACCGAACAGCTGAGCGCCTTGAGCTCGATCCTGACTCAAAGCGGCTTACACAGCCTGTTCCAGCCGATCATCTGCCTCTCCGAACGGCGCGTCCTCGGTTACGAAGCCCTCACCCGTGGCCCGTCCAACAGCCCGTTGCACTCGCCCATTGCGCTGTTCGCCGTAGCGCGTCAGGCCGGCCGACTGAGCGAACTGGAAATCGCCTGCCGCCAAAGCGCCTGCCGCCGCTTCAACGAGCAGCAGTTACCGGGCAAGCTGTTTCTCAATGTCTCCCCGGAATCCTTACTCGAAGCGGCGCACCAACCCGGACGCACGTTGCAGTTGCTGCAGGATTTCGGTATTCCGCCAAGCCAAGTGGTGATCGAACTCACCGAGCAGACACCAATCGATGACTTTCAGTTACTGCAAACCGCCCTGCATCACTATCGGGCGATGGGCTTTTCCATTGCGCTGGACGATCTGGGCGCCGGGTATTCAAGCCTGCGCTTGTGGTCCGAGCTGCGCCCGGATTACGTGAAGATTGATCGACACTTTATCGATGGCATTCATCAGGACGCGTTGAAGCGCGAATTCGTCGGTTCGATCCTGCAAATCGCCAAGGCGTCCCGCGCGCAAGTCATTGCCGAGGGTATCGAACTGCCGGAAGAACTCGCGGTGCTGACTGAAATGGGCGTCGATCTGGTTCAGGGCTACCTGCTCGGCCGCCCTCAGGAACACCCATCCCGCGACGCTCGCGCCATGATGCCCAAACACGACAGCAGCGCCGTCGCGCTGAACGATGAAGGCAGTGACCTCAGCGCCCTGCTCAACGACCAACCGGCCGTGCAGCGCAATATTCCGACTGCCACCGTACTGGAAGCCTTCCGTCGTCAGGCCAACCTCAACTCACTCGCTGTGCTCGACGAACAAGGCCAACCCTGCGGCATCGTCCATCGCCATTCCCTGTCGGACGCCTTGCTCAAACCGTTCGCCACCGACCTGTTCGCCCGCAAACCGATCAGCCGCCTGATGAACGACGATTTCCTCGCCGTGGAAATGAGCCAGTCGCTGCAACAAGTCAGCCGCCTCATCACCAGCCGCGCCCGCCAGCGCATCGAAGAAGATTTCATCATCACCCTCAACGGCAGCTACCTGGGCCTCGGCCGGGTCATCGACGTACTCAAACTGATCACTGAACTGAAAATCCAGCAGGCGCGGTACGCCAATCCACTGACCTTACTGCCGGGCAACGTGCCCATTCAGCAGTGCCTGACGCGATTGCTGCAACAGGCCCGCGAATCGATCATCTGCTACGTCGACATCGACAGCTTCAAACCCTTCAATGACATCTACGGCTACGGTCGCGGCGACGAAGTCCTGCTATGCCTCGCGCAATGCCTGAACGAGCGCGTCGACCCCACCCGCGACTTCGTCGGCCACATCGGCGGCGACGACTTCCTCCTCGTCCTCGGCCCGGAAGACTGGCGCAAACGCCTTAACCAACTACTCGACGACTTTCAGAGCCAATGCCGCCGGTTTTATCGGCCCGAGCATCTGGAGGCAGGACGCTTTGTTGCTCCGAACCGACAGGGGGTGCGGCAGGAATTTGCGTTGTTGTCGTTATCGATTGGGGTGGTGCATTTGCGACCTGAAGCTTGCGCAGCGCTTGATGCCAGCCAGCTTGCGGAGATGGCGTCACAGGCGAAGCATCATGCGAAGAGTGTTGTGGGGTTTAGTGTTCATGTGATTGATAGTCTATGCAGTGATCGTCAAAAAGGTAAACTTTCACTTGGACATCAATGAAGCACCAAAAACAAATTTTCTCAGCGAAGCTGCATACTAACGACTAGTCTTTTTACAAACCTATTCTTTCGTTAAAACCTCGTCACAAATGACTTCAACCACATAAACTTTCAAGTCACACCCAGAAAAATATGTTACCAAGTAGAAAAGTCCTCGGCACCGGCCTCATTCAACTCATTACTCCACTCATCCGACAAAATAACGTACATCTCTTCAAAAAACGCTTTTGGACTCTTCATTTCATCCCAACCATCGGGTAGAACGGAATGTGAAAATGGATCATGTTGCAGTATCTGAGCCAAGATATCCCCATCACCGTCTAGAGCTTTCTTTAAAACACCCACTAACACAAATTTGTGCCGATAACTCAGCTTAGAAAATCGTTTCACGACATATCTAGCTATTAAGATCTTTCTATCTGGAGAGTATTCAGGATCATATAGCGCCAATTCTTCGCCAAGACTCTCCTCGCGATCATATATATCAAACCCACCAAGAAAATGATCCAAACGAGGGCAGTATGGAATATTAAGATAAGGATGCATCAACATTTATACTTTCTCTATCGGATAAAGAGCCCAAGGTTTCAGCGTTTCGAAATCGAACCTCATTTCGAACCCATTCATTTGAGGGATGTAGCGTGGATCATTTGGATCTGAAGGGTTGGGTTCATATCCTTCGCCTATATTTTCTGCCTCCATTCTCACTACCAAATTGCCTTTAGCATCCTCTCCAGTGAATCTGGACATTTTTCTGCCTTCTCTTGTCATCGCTTCGTTATATGCGTTTAACTGTGCTTTATGACTCAAAAAGCGAGAGCTATGCACCGCTCGAAATTTTTCGATTTTATCGGAGGACACCTCGTTGGCCTGTCTTTGCCCGAGAACAACCTCCTCGGCTTGATGAACCTCTCGTACACTTTTTCGCATTACGGTCATCTTGATAATTTTCCAAATAAACCGAAGTTTCGATGATAGACCCACTTTATCGACCTGCTTAGCTCTCATGATTAGCCTTCTGAATGTCATCCGCCCATTCGATAACAATAATTCGATGGATATCTTCAAAGAAAGCTCTCGGACTTACCATTTCATCCCAACCATCAGGAAATGATGAACATGCCTCGTAATCATATTTAAAAAACGACCCAAAATCATAATCACTATCTAGCAGCGCTGCCTCCAAACATTTGAACAGTAGCAATTTTTGCTCACAGGTTCTGCTTACAGGCAGGCAGTACTTAAATATCAAAATCTCTCTATCAGCGGGACTGTCAGGATCATATTTCTCAAGCTCCTCGCCCAAGGTTTCTTCCCGATCATAAACATCAAACCCACACAAAAAGTAAGCAGGAGTCGGGACATAAGGCAGCATCGTTTCAGGATCAACAAACATAAACACCTACTTTATTGGAAAAAGTGTAAACGGTTTTTTAGTCACGGGATCAAATTTCATTTCAAATCCTCCCATGCCGCTAATAAGCTTAGGATTATCCTTAGACTTCGGATTTGGTACATATCCTTCTCCTGTATCAGGGAGCCTCATCCTCACCACCTTAGCTCCTTGCGAATCCGTTCCGGTGAACCTTGGAAGTCCTTTTTCAACCCGTGTCGTAGCGAGAACATATGCTTTAAGCATTATCTCCCAACTATAGAACCTTGAACTTGGATTGCCTTGGCCAGCATGCTTTCCACTCCTCAGTTTTCCCGTGATTGGGTCAGTACCATCGATTGCTCTTTTTTTAAATTTTTCGTCCGGCAGCTCAGGCCCATGCTTCCCGACCATATGCATTCCCTGACTATCGTTGAGCCTCACAACTTCTTTTTTCGCAGCATCCTTGGCATTTAGTATCGGAGCTGGCAGCGCAGGCTCACCCTCATCAACCTTAGCCCCACCAATCCCACCCGGCACCGCACACCCAGGCTTATTCGGCGGCGGACAACTGGACGTCAACCCCAACGGATCCACCCACCCCGTCGGATTCGGCACGTACTGGTACTGATTCAACCCACCCGCAAGCTTCACCGGATCCGGCGTCAGATACCTTCCCAACCTCGGGTCGTAATACCGATGCCGGTTGTAATGCAGCCCGCTTTCCGCATCGAAGTACTGCCCCTGAAAGCGCAGCG
>NZ_JABWQR010000022.1:0-118630 GCF_014270125.1 Pseudomonas sp. SWRI99 | reverse complement strand
TTGCTCGCGAAAGCGCAGTGTCAGCCGCAGATACGTTGACTGACGAAACCCCTTCGCGGGCAAGCCGCTCCCACAGGGTTCGCCCTCACAGGGTTCAATATGTCAGTCGGCTTCGTGGACTTCGTGCAACTGGCCCAACCGACTGCGCGTACGTGCCAGGTCGATCGCGTTGCCCGCCAGGCTCTGGCACAACGGCAATCGGCCAAGCAAAGTCAGGTGTTTGTCCTGATCGTAAAGCACGTCGATCAGGTTGATGAAGCGCTGCTGCACAGCGATGGGGCAGCCATCGAGTGCCGGCACGTCATCGATGATCCACTGATCGAAACGCTGGCACAGCTGCAGGTAATCCATGACGGCCGTCGGCTGTTCACACAGGTCGCTGAAGGTAAAACCGACCCGACGCTCTTCGCACAAGCGCGCCTGCAGGTGGCGGGTGCCGACCGCGAGCGTCAGGGCCGACGCAGCCTGCGGCGGCACGTTCAGGGCCTGGCGTTGGGCCGGCGTGGCGGGCCAGACGTAATGTCCCTGGGTGAACCGCTGATGCGTATGGCGCCGGGCCTGGCTGCGATAGTCGTGAGGACCACCCACCTCCATCACCTGCATACGCGCATTGATCAGTTCGATCACCGGCTTGAAGCGGGCGTGATAAAGCGGATTGGGCAGCAGCCCTTCCGGCGCGTAGTTGGAAGTCAGTAACAGCACGATCCGGCGCTTGAACAATGCCTTGAACAGGCGGCTGATGAGCATCGCGTCGCCGATATCGTGGACATGAAACTCATCGAAACACAGGACCTGGCAGTCTTGCAGCCATTCGTCGAGCGTGACCTCCAACGCGTCCTCCAACTGACGGTGGCGGAACATGTCCTGATGCAATTGGGCGAAGAACTGATGGAAATGCAGGCGGCGTTTGCGGGTGATCGGCAGTGCCTGGAAAAAACCGTCGAGCAGCCAGCTCTTGCCGCGCCCGACCGGGCCGTACAGGTACAGGCTGGGCGGCGTGCGCGCGCGGCTGTCGAGCAAAATACTGGCCTGCTGCGCCATGCAGTCAATCACCTGCTGCTGGCTGCGGCTGAGGGTGTAACCCTGCTGGTGGGCCTTGTCGCGGAAATATTCGCGGATCGACCGGGCATTGCCATCAGGCGCCGCGCTGGCGGCCAGGCCCTTGCCGAACAAGCGCTGCAACACCGGCCAGCGTTGGCTCAATCGTGATCGTCTGGTCGGTCGGGCGGGCACGCGGGGCAGACTCCTGGTTGATTGGGCCGGCTCCACCGGGAGCGCGGCGGTCCCAGTTTAACCAGAGCTCGGGCGCCAGCTCCATGAAATATGCACGATCCCGAATGTAGGAGCTGACGAGTGCAGGGTGGTATTTCAGAACGGTGGTGATTGCTTGAGCAACTGCGCCGCCGGCGAGTCCGTCGGGCTGACCAGCGCATAGTTGTAGCCGGCACCGGACCAATAGTCAGCCTGCAAATCGCCATCGTTGCGACTGCCCCGCGGCAGGAACGTATTCTTCGGCCCCGGCGGGCGCACGTAAAAACTCACTTTATGGCCACTGCCATCCTCATACATCACCATCGCCGCCGGACCTTCGTCGGTGCTCAGCAAACGCCCGCTGACCGGCTCGAACCCGGCGGCTTTGAGATCCGGCAAGCGCCCGGCCTGCTTGAAGTAGCGGTCGAGCCAATGCTGCATGTCGCCGTCGTCGTCGACTTGATAGTCGGCCGGCAAGATGCCCTGCTGGGCAATCAACCGATAGGCTTGCAAGGCGTCGGTCATCGGTAACGGGGAAGGGCGCGCCAGGGTCATTTCCCTGGCCTGCCAACCACTGAAACCGCCGATGCCGACCGCGATCAGCAACACGGCCGCGCTGGCCAGATGGCGTCGGGACTGGTGCCGGCGGCGCTGGCGGATCAGCGCCGGATCCAGCGCCGGGTTGGCCGGTTGCTGCAACGCGCCACTGAGGGCTGCACGCAACTGTTGGGCATCCTGCTGCCAGGCGCGCACTTGCGCCGCTTCCTCGGGGTGGCTGGCCAGCCAGGTGTGCAGCGTGCGCCGGTCGGCGTCGCTGAGCTGGTGGTCGACGTAGGCGTGCAAGTCATGCTCGCTGGGAGGCAGGCTGATCATTTGAGTATCCGCAAAGAAGGGCTGCTGATTTCGCCGTCGCTGAGTTGGCGCAAGGCCTGGCGGGCGCGGGACAGGCGCGACATCACGGTGCCGGTCGGGACGCCGAGGATCTCGGCGACCTCTTTATAGGCAAGGCCTTCCACCGACACCATGAGCAGCAGCGCGCGCTGTTCGGTGGGCAAGCGATCGAAAGCTTGCAGGGTCGAGCGGGCGATAACGGTGCGCTCTACCGACGGTTCGGCGTCGTCGCGCCCGGTGAAGAATTCGAGCATTCGCGCATAGCGCCGAGCGCGGCGATGGGCATCGAGAAATTGCCGGTAGAGGATTGCAAACAGCCAGGCGCGCAAATCGCCGTCGGTGCGTTTGCCGCCCCACGCTGACAGCGCCCGTTCAAGGCTGGCCTGGACCAGATCGTCGGCACTGCTGCTGTTGCGCGTCAGGGACACGGCAAAGCGGCGCAGCCGCGGAATGATTTCTCTCAACTGTTCGTCGAATTCGCTCATGAAATTCTACTAGTCACTACGCTGTGGACTAGGAAGACGTCCGTCACTGGAGGTTATTCCACGTTCGGAAAAATAAACACTGCGCCATGGAATAAACCCTGACGGCGCGCGTCTTGCTGATTCTTCCTACCTATGGCCGTTGGCCTGGAGAGTTTCATGGTTGATCGCTCGTCTTCCAACACCGCACCGCCCGGCAGGCCACCGCGCCAGCCATTGAGTGCCGCGAGTCTGGTTTTGCGTCTGGGCGGCATTGCCGTGGTAGTCGCCGCCGTGGCCGGGGCGATGGCCTACGTACATGGCAACTTCGACCCACAGCGATTGACGCCCAAGGCCCTGGTCGATGTGCTGGAAAAGAACAACGGCGTGCATCAAGGTTTTCGGCGCAACCACGCCAAGGGCGTCTGCGTGATCGGCCATTTCGAGAGCAGTGGCGAGGCTCGGGCGTTTTCTACTGCGCAGGTGTTTAATCAACCACAGACGCCGGTGGTCGGGCGCTTCGCCTTGCCGGCGGGCAACCCGTATGCGCCGGACAGCGCCGTGCCAATCCGCAGTCTGGCGCTGCGCTTCACCCAGGCGAACGGCCAGCAATGGCGCACCGGGATGAACAGCATGCCGGTGTTCCCGGTGGCCACTCCCGAAGCGTTCTACCAATTGCAGCAGGCGCAGTCACCGGATCCGGCCACCGGTAAGCCCGACCCGACGAAGGTCCCGGCATTCTTTGCTGCGCACCCGGAAGCCGTGCCGTTCCTGACGTGGGTGAAGACCGCCAAGCCGTCGGCCAGTTACGCCACTGAAACCTATAACAGCGTCAATGCGTTTTACCTGGTCGACGCCAGCGGTAAAAAGCAGGCTGTGCGCTGGAGCATGACGCCACTGGCGCAGGACGCGGCAGGTGCCACCGCCCCTGAGGGCGCCGACTTTCTGGAAAAGGATCTGGTGCAACGCTTGGCCGCTGCACCATTGCGCTTCCAATTGAACATCACCCTGGCCAACGCTGGCGATCCGGTAAACGATGCCAGCAAATCCTGGCCCGTCGGACGCAAGGTGCTGAACGCCGGTACGCTGGTGCTGGAGAAAACCCAGCCGCAGCTCAGTGGTGAGTGCCGCGACATCAACTATGACCCGCTGGTGTTGCCGGCCGGCATCCAAGGTTCCGACGATCCATTGCTTGCCGCGCGTTCCGCCGGCTACGCCGATTCCTACCTGCGTCGCACCAGCGAAGTCAGCCAGTTGCCCGCGGCCAAACAGGAGGCTCGTCCATGAGCAAGCAACCGACTCATTTCGCCTTGCTGGCGCGCCTGTTGCACTGGCTGATGGCGCTGATGGTCATCGCCATGCTGTTTATCGGCGCCGGGATGGTCACTTCGGTGTCGTCTCGCCATGAATGGCTGATCCATCTGCACAAGCCCTTGGGTATCGCGATTCTGGCGCTGGTGATCGTGCGCCTGCTGGTGCGTTGGACCACGCGCCAGCCGCCGCTGCCCGATGATCTGCCGGGCTGGCAAGTGCTGGCAGCCAAGGGCTCCCATGTCTTGTTGTACGCGTTGATGCTGGTGTTGCCGCTGCTCGGCTGGGCGATGATCAGCGCTTCGGGCGAGCCGGTGATGCTCAGCGCCTCGGTGCATTTGCCGTCAATCGTGCCGGCCGATGCACAGCTGTTTGCGTTGTTGCGCAAGGCCCACGGTTATCTGGCCTATCTGCTGTTTCTGACGATACTGGTGCACTTGGCGGCGGCACTGTTTCATGGCTGGGTGCGCCGTGATGAGGTGCTCGAGAGCATGTTGCGCGGGCGCGATCGCGGCTGACCCCTAAAAGCAAAAGATCGCAGGCGGGCTGCGATCTTTTGTCATTACAGGGGAGGGCGATCAGCGCAGGGTATCGACCATGTCGGCGAGCGTGGTCAGCACGTCTTTGCCCAATTGCTTCGAACGTTTGCCCGACCAGCCGGTGAGCTTGTCCGGGTGGTCGTCGTGGTCCTTGAACGGCATCTCCAGCGTCAGCGACAGGCAGTCGTATTTCTGCCCGACGCTGTTGCAGGCCAGTGTCATGTTGGCTTGACCCGGTTCGTCACGGGTGTAGCCGTAGGTGGTCTGGAAGTCTTTGGTGGTGTGCTTCAGGTGACTGCGGAAATGCTCTTCGAGCTTTTCGATGCGCGGCGTAAAGCCAGGGTTGCCTTCGCAGCCGGCGGTGAACACGTGAGGAATGGTTTCGTCGCCATGTACGTCGATAAACGCATCGACGCCATATTTTTCCATCTGTTGCTGGACGAAAAGCACTTCCGGGCTGATTTCCTGACTGGCGCTCTGCCAGGCGCGGTTCAAGTCCTGGCCCATGGCGTTGGTGCGCAGATGCCCGTGGAAGGCGCCGTCCGGGTTCATGTTCGGCACCAGATACAGATCGGCGCTGGCCAGGAGTTTGTTCAGCAGCGGATCGTCCTGACGTTCCAGGCGCTCAATCACGCCTTCCATGAACCATTCAGCCATGTGCTCGCCCGGATGCTGCTGGGCGATAATCCAGATCTTGCGCTGGCCTTCGGCACCGCTGCCTTTGCGCAGCAACTGGATGTCACGGCCTTCGACGCTTTTGCCGGTCGCCAGCAGTTCGGTGCCAGCCTTGCTCAGCGCTTGCCCGATCAGCCAATCGTGACGGCCACGGCTGTAAGGTTCGAAATAGGCGAACCAGGCGTGGGTTTGCTCGGCTTCGAGGCAAAAGCGCAGGCTGTCGCCTTCAAAACTGGTGGGGATGCGGAACCAGTTGACGTGATCATACGACGCTACCGCTTGATAGCCCGGCCAGCCTTTGCTGTAGGTCGATTGGCTGGCATTGACCAGGCGAAACCAGTGTTCCTGATGAACATGCAGGCCGCTGGCCTTGAAGTGGAACCACTGAAAATGCGCGCTGCGTGTATCCGGGCGGATGGCCAGCACCGGATTGAGCGGATTACTGATGTCGATGACTTGGATATTGCCGCTGTCGAAGTTGGCGCTGATATCGAATGAAGATTTGGCCACAGTCATAATCGAATCCTGAATATGATTTTTATGGCGGCTACTTTACACGCAAGACAGCGGTGAAACCGAGGGGAATCGCGGGGTTTGTGGCGGGGGGCGTCCTCCATGACGCGAAGGCAGCTTAGAGACTGTGCGATTGATTCTCAAGTGCTAATTGTCGTTAGTTTGCCCCAGTGTGGCCGGGCTCGGCTTGCCAACCAATATTCTTTTGATATTATCCGCGCCATCGAATTTGCAGCACCCAAAGACTTCATTAGCCTGAAGACACAAGCCCGAAAAACGGGCAAAAAAAGACCCGGCAAAAAGCCGGGTCAAAAACCGTGATTAGCCTGATGAGGAGATAGTCCAGAAGACCGACCTAAGGTCTCTGGTCTATCGACTGATCTCTCGATCAGCTGCTTGCAATAATAATCATTATCATTTGCAAGTCAAATGTTTTATCTGCGCGATTGGAAAATTCTTTCCTGTCCGTTTGAGCTTTCATGGCTCAGGCCTCATTGCCGTCAAGCGAGTGGTCAACCATCGCCCGCGCCATATCCACCATGTGCACCACCGAGAACGCCAGATCGCGACTCGCGCCTTGCAGATTTTCGGCGGCTTTGAAGGCTGTCGCCGCGGCGCAGCGCAACAGATCCGAGGCATGCACCAGCGCTTCCTCGCCGCTGAGGTGGCGCCTGACATCGAAAAAACGCTCATCGGCCTGGGGTTCTGAAACAGTTGGTTTCAAGTAATAGTCGAGCGCTCGCTGGGCCGCGGCGGTGCCTTGGGGCGAGGTGAAGGTGGTGTCCATTTGCAGATCGGGCAGGTCTTTGCTGTTGATGTTCATCGTTAGGGGCCACTCCGTGTTGGATTGAAAGTCCGTTCGCTCAGGATAGTACGATCCGTAATTGTGACTTGAATTTTAATACTACAATATGTGTTTTGCGGGCCGCAGGCTCCCGCGTAAGGTGCCGCACATGGATAAATGGATTGAGTTGGTCAAGGCCAAAATGAGTGAGCTCAAAATCACTCAAACAGAGCTCGGAGAGCGCGTCGGCATGTCCCAGGGCGGCATCGGCCATTGGCTGAACAAACGTCGCGAGCCGGGCATTACGCAAATGAACCGTGTGCTGCAAGCGCTGGGCATGGAATTTCTGGAAGTGGAGCTGGTGATCCGCGAGCCGCAGCTGACGCCTGCGGACGAAATGCCGCTGGCGCAAAAGTACAACCCGTACTTCCGCTACCCGGTAAGCGATTGGCGTACCCCGTGCGAAGCGCGCGAGAGCGAACAGACCGCTTATGCGCCCGTCTCAGGCAAGCAGCGGTTCGAACTGACGGATTACCACGCCCGTGGCGCCGCGTTCTGGCTGACGGTGGCCGGCGATTCGATGACGGCACCCAGCGGCCCGAGCGTGGCCGAAGGGATGTTGATCCTGGTCGATCCGGCAGCGGAGGCGGTGCCGGGCAAACTGGTCATCGCGCAGTGGCCCGACAGCGACGAAGCGATTTTTCGCAAACTCGACGAAGAGGGCGGCCAGCGTTACCTGGTTCCGCTCAACCCGACCTGGCCGAAAGCGCTGTTCACCGACGAATGCCGAATCCTCGGTGTCGTGGTCCAGGCAACGGCACGTTTCTAGGCCGATCGATCCGCGTTTGCCGGCGGATCGATCGGCTTGTTCACAGCTCTTGCAGTTCCACCAGCGCGCTGCCTTCGCCGACCATTTCGCCTTCCTGGCAATAGAGCGCCTTGACCACGCCCGCATGGGGCGCACGAATGCTGTGCTCCATTTTCATGGCTTCCAGCACCACGAGCTGAGCGCCCGCTTCGACGGTTTGTCCGGCCTCGACCAGCACGCGGACGATACTGCCGTTCATCGGCGCGGTCAGCCCGCCCTGATGACTGTGGCTAGCTTCCACGGCGCTGATCGGATCGTACGTTTCGATGCGGCGCAACTGGCCATCCCATTGCAGATACACCGCGTCATGCCGACGAATCGCTCGTACCTGGCGACGAACACCGTCGTGTTCGATCAACAGTGTTTCGCCGTGAAGCCTTACGTTGCCATTTGCGTTCAAGGTCAATGCGCGATCCTCGCCCTCACAGCTCAAGTGAAGGGTGATCTCGCTGGGCAGCCCGGCACGCCAACCACTGGCTGACGCCCACGGCGACTGTGTATCGTCCGCCGGCAAACTTTGCGCAACGGCCTGCGCAGCGGTATGCCAGAAAGCATCGCTCAGCGCCCCCGGCACGGGCAGCAACTGTTCCTGATAACGCGGGATAAAACCGGTGTCCAGCTCAGCGGCGGCAAACGCCGGGTGGGCAATGATCTGGCGCAGGAAGTTGATATTGGTCTTCAAGCCGCCAATCGCGAATTCATCAAGCATGCTCAACAAGCGCAGGCGAGCTTGCTCGCGATCCTCGCCCCAGGCAATCAGCTTGCCGAGCATCGGGTCGTAGAACGGCGAAATCTCGTCACCTTCGGCAACGCCGCTGTCGACCCGACGCCCCGGTCCGGCAGTGGATTCGCGGTACAGGTCGAGGCGACCAGTCGCCGGCAAAAAATCGTTCGCCGGGTCTTCGGCATACAGCCGCACTTCAATGGCGTGCCCGTTGAGCGGCACTTGCGCCTGGGTGATCGGCAGCGCCTCGCCACGGGCGACGCGAATTTGCCAGGCAACCAGATCCAGACCGGTAATGGCTTCTGTCACCGGGTGTTCAACCTGCAACCGCGTGTTCATCTCCATGAAGAAGAACTCACCGCGAGCATCCAGCAGAAACTCGACGGTGCCGGCGCCGACGTAACCGATCGCTTGCGCCGAACGGACCGCCGCTTCGCCCATCGCTCGCCGCAGCTCAGGCGTCAGGCCTGGCGCGGGGGCTTCTTCGACGACTTTCTGATGGCGTCGCTGAATCGAGCAATCGCGCTCGTTCAGGTACAGGCAATGACCGTGCTGATCGGCAAAGATCTGGATTTCCACATGGCGCGGCTTGAGCAGGTACTTCTCCACCAGCATCCGCGAATCGCCGAACGACGATTGTGCTTCACGTTGCGCGGAGGCGAGGGCTTCCGCCAACTGGCCGACATGCTCGACCACCTTCATGCCTTTACCGCCGCCGCCGGCCGTGGCCTTGAGCAGCACCGGATAACCAATGCGTTCACACGCCTCACTGAAGGTCTCGATGTCTTGCGCTTCGCCGTGATAGCCCGGCACCAGCGGCACGCCCGCCGTTTCCATCAGGGTTTTGGCGGCGGACTTGCTGCCCATGGCGTCGATGGCCGAGGCGGGCGGACCGAGGAACACCAGCCCGGCCGCCTCGATCGCGCGGGCGAACCCGGCGTTCTCGGACAAAAAACCGTATCCCGGATGAATGGCCTGCGCGCCGCTGGCCTTGGCCGCGGCAATCAGTTTGTCGATTTGCAGGTAACTGTCGGCCGCTTTGCTGCCGCCCAGATCGACGCGAATATCCGCTTCACGGCTGTGCCGCGCCTCGCGGTCGGTGGCGCTGTGCACGGCGACGGTGGTCAGTCCGAGGGCCTTGGCGGTGCGCATCACGCGGCAGGCGATTTCGCCACGGTTGGCCACCAGCAAGGTGGTAATCACGGGTGCGCTCATCAACGCGACTCCTGAGTGGTTGCGGCTTGCCAGTTCGGCGGGCGTTTTTGCAGAAAGGCACGCAAGCCTTCCTGGCCTTCCGGGCTGACACGAATCCGCGCGATGGCATTTTCGGTGTAGCGACGCAGGGCCGGGGTCAGCGCACCGTTGCCGACCTCACGCAGCAGATCTTTGCTGGCGCGCATGGCGGCGGGGCTGTTGAGCAACAAATTGTCGATCCACTGTTCGACCTGTTGATCGAGCTCTGCAGCCGGATAGCTCTCCGACAACAGGCCGATCTCCCGCGCGCGCTGCCCGCCGAAGCGCTCGGCCGTCAGCGCATAACGCCGTGCCGCACGTTCGCCGATCGCCTGCACCACGAACGGACTGATCACTGCCGGCGCCAGACCGATGCGCACTTCCGACAGGCAGAACTGCGCATCATCGGCACCGATGGCCATGTCGCAGCAACTGATCAGTCCAAGCGCACCACCGAACGCCGCGCCTTGTACCACGGCCACGGTGGGGATTTTCAGTTTGGCGAGGTTGTACATCAGCTCTGCCAGTTCACGGGCGTCGTCGAGGTTGGTGTTGTAATCGAGTTCCGCCGATTGCTGCATCCAGGCCAGGTCGGCGCCGGCACTGAAATGCCTGCCGCGTCCACGCAGCAACAGGAAACGCAGGCTGGCATCGCCGGCGACCTTGTCGAGGGCGAGGATCAATTCACGAATCATTTCGGCGTTGAAAGCGTTGTTCTTCTCGGCGCGGTTGAGCCACAGCGTGGCGAAGCCGCGTGGGTCACTCTGTAGCTCAAGGGTGTTGAAATCACTCATATTCATCCGTCTCCACGGTTTTTTGCAGGACCGGGAGCAAGCTCCCTCGCCACACAGGCTCGCTCCTGCAAAAAAGCATCACATCCGGAACACGCCGAAGCGGCTCGGTTCGATTGGCGCGTTCAACGAAGCGGACAAGGCCAGGGCCAGCACGTCGCGGGTCTGCGCCGGGTCGATGACGCCGTCGTCCCATAGCCGGGCGCTGGAATAGTAGGGGTGGCCCTGTTCTTCGTATTGATCAAGGATCGGTTGTTTGATCTCGGCTTCCTGTTCGGCGCTGAACGCCTGACCGCTGCGCTCGGCCTGTTCGCGCTTGACCTGCACCAGCACGCCGGCCGCCTGTTCGGCGCCCATCACGCCGATTCGCGCATTCGGCCACATCCACAGGAAACGCGGATCATAGGCCCGCCCGCACATGCCGTAGTTGCCGGCCCCAAAGCTGCCGCCGATGATCACGGTAAATTTCGGCACCTTGGCGCACGCCACCGCGGTCACCAGTTTTGCGCCGTGCTTGGCAATGCCGCCGGCCTCGTATTTCTGCCCGACCATGAAACCGGTGATGTTTTGCAGAAACAGCAACGGAATGCCGCGCTGGCAGGCCAGTTCGATGAAGTGCGCGCCTTTCTGCGCGGCTTCGGCGAAGAGGATGCCGTTGTTCGCCAGAATCGCGATCGGGTAACCGTGCAGATGGGCGAAACCGCAGACCAGCGTGGTGCCGAACAGCGCTTTGAACTCATCGAACAGCGAACCGTCGACCAGCCGTGCGATCACTTCGCGCACGTCGAACGGCTGCTTGGCGTCGGCCGGAACGACGCCATACAACTCATCGCTGGCGTACAGCGGCGCGATCGGCGTGCGTTGCTGCAACTCGCCGAGCTTGCGCCAGTTGAGGTTGGCGACACTGCGGCGGGCGAGGGCGAGGGCGTGTTCGTCACTCTCGGCGTAGTGGTCGGCCACCCCGGAGGTCTTGCAGTGCACGTCAGCACCGCCCAGGTCTTCGGCGCTGACCACTTCGCCGGTCGCGGCCTTCACCAGCGGCGGCCCGGCGAGGAAAATCGTCGCCTGGTTGCGCACCATGATCGCCTCGTCCGCCATCGCCGGCACATAAGCGCCGCCAGCGGTGCACGAGCCCATGACCACGGCGATCTGCGGGATGCCCATGGCGCTCATGTTGGCCTGATTGAAAAAGATCCGCCCGAAGTGCTCGCGGTCCGGAAACACCTCGTCCTGGCGCGGCAAATTGGCGCCACCCGAGTCCACCAGATAAATGCATGGCAAGCGATTCTGCTGGGCGATGGTCTGCGCGCGCAGGTGTTTTTTCACGGTCAACGGGTAGTACGAGCCACCCTTCACCGTCGCGTCGTTAGCGACGATCATGCATTCGACGCCTTCGACCCGGCCGATTCCAGCGATCACCCCGGCGGCGGGCACCTCTTCGCCATACACGGCGTGAGCGGCGAGTTGGCTGATCTCGAGAAACGGCGAGCCGGGGTCGAGCAGGCGATTGATGCGCTCACGCGGCAGCAACTTGCCGCGCGAGGTGTGTCGCTCCTGGGCTTTCGCGCCGCCACCCTGCGCCACTTGGGCGAGCAGGGTCTGCAGGGCGTCGACCTGTTTGAGCATCGCCGCGCTGTTGGCGGCGAACTCCGCTGAACGCGGGTTGAGCTGAGTGTGCAGAATCATGGGGCTTACTCCGTAAGCAGCTTCTAGCTACAAGCGGCAAGCTGCAAGTTGGGGCAAGAGCGTGGTTCTCTTGTAGCTTGCGGCTTGCAGCTGACGAAATTCATTTCGTCTCGTTGAACAGTTCGCGACCGATCAGCATGCGTCGGATTTCGCTGGTGCCGGCGCCGATTTCATACAGCTTGGCGTCACGCAACAGGCGGCCCGCGGGGAATTCGTTGATGTAGCCGTTGCCGCCGAGAATCTGGATCGCGTCGAGGGCCATTTGCGTGGCGCGTTCGGCGGTGTAGAGGATCACCCCGGCGGCGTCCTTGCGCGTGGTTTCGCCGCGCTCGCAGGCCTGGGCAACGGCGTAAAGGTAGGCGCGGCTGGCGTTGAGTTGGGTGTACATGTCGGCGACTTTGCCCTGGATCAGCTGGAATTCGCCGATGCTCTGGCCGAACTGCTTGCGGTCGTGGATGTACGGCACGATCAGGTCCATGCACGATTGCATGATCCCGGTCGGGCCGCCCGAGAGCACCACGCGCTCGTAATCGAGGCCGCTCATCAGCACTTTCACGCCGCCGTTGAGTACACCGAGGATGTTTTCTTCCGGCACTTCAACGTCATCGAAAAACAGCTCGCACGTGTTGGAGCCGCGCATGCCGAGCTTGTCGAATTTGTTGCTGCGGCTGAAGCCTTTCCAGTCGCGCTCGACGATGAACGCAGTGATGCCGTGCGGGCCTTTTTCCAGATCGGTCTTGGCGTAGATCACGTAGGTGTTGGCGTCGGGGCCGTTGGTGATCCAGGTTTTGCTGCCGTTGAGGACGAAACGGTCGCCGCGTTTGTCCGCGCGCAGTTTCATCGAGACCACGTCGGAACCGGCGTTGGGTTCGCTCATCGCCAGGGCGCCGACGTGCTCGCCGCTGATCAGCTTGGGCAAGTACTGGGTCTTTTGTTCGTGGTTGCCGTTGCGGTTGATCTGGTTGACGCAGAGGTTGGAATGCGCGCCGTAGGACAACGCCACCGACGCCGAGCCGCGGCTGATTTCTTCCATCGCCACCACGTGCGCCAGATAACCCAGGCCGGCACCGCCGTATTCTTCCGGCACGGTAATGCCGAGCAGGCCCATGTCACCGAATTTGCGCCACATGTCGGCCGGGAACAGGTTGTCCTGATCGATCTGCGCCGCCCGCGGGGCGATCTGGTCGGCGACAAAGGACTGAACCTGATCGCGCAGCATGTCGATGGTTTCACCGAGGGCGAAGTTCAGGGATGGGTAGCTCATGGGTCACCTTTTGGCTTTTTTATCGGGTGAAGCGCTCGAGAATCGGCGTTCAGCTTTACGTTAACGTAAAGCTTCATGAGTTCGACTGTCAATCGGCTTTACGTAAGCGTCAACTTGGGCGAGAGTACGAGACAGTTTCGACATTTCATCTATGAAAAATTGTGGCGAGGGAGCTTGCTCCCGCTCGAGCGCGAAGCGCTCGCAAAATGGCTGATCGCGGTAAACCTGCGTGCACCGAGTCGCAGATTTCACGACTGCTACGCAGCCGAGCGGGAGCAAGCTCCCTCGCCACACATCAGCCTCAGCCCACTAATCACACATCAGCTTCAGCCCACTAATAAAGACAATAGGGGTCATCATGGATCAACCCAGTGCAACACCGCTGCGCAGCTATACCCGCGGTTCTCAGGACAAAACCTTGCTGGCGATGACCATCGGTCAGCGCTTCGATCAGACCGTCGCGCAATATCCGGACGGCGAGGCGCTGGTGGTGCGCCATCAGCAGCTGCGTTATTCCTGGCGGCAACTGGGCGACGCCGTGGACTTGCATGCCCGCGCCTTGCTCGCCCTCGGTTTGCAGGCCGGTGACCGCCTCGGCATCTGGGCACCCAATTGCGCGCAGTGGTGCATCAGCCAGTTCGCCACGGCGAAAATCGGCGTGATCCTGGTCAACATCAACCCGGCGTACCGCAGTTCCGAGCTCGAATACGTGCTCAAGCAGTCCGGCTGTCAATGGCTGGTCTGTGCAGGCGCGTTCAAAACCTCGAACTATCACGAAATGCTGCAGGGCCTGGCGCCGGAACTGGCCGAACAATCCATCGGCCAGTTGCACAGCGAACGCCTGCCGGACCTGCGCGGGGTGATCAGTCTCGATGCGCAACCGCCATCTGGCTTCCTGCCATGGTCGCAACTGGCCGATCTGGCCCGCAGTGTCTCGCCGCAACAATTATGCGAACGCAGCGACAGTCTGCATTTCGATCAACCGGTGAACATCCAGTACACCTCCGGCACCACCGGTTTTCCCAAAGGTGCCACCCTCAGTCACTACAACATCCTCAACA
Organism: Pseudomonas sp. SWRI99; assembly: GCF_014270125.1. NCBI lineage: Bacteria > Pseudomonadati > Pseudomonadota > Gammaproteobacteria > Pseudomonadales > Pseudomonadaceae > Pseudomonas > Pseudomonas sp. SWRI99. The sequence continues at coordinate 104,578 of NZ_JABWQR010000022.1, read as the reverse complement.
ACGGTTTCATGGTCGGCGAAAGTATCGGCCTGACCCCCGCCGATCGCCTGATGATCCCGGTGCCGTTGTATCACTGCTTTGGCATGGTCATGGGCAACCTCGGCTGCATCACCCATGGCAGCACGATGATTTACCCCAACGACGCTTTCGATCCGCTGCTGACCCTGCAAGCCGTCGCCGAGGAAAGGGCCACGGGCCTGTACGGCGTCCCCACCATGTTTATCGCCATGCTCGATCAGCCACAGCGCGGCGAATTCGATCTGTCGAGCCTGCGCACCGGCATCATGGCCGGCGCCACGTGTCCGATTGAAGTCATGCGCCGGGTCATTCGCGAGATGCACATGAGCGAAGTGCAGATTGCCTACGGCATGACCGAAACCAGCCCGGTATCGCTACAGACCGGACCGAACGACGAACTGGAATTGCGCGTGACGACCGTCGGCCGCACCCAGCCGCAGCTGGAAAGCAAAATCATCGACGAGGCCGGGAATCTCGTACCCCGCGGCACCATTGGCGAACTCTGCACCCGCGGTTACAGCGTGATGCTGGGTTATTGGAACAACCCACAGGCCACCGCTGAAGCCATCGACGAGGCAGGGTGGATGCACACCGGCGACCTGGCGAGCATGAACGAGGCGGGCTACGTCAATATCGCCGGGCGCAACAAGGACATGATCATCCGTGGCGGCGAGAATATTTATCCGCGTGAACTGGAGGAGTTTTTCTTCACTCACCCGGCGGTGGCCGACGTCCAGGTGATCGGCATTCCGTGTTCGCGCTATGGCGAAGAAATTGTCGCCTGGATCAAATTCCACCCCGGCCACAGCGCCTCGGAACTGGAACTGCAAGCCTGGTGCAAGGAACGTATCGCGCACTTCAAGACGCCGCGGCATTTCAAATTCGTTGAAGCGTTTCCGATGACGGTGACGGGCAAGATCCAGAAATTCCGCATGCGTGAGATCAGTATCGAAGAGCTGAAAACAATCGAGCGATAATCACAGCCCCTGTGGGAGCTGGCTTGCCAGCGATGGCGTCAGGTCAGCCAGCATCCATATTGAATGATCTACCGCAATCGCTGGCAAGCCAGCTCCCACAGGGATCGGGGTGAATTCAGGAATTGCACAAAGCACAAAGGGGAGCCGAGGCTCCCCTTTAATTTTGTCGTCGCGTGCTCTTTTTTTATTATTGAGGGTCGGTCTGTTGTTGTTTTTGGCAACCGTGGCCCTTTACCGCTGTTTTGGCGACCCCCATCCGGGGTCAAGAGCAAACGTATTTTTTTGAGCGCTGATCTGCTTTCTCGCCAGGCGATCCAACCGATTCGGGAGCTACCTGAAGGTAGTTTTATTGTTCTCTGCCCGGTTGCGGGTCACTCCTGAGAGCACCCTGAAAAGCACACCTTCTCCAAAAAAATCTGTTAGCTGCGTCTCTGCCGTGTTGTTTTTGTTATGTCAGAGTCGTTTCGTCTTGTTTTTATTGGTTTGCGGCTTTTTATTCTTGTTATGCGATAGAGATAGCAGGTGTCGTGCCAACTTTTTAAAACCCTTATAAATCAAGTGATTAGGTTTTTACGAGCTTTTCGGGTCGGAGCAATCCAGACAATTTGTTTCCGTGTTACTCGCTTTTGCCCACATCGTCGACGCAGCGGTAACACCTCACTGTGCGCTGCGCGCCTTGGACACCCGCGAGCCGCTGGGCCGGCCGAGCACGGCGCTGATCTGCTGACCCGCGGCAATCAAGGCGTCCAGGTCGATGCCGGTCTCGATCCCCAGGCCGTTGAGCAGGTACACCACGTCCTCGGTGGCAACGTTACCGCTCGCGCCCTTGGCGTAAGGACACCCGCCGAGGCCGGCGATCGAACTGTCGAACACGGCGATGCCTTCGAGCAGGCTGGCGTAAATGTTGGCCATGGCCTGGCCGTAAGTGTCGTGGAAATGCCCGGCGAGCTTGTCTCGCGGCACGTGCGCCGACACCACTTCGAACAGGCGTCGAGTCGCGCCGGCGGTCCCCGTGCCGATGGTGTCGCCCAGCGACACCTCGTAACAGCCCATCGCGTACAGCTCGCGCGCGACCAGCGCCACTTGCTCCGGCGCGACCGCGCCTTCATACGGGCAGCCCAAGACACAGGAAACGTAACCACGCACGGTAACGCCGTGTTGTCTGGCGGCTTCCATGATCGGTGCGAACCGCGCCAGGCTTTCGCTGATCGTGCAATTGATGTTGCGTTGCGAAAAGGCTTCGGAGGCGGCGGCAAACACCGCGACTTCCTTGACCCCGGCGGCGATGGCATCTTCGAAGCCGCGCAGGTTCGGCGCCAGAGCGCCGTAGGTCACCCCCGGTTTACGCTGGATCTGCGCGAACACTTCGGCCGACCCGGCCATCTGCGGCACCCACTTGGGCGAGACGAAACTGCCGACTTCGATATAGCGCAGGCCAGCAGCGCTGAGGGCATCGACCAGTTGCACCTTGTCAGCCACGGTGATGGGTTGGGCTTCGTTCTGCAGGCCATCGCGTGGGCCGACTTCGATCAGGCGTACTTGAGAGGGGAGGGACATGGCTGGACCTGCTCTGTTGAATTCGTGGAGATCCCTTTGTAGGAGTGAGCCTGCTCGCGATAGCGGAGTGTCAGTCATCATATTTGTTTCTGATACACCGCTATCGCGAGCAGGCTCACTCCTACAGGGGGATGTGGTGTTTGCTAGACCACTTGCTGGCTCTTGAGCGTCTGCTCCAGCGCCTGCACACAGCGCTCCTCGGCGGTATCGAGCTCCAGTTTCATCTGTTCGATATCGAGCAATTGTTGCTCAAGCTGTTCACGGCGCTCGCTGATTTTCGCCAGCATGCTGTTGAGCTGTCTGGTGTTACCGCTCGACGGATCGTAGAGCTCGATCAGCTCGCGGCATTCGGCCAGCGAGAAGCCGATGCGTTTGCCACGCAGGATCAGTTTCAGCGTGACCTTGTCGCGCGGTGAGTAAATGCGTTCCTGGCCACGACGCTCGGGACTGAGCAGGCCTTGCTCTTCATAAAAGCGAATCGCCCGGGTGGTGATGTCCAGCTCGCGGGCGAGGTCGGAAATGCTGTAAGTCTGACTGCTCATGAAAGCGCTCGGAAAGGGGGCGTGGCGCTAAGCTAATCGGTGGTTTACGTTTACGTCAAGCAAGAAAAAGATCGCAGCCTTCGGCAGCTCCTACAGGAGGAATGCATTCCAAATGTAGGAGCTGCCGAAGGCTGCGATCTTTTGATTTTCCTCAAACCGCCTGCTTATCCAGCTTCTTCTCCTGCGCCGTCACCTGCTGGCACAACTCGATCATCTGTTCGCGCATCCAGCGGTTGGCCGGGTCCTGGTCGGTGCTTTCATGCCAATACAGATGCGTCTCCACCGACGGCACGTCGTTGACCGGCAAATTGAACGCCTGCAGTTCGTGCCGACGGGCAAACCGCTCCGGTACGGTCATGACCATGTCGGTCTGCTGCATCACTTGCGAGGCCATCAGATAGTGCTGCGAGCGCAGGGCGATCTTGCGCTGGATGCCCATTTTGCCCAGTGCCAGATCGACATAACCCAGACCGCTGCGGCGGCTGGAAATATGGATGTGGGTCAGCGACAGGTAGTCATCGAGGCTGAGTTTGTCCTTGCCCGCCATCGGATGGCCCTTGCGCATCGCACAGACGTAACGGTCGTCCATCAGCTTGACGTGGCGCACCTGTGGGTCAGTGTTGAGCGGCGCATCCACGGCGAAATCCAGACGCCCGGCCGCCAGTTCCTTGGTGGTTTCCCGACGTTTGGACAGAAAGCTTTCGATAATCACCGTCGGCGCCAGGCGGCGCAAGCGCTGGAACAGTGGCGGCAGGATTATCGCTTCAGTGAGGTCGGTCATGCTGATGCGGTAGGTCTTGACCGCCTGCGCCGGGTTGAAAATGCGACTTTCCTGCACCGACACGCGCAATAGCGACAGGGCGTTGCGCACCGGGCCGATGATGTTCTGCGCCATCGGCGTCGGCACCATGCCTTGGGCCGTGCGCACAAACAGCGGGTCGTTGAAGGTTTCGCGCAACCGTGCCAGCGCGTTCGACACCGCCGGCTGCGTGATGCCGACAATCTGCCCGGCGCGGGTCAGGTTGGCTTCGGTGTAGATCGCGTCGAAGACGATGAAAAGGTTGAGGTCGACCTTACTCAGATTCATAACGCGGCTTCTCTTGTTATTAAGTGCAAGTGTTTTGGGGCTGACGATCAGCGGATCATATATTGGTGATGAATGTTTATACACGCCGAGAATAGGCTAGGTAAATGATCAGCGCTGTTCTAGCATCGATTGCATGACTTGAACAACCTCTGCAAGAACTGCCTTAACCATCGGGAGCTGCTCATGGATTTCGCTTATTCGCCCAAGGTGCAAGAACTGCGTGAGCGCGTGACTGCGTTCATGGACACTTACGTTTACCCGGCCGAAGCGGTGTTCGAACGCCAGGTCGCCGAAGGTGATCGCTGGCAACCGACGGCGATCATGGAGGAGCTCAAAGCCAAGGCCAAGGCTGAAGGTCTGTGGAATCTGTTTCTGCCTGAGTCCGAACTCGGTGCCGGCCTGAGCAACCTCGAATACGCGCCGCTGGCGGAAATCATGGGCCGTTCCCTGCTGGGGCCGGAGCCGTTCAACTGCTCGGCGCCGGACACCGGCAACATGGAAGTGCTGGTGCGCTACGCCAACGAAGAGCAGAAACAGCGCTGGCTGGAACCGTTGCTACGCGGCGAGATCCGTTCGGCGTTCGCCATGACCGAGCCGGACGTGGCGTCTTCGGACGCGACCAACATGGCCGCCAGCGCGGTGCGCGATGGTGATCAGTGGGTGATCAACGGCAAGAAGTGGTGGACCTCCGGCGCCTGCGATCCGCGCTGCAAGATTCTGATCTTCATGGGCCTGAGCAACCCCGACGCCCCGCGTCACGCCCAGCACTCGATGATCCTCGTCCCGGTCGATACCCCCGGGGTAAAAATTGTCCGTCCGCTGCCGGTGTTCGGTTACGACGATGCACCGCACGGTCATGCCGAAGTGCTGTTCGACAACGTGCGCGTGCCTTACGAAAACGTCCTGCTTGGCGAAGGACGCGGCTTCGAAATCGCTCAGGGTCGCCTCGGCCCGGGCCGGATTCACCACTGCATGCGTTCGATCGGCATGGCTGAACGTGCCTTGGAACTGATGTGTAAACGTTCGGTGAGCCGCACCGCGTTCGGCAAACCGCTGGCACGCCTGGGCGGCAATGTCGACAAGATCGCCGACTCGCGAATGGAGATCGACATGGCGCGTCTGCTGACATTGAAAGCGGCGTACATGATGGACACGGTCGGCAACAAAGTGGCGAAAAGCGAAATCGCCCAGATCAAGGTGGTGGCGCCAAACGTTGCGCTGCGAGTGATCGACCGCGCCATTCAGATGCATGGCGGGGCCGGGGTGTCGAACGATTTCCCCCTGGCCTATATGTACGCCATGCAGCGCACCCTGCGCCTCGCTGACGGCCCGGACGAAGTGCACCGCGCGGCGATCGGCAAGTTCGAGATCGGCAAATATGTACCGAAGGAAATGTTGCGTAGCGGTCACTGAACCGATACCGATCTGCACTGAACACTCATTGTGGCGAGGGAGCTTGCTCCCGCTCGGCTGCGCAGCAGCCGTAAAATCAGGCAACCCGTTCTTTCTGTCAGTACCGGGTCGTTTGGTCAGGGTCGCTTCGCAACCCAGCGGGAGCAAGCTCCCTCGCCACAACGGCGGTTGAGCTTTCGGATCAATACACCCAAACCTCAACCCGCCGATTTTTGATCCGTCCCTCATCGGCGCTATTAGCCGCTACCGGCATCAACGCGCCAAACCCGCGCACTTCGCGCAATACCACGCCGTTCTTGACCAATTCGCGGCGCACCGTCATCGCCCGCAGTCTGGACAGCAGATCGGCGCGCGCCGGATCATCCTTGAGGTCGCCAAAGCCCACCAGCGTCACCGCCCGATCCATCTTGCCGTGGCGCTTTATATAGTCGAACACCCGCGCCAGATCCTGCCGGGCCTTGTTGTCCAGGCTCGCGCTGCCTTCTTCGAAACGAAAATTTACCGTCAAACGCTGGGCGTGACGGCTGAGCGATTGATAGCCCTCGGGCATCAGCGCGTTCGGCGCGACGGTCATGGCGTGTACGGTCTGACTGATAAACCCGCTGGCGGCGACGATCGTCTGGCCCTGAGGGCTTTGCGCAAACGCCGCCAAGGCCTGCGCCCACGGATTCTGGCTGTCGGGCGGCAGGTAGAAAAACAGCCGCCGGGATAACGGATAATCCTCGGTGGCGATCAGGCTGTTGAGCGGCAACATCGCTTGCGATGCGCCATCGGCAATCGCCAGCGCTTTGGCCTGACGCACGTAGGGCAGGCCGATGAAACCGATGGCTTGCGGATCACTGCTGACCGCATCGGACAATTGCTCGCTGGCTTCAAACCTTTTCGCTGCGCTGCTCAGACTTTTCCCATGACGACTGAGGACCAGTTCCTTGAACGTGTCGTACGTGCCGGACTGGTCATCCCGCGCATATAAATGAATGGCCCCGCCACGACCGCCGAGGGCTTCCCAGGTTTTCACTTCACCGGCGAAGATTCGCGCCAGTTGGGCGGTGTCCAGTTGCTGAAGGGGATTATCGGGATGAAGGATGATTGCCAGGCCATCGATGGCGATGACTTGTTCGGCGGCAGGACTCTTCAGATCGCCGAGTGATTGCAGGCTGAGCAGTTCGCTGTCCTTGATCTCACGGGAGGCGGCGGCCAGATCGGCGCTGGCGTTTTTCAACGCGGTGAAGCCGGTGCTGGAACCGTGGGCGGCAACGTCGACGACCACGCGTTGACCTTGGGCGGTTTGGCCGACGATGCGTTGTTCGTTGGCGGTGTCCGGGGTTTCGCGGTGGACTTTCAGCAAGCCCTGTTCCTGCAGCAGGCCTTCAACCAGCGCCGGGCCGAGTTCAGCGCCGATGGTGTTGGAACCTTGAATGCGCAACGCCGGGCCGTTTTCCGGAATGGGCAGGGCGGCGGCAGCCACCGTCAGCCAAGCACTCGAGAGAAAGACGAACAGAACACGCAGGGTCATGCCGGCACCGAATCAAGCCAAGGGGATTGCCGGGGAGATTAAGTCAGAAAGATGACTTGGAGATGACAGCGGTCCTTTGTAGGAGTGAGCCTGCTCGCGATGGCCATATATCAGTCAGCATTTGCGTCGACTGACACTACGCTATCGCGAGCAGGCTCACTCCTACAGGGGGATCGTGGTGATGCTGGAAATCAGGCCAGTTCAAGCCAGATCGGCGCATGGTCCGACGGTTTTTCCATCCCGCGCAGTTCGTAGTCCACGCCGGCGTCCTTGACCCTTGGCAGCAAGCCATGGGACGCGAGAATCACGTCAATTCGCAGCCCGCGCTTGGGCTCATCCTCAAACCCACGGCTGCGGTAGTCGAACCAGCTGAACATGTCCGTCACGTCCGGGTTGAGATGACGATAGCTGTCGGTCAGGCCCCAGTTCTTCAGGCGCGCCATCCATTCGCGCTCTTCGGGCAGGAAGCTGCATTTGCCGGTTTTCAGCCAGCGCTTCATGTTGTCCGGGCCGATGCCGATGTCGCAGTCTTCCGGGGAGATGTTCACATCGCCCATCACCACCAGCGGCTGTTCGTTATGGAACTGGCTTTCGAGCAGGGTTTGCAGGTCGCTGTAGAAACGCTGCTTGGCGGGAAATTTGGTCGGGTGGTCGCGGCTTTCTCCCTGTGGGAAATAGCCGTTCATGATCGTCACCGGCACGCCATCGGCATCAGCAAAAGTGCCCCAGATGAAACGGCGCTGGGCGTCTTCGTCGTCAGTGGCGAAGCCTTTGTGGATGGCAATCGGCTCGCGGCGTGACAGCAGGGCCACGCCGTAATGGCCTTTCTGGCCATGGAAATGCACGTGGTAGCCGAGCGCGCGGATGTCGTCGAGGGGGAACTGGTCGTCGTGAACCTTGGTTTCCTGCAGGCCGATCACATCCGGCTGGTGTTTTTCGATCAGCGCTGCCAGCTGATGCGGACGGGCACGCAGTCCGTTGATGTTGAAGGAAACGATCTTCATGGTCGGCAGTCCTGGCAAAAGGGCGATGCTAGCTGACATGGGGGAGATGGGCCAGTGTGGGAGAAATCATTTTGGCCTGTGGGATTTGTAGCGCTTGTCCCGGCCCCATCGCTGGCAAGCCAGCTCCCACAGTGTCTGCGTCGTTCACAACATTTCCATACACCACAGAAACCTGTGGGAGCTGGCTTGCCAGCGATGAGGCCCTCCCCAGTCGATGAAGATCCGAGGCTGGTCTAACCTGTCAGGGGAACCACCACATCCGCCCAAGGTTCGTACCAACAAGCGCGCCAGCCTCCGAGCGCGCCCCCGGGGAGAACACTGCAATGCCTGAAACCCAGTTCGCCGTCGCCGACATCCACATGCTCGACCGCGGCTATTCCCGCGAAGCCCGCTCGTTGTTGTATCAGGCCTATCGCCACGAGCCGACCTTCGGGTATCTGTTCGAAGCCGAGCGCCCCGGTTATGAACAGCGCGTGCGCGCGACGGTGCGCGAACGGGTCAAACAGCATTTTCTCCAGGACCTGCCCGCCATCGGCCTGCTGGTCAACGACCGACTGATCGGCATTGCCCTGATTGCACCACCACAACGTCGCCTCGGTATCACCGACAGTTGGGCATGGCGCCTGCGCATGGTGCTCAGCACCGGGTTTCGCTGCACCCGCCGCTATCTGGAATATCACGATGCCGTCGCGGCGTGCGTGCCCGGTGACTCGGTGCACATGCTGCCGTTGCTCGGCGTGCATCCGCAGTTTCAAGGCAAGCACTACGGCGAACAATTGCTTACCGCCGTGCACAACTGGTGCGCGGTGGATGAAACCTCGCAGGGCGTGGTGCTCGACACCGGCAACCCGCGCTACCTGGAATTCTATAAAAGGCAGGGTTATCAGGAGATCGGCGAGGTTGCCGTCGGGCCGGTGCGCGAACACGTCTTTTTCCACGCCAATCCGCAGGTGTTACAAACAGCAACGGGTTAATCATCGAACTTCTTCAGAAATTTCCTGTTCTATCAGGCTCCCAAGCCCGTGATAGCATCCGCGCCTATGAAGTTTCCAGGAAGATTTACCAGTGGCGTGCTGATGCTGTTATCCAGCTGCGCGGCGCTGGCGCAAAGTGAATTGGATGTGCGGATCAAACCGTCCAACGATGAACTCAAGGTCAATATAGAAGGCTATATCGGCAGCCTCGGCGACCGCGACGAAGAAGCCCTGCAGCGCTTCAGTCGCGGTGCCGAGGAGCAGGCGCGCAAGGCTGCCCAGGCGTTGGGCTATTACCAGGCGCAGATCGAAAGTGACGTCAAGGGCGGCGATAAACCGCGCCTGGTGCTGAACATCGATCCCGGCGAGCCGATTCGCCTGCGCAACGTCATCATCCGCGTCGACGGCCCGGCGGCCTCCCTCAAATCCTTCCGCGTACCGAAGAGCGATCAGCTCAAATCCGGTGCTCCACTCAACCATGGCCGCTACGAAGACGCCAAGCGAGTGATCCAGAACCAGGCCTCGCGTTTTGGTTATTTCAGCGGTCGCTTCACTAGCCAAAAACTGATGGTCGACCCGCGTGCGGGTGTGGCCGACATTGAATTGATCTACGACAGCGGCCCTCGTTATGCGTTGGGCAAAGTCAGTTTCGAAGGCGACACGCCGTTCGACGAAGACCTGCTGCAACGCATGGTGCCATTCAAGGCAGGCGAACCCTACGACTCCGAACTGATCGCCGAACTCAACCGCGACCTGCAATCGAGCGGCTATTTTGAAGGCGTGCGTGTCGACGCCGCGCCGACCGCGGCGAAGAACGATGTGATCCCGGTGGACGTCAAGCTCGACACGCGCAAACCACGGACCATGGGCCTGGGTCTCGGTTACTCGACCGACGTCGGCCCGCGGGTCAGGGCTAACTGGACGCGGCACTGGGTCAATCCGCAGGGCGACAGCTATGGTTGGGAAGCCGAGCTGTCGGCGCCACGGCAAAACGTCGGGCTGTTCTACGACATTCCCCTCGACCCGCCGCTGACCGACAAACTGCGCTGGGCCGGCGGTTATCAATTCGAGGACATTGAAGGCTCCGACACGTTGAGCAAACTGCTCACCTTCGGCCCGGAATGGCACAGCAAGTTGCCCAGCGGCTGGCAACGGGTGATCTCGTTGAAATGGCAGCGCGAGGAATACGAACTCGGCGACGACTCCGGTTTGAGTACCTTGCTGATGCCCGGCATCAGTTATTCGTACCTGAAAAGTGACAACCGTATCGACCCGCGCAACGGCTATCGTCTGAGTTTCGAAAGCAAAGTGGCGAAGGAAGGCCTCGGTTCGGACAACAACCTTCTTTATGGCACGGCGTTGGTCAAAGGCCTGACCACCGTCTTCGACAAGCACCGTCTGCTCGGTCGCGTACAGGTCGGCGGCAGTGCCACCAACGGCTACAACTCGATCCCGCCGTCGCTGCGCTTTTTTGCCGGTGGCGACCAGAGCGTGCGCGGTTACGACTATCAGAGCCTGTCGCCGAAAAACTCCAAGGGCGACCGCATCGGCGGGCGCTACATGGTCGCCGGCAGCGTCGAATATCAGTATTCGGTCGCCGAGAAGTGGCGGGTCGCGACCTTTGTCGACCAAGGCAACTCTTTCAACAAACTCGAACTGCCGAACCTCAAGACCGGGGTCGGCGTGGGTGTGCGCTGGGTCTCGCCGGTCGGGCCGATCCGCCTCGACCTGGCCCACGCGCTGGACGACGACGGCGGCATCCGGCTGCACTTTTCCATGGGGCCTGAGCTGTGAAGCGTGGTGTGAAAATAACGGCGCTGAGCCTGTTGGCGCTGCTGGTGTTGATTGTAGTGAGCCTCGCCGCAGTACTCGGTACGCAGGCGGGCAGCCGTTGGGCGCTGGGTCTGGTACCGGGCCTGAGCGTGGAGAATTTTCAGGGTCGCCTTGGTGGCCAATGGAGCGCCGATCATCTGCTCTGGGAGCAGGGCACTAGCCGCGTCGAATTGAACAAGGCCATCTTCGCCTGGTCGCCGCTGTGCCTGACACGCATGACCCTTTGCATCGATCAGCTCAAGGCCGATCAGGTGAGTCTGCAATTTCCACCGAGCGAAGACACCACGCCGAGCGGCCCCATCCAACTGCCGGATCTGCAATTGCCGTTGGCGATCGAGCTGGGCGATGTCGAGGTGGGCAGCCTGTTGTTCAACGGCAGCGAACAGCTCAAGGGCTTGCGACTGGCGGCGCACTGGAGTGCTCAGGGCTTGCAGATCGACAGCGTGAAATTGCAGCGCGACGAACTCAGCCTGAACCTGTCCGGCCTGCTGCAACCGAGCGGCAACTGGCCGCTGAACATCCAGGGCGATTTGACCTTGCCGGCGCCGGGCACTGAACCGTGGACGCTGGCGCTGAAGGTCGACGGTGATTTGCTCAAAACCCTCAATCTGCAAGCCGACAGCCGTGGCTACCTCGACGGCCAGTTGAGCGGTGAACTGCAAGCGCTGGCGGAAAATCTCCCGGCCAAGGTGCGCATCACCAGCGACGCGTTCAAACCCAGCGCCGATCTGCCCGATACCCTGCAATTCAATCAACTTGTACTGACGGGCGAAGGCGACCTGAAAAACGGTTACCAGCTTGTCGGCAACGCAACCTTACCCGCCGAAAAATCGCCAGTGGCGCTGCTGCTCAAAGGCAAGGTCGACGCCAGCGGCGCACAGATTGCCGGACTCGACCTCAACGCCAACGACACGCAAAGCCTCAAGCTCACCGGCAATGTCGACTGGAGCAAAGGCCTCAGCGCCCAGGCCAACATCAACTGGCAAGACTTCCCTTGGCATCGGCTCTATCCGGAGATCGACGAGCCGCAAGTCGCACTGCGCACATTCACCGGCGAAGTCTCCTACACCGACGGACAATATCTGGGCAACTTCGCCGCCGCGCTGGATGGCCCGGCGGGGGCGTTCACCCTGAGCAGTCCGTTCAGCGGCAGCCTCGAACAGATCGCCTTGCCGCAACTGGTCATGCAGGCCGGGCAGGGCAAGGCAGAAGGGCACGTCAATGTGCGCTTCGCCGACGGTATCGCCTGGGATACCGCGCTGGATCTGTCGGCGCTCAACCCGGCGTATTGGGTCGCGGAACTGCCGGGCACGTTGGCCGGGCCGCTGAAGAGCAAAGGCGAAATGAAGAATGAACGGCTGAGCCTCAGCGCCGACCTCGATCTCAAAGGCAAACTGCGTGGTCAACCGGCGATTCTGCAAGCCAAGGCTGACGGCGCTGGCGAGCAGTGGAACCTCAACGCCCTGCAAATCCGCCTCGGCGATAACCACATCAGCGGCAAGGGCAGCCTGCACGAAAAACTCAGCGGACAGATCGACATCAAATTGCCGCGACTGGCCCAGCTATGGCCCCAGTTGCGCGGGCAGATCAACGGCCAGCTCAACGCCGCCGGCACGCTGAAAACGCCGCAAGGCAAGTTGAATCTGCAAGGTTCGCAGCTGGTGTTTGAGGACAACCGCCTGCAAAGCCTTAACCTCGACGCCACGCTCGACAGTGCGCAACGGGCGAAGATCGATTTAAAGGGCAGCGGCATTCACGCGGGCGACACCTCGCTGGGCACCCTGACGGCCAATGCTCAGGGCGATATCAAGAGCCAGAAACTCAACCTCGACCTGATCGGACCGAAGCTGAAACTGGCGCTGGGTCTGGACGGCAATCTGGACAAGGGCAACTGGCGCGGGCGGCTGGCCAGCGGCGACATTCAGGTTGGCGGTCAGGACTGGAGGCTGCAAAGTCCGGCCAAGCTGGAACGCCTGGCGGACGGCCAGATCAACTTCGGCGCGCATTGCTGGCTGTCCGGCAACGCCAGCCTGTGTGGTGAAGACCAGCGGCTGATGCCCGAGCCCAAATTGCGCTATCACCTCAAGCAATTCCCCATCGAAAGCCTCGCGCAATGGCTGCCCAAGGACTTTGCCTGGCAGGGCCGGCTCAACGCCGATCTGCAACTGGACCTACCAGCGAGCGGCCCGAACGGCGTGGTCAGTGTCGATGCCAGTGGTGGCACCCTGCGCGTGCGTGACAAAGAGCAGTGGCTGGACTTTCCGTACCAGACGCTCAAGCTCACCAGCAAACTCACGCCCAAGCGCGTCGACACCGAACTCAACTTCGTCGGCGGCAAACTGGGCGAGTTGATGGTGCAGGCGCAGCTCAATCCACTGCCGAAAAACAAACCGCTGACGGGCTCGTTCCGCCTCACCGGTCTGGACGTGTCCGTGGCGCGGCCGTTTGTACCGATGGTGGAGAAACTCACCGGGCACCTCAACGGCAGCGGCACGCTTTCCGGCGGTCTGCTCGCGCCGTTGGTCAATGGCACCGTGCAGCTCAGCGACGGCGAAGTCTCTGGCGCCGAACTGCCGATGGAGTTGCAGGATCTGCAGCTCAAAGCGGTGATCGCTGGCGAAGCGGTGCGTCTGGACGGCGGCTGGAAAAGTGGCCCGAGCGGGCAGGGCAGCCTCAACGGTGAGGTGGCCTGGGGGCCGGCGCTGGTGGTCGACCTGGCACTCAAGGGCACGCAATTGCCGGTCAGCGTCGAACCCTACGCCAAGCTTGAGATGGCCCCGGATCTGAAAATTTCCATGGCCGGCGATGAGCTGAAAATTGCCGGCAAGGTGCTGGTGCCAAAGGGCGAAATCACCGTGCGCGAGCTACCGCCGTCGACGGTGAAAGTCTCCGACGACACCATCATCGTCGGGGCGCAGACCGAAGAGGGCAAACCGCCCATCGCGATGAAAATGGACATCGATGTCATCGTCGGCCAGGACAAGCTGAGTTTTGCCGGTTTTGGCCTGACTGCCAATCTGCAAGGTCAGGTGCACATCGGCGACAACATGGACACCCGTGGCGAACTCTGGCTCAACGACGGCAAGTACCGCGCCTACGGGCAGCGCCTGACGGTGCGGCGTGCGCGTCTGTTGTTTGCCGGCCCCATCGACCAGCCGTATCTGGACATCGAGGCTATCCGCCAGACCGACGATGTGATTGCCGGGATCCGGCTCAGTGGCAGCGCCGAACAGCCGACCACGCAGATCTTCTCCGAACCGGCCATGAGTCAGGAGCAAGCCTTGTCCTATCTGGTGCTGGGACGCCCACTGAGCACCAATGGCGAAGACAACAACATGCTCGCGCAAGCCGCATTGGGCCTGGGCTTGATGGGCAGCGCCGGGGTCACCAGCGGTCTGGCCAAGGACTTGGGGATTCAGGATTTCCAGCTCGACACCCAGGGCAGCGGCAACGACACCAGCGTCGTCGCCAGCGGCAACATCTCCGAGAAACTCAGCCTGCGCTACGGCGTCGGCGTGTTCGAACCGGCCAGCACCATCGCCTTGCGCTACAAGCTGAGCAAGAAGGTCTATGTCGAAGCGGCCAGCGGCGTGGCGAGTTCGCTGGATATCTTTTACAAACGCGATTTCTAGCGCGCGTCTGTTCATTCGAACCGAGTCGCGCCCTTCGCGAGCAGGCTCGCTCCCATATTTGGAATGCATTCCCCTTGTAGGAGTGAGCCTGCTCGCGATGAGGCCATCAGCCGCACCATTGATGGTGAATGAAAGGATGCCATCGCGAGCAGGCTCACTCCTACACTGAAAATGCGTTCCCCTTGTGGGAGCTGGCTTGCCAGCGATGGCGTCCGGCGCCGCGCCGCAAAAACCAAGCCTACTGATCAACTAATTACCAAGCCCCCTAACTATTGCGTTGACATTCGCTGCCTAAGCAGTAACATCTCGACATACTTTCACTGCCTAGGCAGTTATTAGGTGGACACATGAAGCATTTCACCCCCGACGAATTCAAACATTGCCACCTCGGCCTGTTGCTTGGCCGTGCCGCGTTGCTCAAGGACCGGATCATTGACACCCATATGGAACCGCACGGCATCACCGCCGCGCAGTTCAAGGTGTTGATCATCATGGCCCAGTTCGGCGTCGACACCCCGGCCGAGCTGTGCCGGCATCTGTCGCTGGACAGCGGTTCGATGACGCGCATGCTCGATCGTCTGGAGCAGAAAGGTTTCCTGATCCGCCAGCGCAGCGAAGGCGACCGGCGTCAGGTGCAACTGAAACTGACCGAGCAGGGCCAGCAACTGGCCGATCGTCTGCCGTACATCGGCGCCGACGCGATGAACGAGCTGGCCGGCGCCATCTCCCGCGATGAGCTGAAAACCCTCGAATACATCCTCAAGAAAATCCTCCTGGCGGCCGGCGACCCGATCACCGTCCAGCGTTTAGGTGAACACAATGAGCGCTAAAACCTTGCGCAGCAGCCTGACGCTGCTGCTGTCGGCGATGATCCTCGCCGGTTGCGCCAACTACAGTGGCCTCGACACCGAAGGTCAGCGCCTCGACGCGGCGAAGCTTGAGACAGCGCAGTCTCTGCAGGGCGTCAACCTGTCGCCGGCGGCCTGGCCGAAGAGCGACTGGTGGAGCAGCCTCGGCGATCCGCAACTCGACGGCTTGATCCGCGAAGCCCTGCACGACAGCCCGGACATGCAGATCGCCGAAGCCCGCGCCCATCAGGCCAGTGCCGCGGCGTATGCCGCCGATGCCGAACGCTATCCGACCCTCGACGCCAGCGCCGGCATCAGCCGTTCGCGTCTGGCCCGCGATCAGGATCCGCGGGGGCAGGGCGGTGCCTATGCGACGGTGCGCAATGTCAGCGCCGGCTTCAATTACAACTTCGATTTGTGGGGCGGTCAGCGCGACGCCTGGGAAGCCGCGTTGGGCGAGGCTCGCGCTGCTGAAGTCGATCGTCAGGCCGCACAGCTGACGCTCGCCGCTGACGTCGCCCGTGCGTATAGCGATCTCGGTCAGGCGCACATCGTTTATGACCTCGCCAGCGAGGACCTCAAACGTACCCGACAAATGCTTGACCTCAGTCAGCGCCGCTTGAGTTCAGGGATCGATAGCCAGTACCAGTTTCAGCAAACCCAGAGTCTGGAAGCCAGTTCTCAGGCCAGCCTGATCGACGCGGAAAAACACCTGAACAGCGCGAAAATCGCCTTGGCCGTATTACTCGGCAAAGGCCCGGATCGCGGTAACGAAATCGCCCGGCCGAAAGTGCTGCAAGCCAGCGCAGTGGCGGTGCCGTCGGTGTTGCCGGCGGAACTGCTCGGTCGCCGCCCGGATCTGGTCGCGGCGCGCTGGCGTGTCGAAGCGGCGAGCAAAGATATCGACGCGGCGAAAACCCGTTTCTATCCCAATCTCAACCTGTCGGCCTCGGCCGGCGCCGAGTCGTTGTTGGGGGATGCGATGTTCGGTTCCGCCAGTCGCTTCTTCAACATCGCGCCGACCGTGTCGCTGCCGATCTTCGATGGCGGACGCCTGCGCGCCAACCTCGATGCCCGCGATGCCGATTACGATCTGGCGGTGGCGCAGTACAACAAAAGTCTGGTGAAAGCCCTCGGCGATGTTGGCGACACGATCAACCAGTTGCGTGATATCGGTCGACAGATCGGTGCGCAGCAACACGCCACCGACATCGCTCAGGATTCTTACAACACCGTCGTCCAGCGTTACGGTTCCGGCATCGGCAACTACCTGGACGTGCTCAGCATCGAGCAGCAATTGCTCCAGGCCCAGCGCCAACTGGCGACCCTCAATGCCGAGCAGATCGACCTGTCGATTCAACTGATGCAAGCGCTGGGCGGCGGCTTCCAGGGTGAAAGCCTGACCGCAGCCAACGCCAGCCCAGCCACGCCGCACCCCTAATTCAAGGTATTTGTCATGGCCACTGCCGAAAACACCCAAGCTCAAGACAACACCCCGGACACCGGTAACCCGCGCAAACGCAAAGTGCTGTTGCTGACCCTCGCCGTTGTGGTCGCACTCGCCTGCGCCGGCGTCTGGGCCTATCACGAGTTCATCGGACGCTTTAACGAAAGCACCGATGATGCCTACGTCAACGGCAACGTGGTGGAGATCACGCCGCTGGTCACCGGCACCGTGGTCAGCATCGGTGCCGATGACGGCGACCTGGTTCATGAAGGCCAGGTACTGGTCAACTTCGACCCCAACGATGCCGAAGTCGGCCTGCAAAGTGCCAAGGCCAAACTGGCGCGCACCGTGCGTCAGGTGCGCGGCTTGTACAGCAATGTTGACGGCATGAAGGCCCAGGTCAACGCGCAACAGGCCGAAGTGCAGAAGGCCCAGGACAACTACAACCGGCGGAAGAATCTGGCCCAGGGCGGGGCGATTTCCCAGGAAGAGCTGTCCCACGCCCGCGATGACCTGACCTCGGCGCAGAACGCCTTGGCCAACGCCAAACAGCAACTGAAAACCACCAGCGCACTGGTCGACGACACCGTGGTCTCGTCGCATCCGGATGTGATGTCCGCCGCTGCCGATCTGCGTCAGGCCTACCTGACCAATGCCCGCAGCACCTTGATCGCGCCGGTCACCGGTTACGTCGCCAAACGCACCGTGCAGCTCGGTCAGCGCGTGCAGCCGGGCACCGCGCTGATGGCGGTGATTCCGCTGGATCAGTTGTGGATCGACGCCAACTTCAAGGAAACCCAACTGCGTGACATGCGCATCGGCCAGCCGGTCGATATCGAGGCTGATATCTACGGCAGCGACGTGAAATACAGCGGCACCGTCGACAGCCTCGGCGCCGGTACCGGCAGCGCGTTTGCCTTGCTGCCGGCGCAGAACACCACCGGTAACTGGATCAAGATTGTGCAGCGCGTGCCGGTGCGCATTCACATCAATGCCGAAGAGTTGGCCAAGCACCCATTGCGCGTGGGTCTGTCGACCAACGTTGAAGTGAATCTGCACGATCAGAGCGGCCCGGTGCTGGCGCAGCAACCACCGCAAAAGGCCTCGTTCAGCACCAACGTCTACGACCGCCAACTGGCCGAAGCGGACGCGATGATTGCGCAGCTGATTCACGACAACAGCGCTGCGACGGACAAGACCGCGCAGCGCTGACACCCCATGAATCTATGTGCGGACCCTTGTGGCGAGGGAGCTTGCTCCCGCTCGGCTGCGAAGCAGTCGCAAAGCTGTCGGGGCCGCTTCGCGCCCCAGCGGGAGCAAGCTCCCTCGCCACAGAAAGCCTGTTCTCTTATGGGCGGCTGTGTCTCTAACAGCCGCAGCGCCAACCCGGTTTCATAGGATTCACCATGAGCAATAACGCTTCTTTCACGCCGCCCAGCCTGTTGCTCAGCACCATCGGTCTGTCGCTGGCGACGTTCATGCAAGTACTCGACACGACCATCGCCAACGTGGCACTGCCAACGATTTCCGGCAACCTCGGCGTGAGTTCGGAGCAGGGCACCTGGGTCATCACTTCGTTCGCCGTGAGCAACGCGATTGCGCTGCCGCTTACCGGTTGGCTCAGCCGCCGCTTCGGCGAGGTGAAGCTGTTTCTGTGGGCGACCATGCTGTTTGTGCTGGCCTCGTTTCTCTGCGGTATCTCGACCTCGATGCCCGAGCTGATTGGCTTTCGTGTGTTGCAGGGTCTCGTCGCCGGGCCGCTGTACCCGATGACGCAAACCCTGTTGATTGCGGTATATCCGCCGGCGAAGCGCGGGATGGCCTTGGCGTTATTGGCGATGGTCACGGTGGTCGCGCCGATTGCCGGGCCCATTCTCGGTGGCTGGATCACCGACAGTTACAGCTGGCCGTGGATTTTCTTTATCAACGTGCCGATCGGTATCTTTGCGGTGATGGTGGTGCGTTCGCAACTGGCGAAACGGCCGGTGATGACCAGTCGCCAGCCAATGGATTACGTCGGGCTGATCACGCTGATCATCGGCGTCGGTGCGTTGCAGGTTATCCTCGACAAGGGCAATGACCTGGACTGGTTTGAGTCGAACTTCATCATCGTCGGCGCGGCGATATCTGTGGTGGCGCTGGCGGTGTTCGTGATCTGGGAAATGACCGACCGCCATCCGGTGGTCAACCTGCGCCTGTTCGCCTATCGCAATTTCCGTATCGGCACGCTGGTGCTGGTGTTGGGTTACGCCGGTTTCTTCGGCATCAACCTGATCCTGCCGCAGTGGCTGCAAACGCAAATGGGCTACACCGCGACCTGGGCCGGTCTGGCCGTGGCACCGATCGGTATTTTGCCGGTGCTGCTGTCGCCATTTGTCGGCAAGTACGCGCACAAGTTCGACCTGCGTCTGCTCGCCGGCATTGCGTTTCTGGCGATTGGCCTGAGTTGCTTCATGCGCGCCGAGTTCACCAATGAGGTCGATTTCCAGCACATCGCCCTGGTGCAGTTGTTCATGGGTATCGGCGTGGCGCTGTTCTTCATGCCGACCCTGAGCATTCTGATGTCGGACTTGCCGCCCAGTCAGATTGCCGATGGCGCGGGTCTGGCGACGTTCCTGCGCACGTTGGGCGGCAGCTTTGCGGCGTCGCTGACGACGTGGATCTGGATTCGCCGGGCCGATCAGCATCATGCCTACATGAGCGAGAGCATCAGCACGTTCGAGCCGGCGACGCGCGAGACCTTGAATACGCTGGGCGGGGCGAGTCAGTCGGCGTATGCGCAGATGGATCAGATTCTGACCAGTCAGGCGTACATGTTGTCGACCGTGGATTACTTCACGCTGCTCGGGTGGGGGTTCATGGGTTTGATCTTGATCGTGTGGCTGGCGAAGCCGCCGTTTGCGGCGAAGGCCGGGCCGGCCGCGTCCGGACATTAAGGCAACACATAACCTGTGGGAGCGGGCTTGCGCGCGATGGCGGATTTTCAGTCAACAGAGATGTTGAATGTGATGGCCTCATCGCGGGCAAGCCCGCTCCCACAGGGATAGCAGTGATCCTTAGGCGCTCGGGGCGGGCAGGGCAGGAGGCGGGGCAAAATCGAACGGCGCCAGCGCGTACCCGCTCTCATCCACCTGCAACGCCCAGCCCTGACGATCCCAATCGCCCAGAACAATCCGCTTCGCCGCCTGCTCACCGAGCTGCAACTTGTGAATCGCCGGGCGGTGGGTGTGCCCGTGAATCAGGGTTTTCACCCCGAACGCCTGCATGATCCGCGGAATTTCCTCCGGCGTGACGTCGACGATGTCATTGGCCTTCATCCGCACCTGCGCCCGGCTTTCGTTGCGCAGTTTGCGCGCCAGTGTGTGCCGGGTACGCAAGGGCAGGTTGCGCAGGATGAACAGGGTGATCGGGTTACGCAGGTAGCGGCGCAGCTTCATATAGCCGACGTCGCGGGTGCACAGGCTGTCGCCGTGCATCAGCAGCACTGGCTCGCCGTAGAACTGCACGACACTTGGGTCCTTCAACAGCGTGCAGCCGGCCTCTTTGCAGAACGCCTTGCCGAGCATGAAGTCGCGATTGCCGTGCATCAGAAAGATGGCCGTGCCGCTGTCGCTCAAATCGCGCAGGGCCTGGCAGATGGAACGCTGAAAGGGCGTCATGGCGTCATCGCCAATCCACGCCTCGAAAAAGTCGCCAAGGATGTACAACGCACTCGCCGAGCGGGCGCGTCCGGCGAGCAAATCCAGAAACGCCCGGGTAATGTCCGGGCGCTCCTCTTCCAGATGCAAGTCTGAAATCAGCAATATCACGCTTCGATGATCTCGGCTTTCTCGATGATCACGTCGTCAGCAGGTACGTCCTGGTGGCCGGCCTTGGAAGTGGTCGACACGCCTTTGATCTTGTCGACAACGTCGGTGCCTTCGGTGACTTTACCGAATACCGCGTAGCCCCAGCCCTGCACATTCTTGCCGCTGTGGTTGAGGAAGGTGTTGTCGGCAACGTTGATGAAAAACTGCGCCGAAGCCGAATGCGGCTCCATGGTGCGGGCCATGGCGACGGTGTACTTGTCGTTGGAAAGACCGTTGTCCGCTTCGTTCTGGATGCTTGGACGCTTGTCTTTCTTTTCTTTCATGCCTGGCTCGAAACCGCCGCCCTGGATCATGAAGTTACCGATGACACGGTGGAAAACGGTGTTTTCGTAGTGACCGGCCTTCACGTATTCGATGAAGTTGGCAACGGTGATCGGCGCCTTTTCAGCGTTCAGTTCGATGACGATGTCGCCATGGTTGGTGGTCAGTTTGACTTGAGTCATGGTCATTACTCTGTATAGGGAATTCGTGGTTTTCCGACACCTGGCCCGAAAACCGGTTCAGCCTGCTTCGGCCAAGGTGCGCAGTTTAGCGTGACAGGCGCGAATTTCGAGGCGGTTTTTCATTTCGCGGTGATTAAATGCATGCCTTTATAGGACCTGCTCTGTCAGGCCCTTGACAGCATCGGCTATGATAGCGGCTTTGTTTTGTCTGGCCCCTCTTTGCGGCCGCGCACATGTAAGTCAAGGATCCTATGAGCAAGCCCACTGTCGACCCTACCTCGAATGCCAAGTCCGGCCCTGCCGTGCCGGTCAACTTCCTGCGGCCGATCATCCAGGCAGACCTGGACTCGGGCAAGCACACCCAGATCGTGACCCGCTTCCCGCCGGAGCCCAACGGCTACCTGCACATCGGCCACGCCAAGTCGATCTGCGTGAACTTCGGCCTGGCCCAGGAGTTCGGTGGCGTCACGCACCTGCGTTTCGACGACACCAACCCGGCCAAGGAAGATCAGGAATACATCGACGCGATCAAAAGCGACGTGCAGTGGCTGGGCTTCGAATGGGCAGGCGAAGTGCGCTACGCCTCGCAGTATTTCGACCAGTTGCACGACTGGGCGGTCGAGTTGATCAAGACCGGCAAGGCCTACGTCGATGACCTGACCCCCGAGCAGGCCAAGGAATACCGTGGCAGCCTGACCGAGCCGGGCAAGAACAGCCCGTTCCGTGACCGTTCGGTTGAGGAAAACCTCGACCTGTTCGCGCGCATGAAGGCCGGCGAATTCCCGGACGGCGCTCGCGTACTTCGCGCGAAGATCGACATGGCTTCGCCGAACATGAACCTGCGCGACCCGATCATGTACCGCATTCGCCACGCCCATCACCACCAGACCGGTGACAAGTGGTGCATCTACCCGAACTACGACTTCACTCACGGTCAGTCGGACGCCATCGAAGGCATCACCCACTCGATCTGCACCCTGGAGTTCGAAAGCCATCGTCCGCTGTACGAGTGGTTCCTCGACGCACTGCCAGTGCCAGCGCACCCGCGCCAGTACGAATTCAGCCGTCTGAACCTCAACTACACGATCACCAGCAAGCGCAAGCTCAAGCAACTGGTTGACGAAAAGCACGTCAATGGCTGGGACGATCCGCGCATGTCCACGCTGTCGGGCTTCCGCCGCCGTGGCTACACACCAAAATCGATCCGCAACTTCTGCGAAATGATCGGCACCAACCGTTCCGACGGCGTGGTTGACTTCGGCATGCTCGAATTCAGCATCCGTGACGACCTCGACCACAGCGCACCGCGCGCGATGTGCGTGCTGCGTCCGCTGAAAGTGGTCATCACCAATTATCCGGAAGGCCAGGTCGAAAACCTCGAACTGCCACGCCACCCGAAAGAAGACATGGGCGTGCGCGCGTTGCCGTTCGCCCGGGAAATCTACATCGACCGTGAAGATTTCATGGAAGAGCCGCCGAAGGGCTACAAACGCCTGGAACCGGCCGGTGAAGTGCGTCTGCGCGGCAGCTACGTGATCCGTGCCGACGAGGCGATCAAGGACGCCGACGGCAACATCGTCGAACTGCGTTGCTCATACGACCCGGACACCCTCGGCAAGAACCCGGAAGGCCGCAAGGTCAAAGGCGTGATCCACTGGGTGCCGGCCGCCGCCAGCGTCGAGTGCGAAGTGCGTCTGTACGATCGCCTGTTCCGTTCGCCGAACCCGGAAAAGGCCGAAGACAGCGCCAGTTTCCTCGACAACATCAACCCTGACTCGCTGCAAGTGCTGACCGGTTGTCGCGCTGAGCCATCGCTCGGCAACGCCCAGCCTGAAGACCGTTTCCAGTTCGAGCGCGAAGGTTACTTCGTCGCTGATTTGAAGGACTCGAAACCCGGTCAGCCGGTATTCAACCGTACTGTGACCCTGCGTGATTCGTGGGGCCAGTGAGTGAGTCAAGGAACTAACGTGCTAACGATCTACAACACGCTCACCAAGAGCAAAGAAGTCTTCAAGCCGCTGGATGGCAACAAGGTGCGCATGTACGTCTGCGGGATGACCGTGTACGACTACTGCCACCTCGGCCACGGCCGCAGCATGGTCGCGTTCGACCTGGTGACGCGCTGGTTGCGCTTCAGCGGTTATGACCTGACCTACGTGCGCAACATCACCGACATCGACGACAAGATCATCAATCGTGCCCGCGACAACGGTGAATCGTTCGAAGCGCTGACCGAGCGCATGATCGCCGCGATGCACGAAGACGAAGCGCGCCTGAATATCAAAAAGCCGGACATGGAACCGCGCGCCACCGATCATATCGCTGGCATGCACGCGATGATCCAGACCCTGATCGACAAGGGCTACGCTTACGCACCGGGCAATGGCGACGTGTACTACCGCGTCGCCAAATTCATGGGCTACGGCAAGCTGTCGCGCAAGAAGATCGAAGACCTGCGCATTGGCGCACGCATCGAAGTCGACGAGTCGAAAGAAGACCCGCTCGATTTCGTGCTCTGGAAAGCCGCCAAGCCGGGCGAGCCGAGCTGGGAATCGCCATGGGGCGCCGGGCGTCCGGGCTGGCACATCGAGTGCTCGGTCATGTCGACCTGCTGCCTCGGCGAGACCTTCGACATTCATGGCGGCGGCAGCGACCTGGAGTTCCCGCACCACGAAAACGAAATCGCCCAGAGCGAAGCGGCTACCGGCAAGACGTACGCCAACGCGTGGATGCATTGCGGGATGATTCGCATCAATGGCGAGAAGATGTCCAAGTCGTTGAACAACTTCTTCACCATCCGCGACGTGCTCGACAAGTACCACCCGGAAGTCGTGCGCTACCTGCTGGTGTCGAGCCACTACCGCAGCGCGATCAACTACTCGGAAGACAACCTCAAGGACGCCAAGGGCGCACTGGAGCGTTTCTACCACGCGCTGAAAGGTCTGCCGAGCGTTGCACCGGCGGGCGGCGAAGCGTTCGTCGAGCGTTTCACCACGGTGATGAACGACGACTTCGGCACCCCCGAAGCGTGCGCCGTGCTGTTCGAGATGGTGCGCGAGATCAACCGTCTGCGTGAGAGCGATCTTGATGCAGCGGCCGGTCTGGCGGCGCGCTTGAAAGAACTGGCGAGTGTGTTGGGCGTGTTGCAGCTCGAGGCCGATGACTTCCTGCAGGCGGGCGCCGAAGGGCGTGTCGATGCGGCAGAAGTGGATGCGTTGATTGCCGCGCGTCTGGCGGCTCGGGCGGGTAAGGATTGGGCCGAGTCGGACCGGATTCGTGATCAGCTCACGGCGATGGGTGTGGTGCTGGAAGATGGCAAGGGTGGTACGACCTGGCGTCTGGCGGACTGATATAAAGGCGAAAAGCCCCTAACCATGATCGTTCCCACGCTCTGCGTGGGAATGCCTCAACGGACGCTCCGCGTTCGGCTCTGTAGGGACGCGGAGCGTCCCGGGCTGCATTCCTTTGCTGCGCATGGGAACGATCGAACGATCAATAAACGACACAAATCCCCTGTGGGAGCGAGCCTGCTCGCGAAGAGGCCCTTGAGGTCACCTTATCATTCAGCCTGCCGCAACCGTTTATAGAGGGTATTGCGACTCACCCCCAACCGCCGCGCCAGATGCGAAATATTCCCCCCAGCCGCCTTCAACTCCCGATTCAACGCGTCAACATCATTCAAATCCAGCCCCAGCGGCGGCGCCGTCTCCACCGGCTCCATCTCCAGATCGACAAAAAAATCATCCGGCAAATGCTCCGGCCGCACCGGTTGTTCTTCGGCCATGGCCAACGCCACCTGCATCACACTGCTGACCTGACGCAAATTCCCCGGCCACGGATGCTTTTCAAACAATTCCAGTACCTCTGGGCTCAGCCCCGCCCATTGCGTCGGCTCGCGATGCTGCTCCCACAGTCGCTTGAACAACGCCTGTTTATCACTGCGCTCACGCAGCGGCGGCAGTTCCAGGGTCAGGCCGCCGATGCGGTAATACAGATCTTCACGGAAGCGGCCCAACTGCACTTGCTCGCGCAACGAGCGATTGGTCGCCGAGATAATTCGCAGATCCACCGGGAACAATTCGCTGCTGCCCACCGGTTGCACGCAACGTTCCTGCAACACTCGCAACAGGCGCGCCTGGGTTGGCAGCGGCATATCGCCGATCTCATCGAGGAACAGCGTGCCTTTGTCGGCCTTGCGGATCAGGCCGATGCTGCCTTTCTGGTTGGCGCCGGTAAACGCGCCTTTCTCGTAGCCAAACAATTCAGATTCGACCAGTTCGGCGGGGATCGCTGCGCAGTTCACCGCTATGAATGCCTGTTTGCTTCGCGAGCTGGCCTGATGCAGGGCTTTGACGAAGACTTCCTTGCCGACGCCGGTTTCGCCGTGAATCAACAACGGAATGTCTTTTTCCAGCAAGCGTTCGGCCTGGCGCACGGCTTTTTCCACGCGACTGTCGCCGAAATGCAGCGTATTGAGGCTGATCGCACTGGCTGACGCAGGCTTGTCTTCGGCGGCAAACACCCGCGCCTGAACCGGCGCCTGTTTCGGTCGTTTCAACAAGCATTGAAAACGGTTGCGCCCGGAAGTCTGCAAGGCAAACGGCAAGCCTTCGGGCTG
This sequence comes from Pseudomonas sp. SWRI99, assembly GCF_014270125.1. NCBI lineage: Bacteria > Pseudomonadati > Pseudomonadota > Gammaproteobacteria > Pseudomonadales > Pseudomonadaceae > Pseudomonas > Pseudomonas sp. SWRI99. Next base: position 78,800 of record NZ_JABWQR010000022.1, on the reverse strand, counting down.
ATTGATCAGCTCCAGCAGCGAGACCTTGAACAGACTTTCGACGCTGACCCGTGACAGGCGCACACCGAGCAAGTTGTCGGCGCGGCGATTGGCCGACAGCACCTGACCGCTCTCATCGAAAATCAACAACCCGGCCCATTGGCTGTCGAGGTTGTTCAAACCGGTGTTGAAGGTCAGTTGAAAATGCTGGCCATGAAACAGGTTGAGGATCAACCGGTTCTCCACGGTCTGGCTCATCATTTTGACCATGCCGAGGGTGTGCGAGGGCGGCAGGTAGCTGTCGCTGGACACATCCAGCACGGCGATGACCTTGCGCTCGGCATCGAAAATCGGCGCGGCGGAGCCGGTCATGAAGCGGTTGGCCTTGAGAAAATGCTCGTCGTGTTCGATGTGCACTGCCTGTTCGCAGGCCAGCGCAGTGCCGATCGCATTGGTGCCGCTGCTGCGTTCCATCCAGCTCGCCCCGGCCTGAAAGCCCCGCGCCAGGTTCGGCTCGATAAACCGCTGGGTGCCCCACGAAGTCAGCACCTGACCCTGATTGTCGGCGAGCATGATCAGGCAATTGGAGTTGCTGAGGATGTTTTCGTAATAGGGCAGGACCTCTTGGTGGGTGGTCTGCACCAGCGAATGATGACTGTCGAGCAGGCGCGCAATGCCGGCCGCAGGCAATTGATCGAAGGCCGGTGTGCTCTGATGGTCGAGACCGAACGCGCGGCAACGTTGCCAGGAAGTCTGGACGATCGCGTCGTGGGACAGCGGCGAAGCAGGTGCGGCCATGGGGGCGAGCCTCTGAGTGCAGCGATTTTATTATTGTTATGAACCCGAATCCTGAGAGCCACGCAGACCACCTGTGGGAGCGAGCTTGCTCGCGAATGGGGCGTATCAGTCACCAAATGGGTTGAATGACACACCGTATTCGCGAGCAAGCTCGCTCCCACATTGTATCTGCGGCGCTCAGACAATCCGGGCAAAAAGCGCTTATAGAGTGTTGTTCACTATTGTTCATTGTCAATCACCCCACTGTTCAAAAGTGTTCAGCTGTGAACGCTCATTCACTGCCTGATCGGCGATTTTCATGCCAAATCAACCACTTGCCATTTCTGGCACGAATGTCGCTCTGTTGCTTCGGTCGCTTGACTCCAAAAAATAAAAAAGGCCGAGCCATGTCACTCACCCTGGAGCACGTCAGCCGTACCGTCGAGGGCCAGATCTGGATCGACGATGCGTGCCTGAAATTCGAACCCGGATCCTTCAACGTCTTGCTCGGGCGCACCCTGTCCGGCAAAACCAGTCTGATGCGCCTGATGGCCGGTCTGGACAAGCCCGACAGCGGTCGCGTGCTGATGAACGGCGTCGATGTCACCCAGCGCCCGGTGCGGCTGCGCAATGTGTCGATGGTCTATCAGCAGTTCATCAATTATCCGACCATGACGGTGTTCGAGAACATCGCCTCGCCGCTGCGCCAGGCCGGTATCGCCAAAGAGATCATCCACAGCAAGGTGCAGGAAACCGCACGCATGCTGCGCATCGAGAAGTTCTTGCAGCGCTATCCGCTGGAACTCTCCGGCGGTCAGCAGCAGCGCACGGCCATGGCCCGCGCGCTGGTCAAGGACGCCGAACTGATCCTCTTCGATGAGCCTCTGGTCAACCTTGACTACAAGCTGCGCGAAGAGCTGCGCCAGGAGATGCGCGAGCTGTTCAAGGCGCGCCACACCATCGCCATCTACGCCACCACCGAGCCCAACGAAGCGCTGGCCCTCGGCGGCACCACGACCATCCTGCACGAAGGCCGGGTGATCCAGAGTGGGCCGTCGACCGAGGTGTATCACCAGCCGCAATCGGTGCTGGCGGCTGAATTGTTCTCCGAGCCGCCGATCAACCTGATGCCCGGGCGCATCGCCGGCAACGAAGTCAGCTTTGCCAACTTCGTACACTTCCCGTTGAACGTTGACTTGCGCCCGGTGGGCGAGGGCGAGTTCCGTTTCGGCGTACGCCCCAGCCATATCTCGCTGGTGCCGAGCAACGACGACGATCTTGAGTTGGCCGTGACCGTTGAAGTCGCCGAGATCAGCGGTTCGGAAACCTTCCTGCACGTGCGCAACGAGCATTTCTTGCTGGTGTTGCACCTGCCTGGGGTTCACGAATACGACGTCGATGCGCCGATCCGCATTTATATCCCGACCCATAAACTGTTCGTTTTCGATGCGCAGGGCCGTCTGGTGCAAGCACCTGGCCGGCGTGTCGCGAGGGTTGCCTGATGGCCGAAATCCGATTGCAGCACCTCGCCCACAGTTACAGCAAAACCCCGAGCGGCGCGGAAGATTATGCGATCCGCGAAATGGACCACATCTGGGAGCAGGGCGGGGCGTATGCCTTGCTCGGTCCGTCCGGATGCGGCAAGTCGACCTTGCTCAACATCATTTCCGGCCTGCTCAGCCCTTCACAGGGCCACGTGCTGTTCGATGGCAAAGCGGTCAACGACCTGACCCCGGAGAAGCGCAACATCGCTCAGGTTTTCCAGTTTCCGGTGGTCTACGACACCATGACCGTGTTCGATAACCTCGCCTTTCCCCTGCGAAATCAGGGCATGGCCGAGGCGAAAGTGCACAGCAAGGTGCAGGAAATTGCCGAAGTGCTCGACCTGCAGAATCTGTTGAGCAAAAAGGCGCGCAACCTCACCGCCGATGAAAAACAGAAAGTCTCGATGGGTCGTGGTCTGGTGCGCGACGATGTTTCGGCAATCCTCTTCGACGAGCCGCTGACGGTGATCGACCCGCATCTGAAGTGGAAGCTGCGGCGCAAGCTCAAGCAGATCCACGAGCAGTTCAACATCACCATGGTCTACGTCACCCACGATCAGCTGGAAGCCTCGACCTTTGCCGACAAGATTGCGGTGATGTACGGCGGTCAGATCGTTCAGTTCGGTACGCCACGGGAATTGTTCGAGCGGCCGAGCCACACCTTTGTCGGCTATTTCATCGGCAGCCCGGGGATGAATCTGATTGAGGTGCAGGCGCAACCCGGCGGCGTCGGTTTCGCCTCGACCCACCTGCCCCTGTCCGACGCCATGCAGCGTCATATCGAGCACGGTCAGTGGAAAAATCTGAAGGTCGGCATCCGTCCCGAGTTTATTCATGTCTGGGACGAGCCGTTTGACGATGCGATGCAGGCAAAAGTCGTACACGTCGAAGACCTCGGCACCTACAAGATCATGACTCTCAACCTCGATGGTGCGCCGTTGAAGGTACGTCTGGCAGAAGACAAACCGGTGCCGCAGGGCACGGCGTACATCAGTTTCCCGGCGCAGTGGCTGATGGTCTATGCCGATGAATTTTTGCTGGAAGTCAGCGACGAGGAGGCGCAGCCATGAACAAGGTGCAGAACAACAAGGCCTGGTGGCTGGTGTTGCCGGTATTTCTGCTGGTGGCGTTCAGCGCGGTGATCCCGATGATGACCGTGGTCAATTATTCGGTGCAGGACATCTTCGACCAGTCCAGCCGCTACTTCGTCGGTGCCGACTGGTACAAGCAGGTACTGCTTGACCCGCGTTTGCACGATTCGCTGCTGCGCCAGTTCATCTATTCGGCCTGCGTGCTGCTGATCGAAATCCCGCTGGGCATCGCCGTCGCGCTGACCATGCCGACCAAGGGCCGCTGGTCCTCAGTGGTGCTGATCATTCTGGCGATTCCGCTGCTGATCCCGTGGAACGTGGTCGGCACCATCTGGCAAATCTTCGGCCGCGCCGACATCGGCCTGCTCGGCTCCAGCCTCAACGCGATGGGCATCAGCTACAACTACGCGGCCAATACCATGGACGCCTGGGTGACCGTGTTGGTGATGGACGTCTGGCACTGGACTTCGCTGGTCGCGCTGCTGTGTTTCTCCGGTTTGCGGGCCATTCCCGACGTGTATTACCAGGCTGCACGGATTGATCGGGCCTCGGCCTGGGCGGTGTTCCGCCACATTCAACTGCCCAAGCTGAAGAGCGTGCTGCTGATCGCCGTGATGCTGCGCTTCATGGACAGCTTCATGATCTACACCGAGCCGTTCGTGCTCACCGGCGGCGGGCCGGGTAATGCCACGACCTTCTTGAGTCAGACGTTGACGCAGATGGCCGTAGGGCAATTCGACCTCGGTCCGGCAGCGGCGTTTTCGCTGGTGTACTTCCTGATCATTCTGTTGGTGTCCTGGCTGTTCTATACCGCCATGACGCACTCCGACGCCAACCGCTGAGGCCCGGCCATGAGCAAGAGAAAGCTGATTCCGTTGCTGATCTACATCCTGTTCCTGCTGGTGCCGATCTACTGGCTGCTGAACATGTCGTTCAAAAGCAACACCGAAATCCTCGGCGGCCTGACGCTGTTTCCGCAGGCTTTCACGCTGGCGAACTACAAAGTGATCTTCACTGATCCGAGCTGGTACACCGGCTATCTGAACTCGCTGTATTACGTCAGCTTGAACACGGTGATTTCCCTGAGCGTGGCGTTACCGGCGGCTTACGCGTTTTCACGCTATCGTTTCCTCGGCGACAAGCACCTGTTCTTCTGGCTGTTGACCAATCGCATGGCGCCGCCGGCGGTGTTTTTGCTGCCGTTCTTCCAGTTGTATTCGTCAATCGGTCTGTTTGACACGCACATCGCCGTGGCCTTGGCGCACTGCCTGTTCAACGTACCGCTGGCGGTGTGGATTCTTGAAGGGTTCATGTCCGGCGTGCCTAAGGAGATTGACGAAACGGCTTACATCGACGGCTACAGTTTTCCCAAGTTCTTCGTGAAGATTTTCATCCCGTTGATTGGCTCCGGCATCGGTGTCACGGCGTTTTTCTGCTTCATGTTTTCTTGGGTCGAACTGCTGTTGGCGCGCACGCTGACCTCGGTCAACGCCAAGCCGATTGCGGCGGTAATGACGCGAACGGTGTCGGCATCGGGGATCGATTGGGGCGTGCTGGCAGCGGCGGGGGTGTTGACCATCCTGCCGGGCATGCTGGTGATCTGGTTTGTACGCAACCACGTGGCCAAGGGCTTTGCCCTCGGTCGAGTCTGAGGAGCTGATGATGGAATGGATGAGCTGGACGACACCGACCGCGGCGTTCTTCATCGGCATCGGTCTGATTCTGGTGGGTATGACCACCTGGGAATTGCGCTCGCCGAGCATTCTGCGGCGCGGGTTTTTGCCGATTGCCACCACCCGTGGCGATCGCTTGTTTATCGGTCTTCTCGGCAGCGCCTACCTGCATCTGCTGGTAATCGGCGTCACCGACTGGAGCATCTGGGTGGCGTCCGCGTTGTCCCTGGTGTGGCTGTTGGCTGTGATGCGTTGGGGCTAGTCGAATCGTTCGGCAACGCGGCTCCACAACTTAAACAGGAGGTCTCTATGTTCGATAAAAACAATAAGCTGCGACATAGCATTTCATTGGCAGCCATGCTGGCACTCAGCGGTTTGAGCGCATCTGCCTGGGCCGACGCCTATGAAGATGCTGCGAAAAAGTGGATCGGCAACGAGTTCAAGCCCTCGACCCTGACGGCCGAACAGCAGCTCGAAGAATTGAAGTGGTTCATCAAGGCCGCCGAGCCGTTTCGCGGCATGGACATCAAGGTCGTTTCCGAGACCCTGACCACCCACGAATACGAGTCCAAAGTGCTGGCCAAGGCCTTCAGCGAAATCACCGGAATCAAGCTCACCCACGACTTGCTGCAGGAAGGCGACGTGGTCGAGAAAATGCAGACAGTGATGCAGTCGGACAAGAACATCTATGACGGCTGGGTCAATGACTCCGACCTGATCGGTACGCACTTTCGCTACGGCAAGACCGAATCGATCACCGACCTGATGGCCAACGAGGGCAAGAACTTCACCTCGCCGACTCTCGACCTCAAGGACTTCATCGGTATCTCCTTCACCACCGCGCCGGACGGCAAAATCTATCAATTGCCCGACCAGCAATTCGCCAACCTGTACTGGTTCCGTGCCGACTGGTTTGAGCGCGCCGATCTGAAAGCCAAGTTCAAGGAAAAGTACGGTTACGAGCTGGGCGTACCGGTGAACTGGTCGGCCTATGAAGACATCGCCAAATTCTTCAGCGAAGACGTCAAGGAAATCGACGGCAAACGCGTTTACGGGCACATGGATTACGGCAAGAAAGACCCGTCGCTGGGCTGGCGCTTCACCGATGCCTGGTTCTCCATGGCTGGCGGCGGCGATAAGGGCATTCCCAACGGTTTGCCGGTGGACGAGTGGGGCATTCGCGTCGAAGACTGCCACCCGGTCGGCTCCAGCGTGACCCGCGGCGGCGACACCAACGGCCCGGCGGCAGTGTTCGCGACCACCAAATACGTCGACTGGTTGAAGAAGTACGCGCCACCGGAAGCGGCCGGCATGACCTTCTCCGAGTCTGGCCCGGTGCCGTCGCAAGGCAACATCGCTCAGCAGATCTTCTGGTACACCGCGTTCACCGCCGACATGACCAAACCGGGCTTGCCGGTGGTCAATTCCGACGGCACGCCGAAATGGCGCATGGCGCCTTCGCCGCGCGGGCCGTACTGGGAAGAGGGCATGAAGCTCGGTTATCAGGACGTAGGGTCATGGACGTTCATGAAGTCCACGCCTGAGAAACAGAAACTGGCGGCGTGGCTGTACGCGCAGTTCGTCACGTCGAAAACCGTCTCGCTGAAGAAAACCATCGTCGGTCTGACGCCGATCCGTGAGTCGGACATCAACTCCCAGGCGATGACCGATCTGGCACCGAAGCTCGGCGGCCTGGTCGAGTTCTACCGCAGCCCGGCCCGCGTGCAATGGACCCCGACGGGGACCAACGTGCCGGACTATCCGCGTCTGGCCCAGTTGTGGTGGAGCCACATCGCCGAAGCGGCCAGCGGCGAGAAGACTCCGCAACAGGCGCTTGATGGCCTGGCCAAGGATCAGGACCGCATCATGGAACGCCTCGAACGCTCCAAGGCTCAGGCAGTTTGTGCTCCGAAGATGAACCCGGAGCGCGATGCTCAGTATTGGTTCGATCAGCCGGGCGCACCGAAACCGAAACTGGCGAACGAGAAGCCGAAAGGTGAAACCGTGAGTTACAGCGAACTGCTGAAATCGTGGGCGGATGCGCGTAAGTGACGGTTGATTTATGAAATATGAACGGCACCAAAAGGTGCCGTTTTCTTTGGTGCTTAATCTGCCGCTTTCGCGTGCAGGCTCGCTCCCTATTGCGATGGCGTAACTTGCCTTAGTCGGGCAGCAAGTACTCTATCCCGTAGCGGTCCCAGCGCAACAATCGAGGGGCGCCCATCCTGAAAAAGATCGTCATGATAAAGGTGTGCCTCGCGCATTTCATTGGCCTCTCCGGTCAAACTTGTAGGACTTACGTCCGCGTAACCATCGAGATGTTTCACCAGGTTTCCATGATTCAGGACCAGGTTTTCCACCAGGGATGCGCCTCTGACGTCCGTGGCATCGATTTCATAAAACTCATACTCGTGACCGCTGCGGGCTGCATAAAACACCGCGCCCTCAAGTGTCTCAGCGACTATCAAAGCACTCCCACCGATCATTTTTTTTATGGCTCTGAAATCGCTGGAAGGATTGAATCCATATCGAATCACCTGATCCGGCGGGCGTAAATCGGCGCGATAAACCTTGCCGCCAAAGTTATCTCTCTCGAGGAGGTTTCTGCTGTTCCAGGAGTGACGCAGTTCAGGGGAGTCTTTCGTCAATATTTTGAGGGAGAGGCCTTGTTCCGCTGTCAGGGTGGAAGGCGTACCTGGACTACCCGGACTACCCGGACTACCCGGACTACCCGGACTCCCCTGGCTTTGCGGAGTACCCGGATTGGAATAACCGGCTGACCCTTGATGCGAGAGTGCACCCGGCGACGGTTCATCGTTCATGGACATCTCGTCATCGCCTCCATCAGAAAGCCTGAAGCTGAACGATGGCAAGCCAAAGTCTGCCCTCAAACTTTGCTCATGAGACAAAAACTGCTCAAACGGTCCGATCTCATCGACGTCCTGCATCATTAGTCCATCGGGATCCATTCTGCTGGTTGGGTTATTGCCACAGAAATCATAGACGTTCAGACCATCGCGAATACCAGACGGATCCGGATTCAACCATCGCTGCCACTGCGCCGCGTAATACCTGAACCCATAGTAATAAAGCCCCGTCGCATCCCGCTCCTTGCCCGAATAGCGCAGCGTTTTGTAACTCGCCTCGATTTCCCCTCGCCCGGCAAACCACGCGGTGGTGCCAAAGGGGTGATAGCGCTCATGGCTGATCACCTGGCCCTCAGCGTCGAGTTCCAGAGCGCAGGACCCCAAGTGGTCGTTGAGGCTGTAGCGCTGTTGATCGTTCTCTATCTCTTTCGGCGGTTCAGACTCCCAATGCAAAACCCGCACACTGTTGCGTCCGGCCTGAACGCTGATGACCTGCAACCGTTCACCCGTGCCGCTGTGGGTGCGGATTTCCAGGTTCGGCAGGTAACGAACTTCAGCGGTCAAGGTTCGGACATTGGTCTGCGTCTGCCGCACTTTGCGCACGCGCATGCCATCAGCGCCGTAAATGCATTGCTCGCCATCATCCGCATCAACTGCACGCACAACCGTTCGGACTTCGCGCAATTGGTTACGTACATCCCAACTCAGCCATTGCCCGGGTTGCAGGCTGAGCAAGTTGCCGTTGGCATCGAAGCCGTTGCGAAAGTCTTCCTCGCCCGGTTCCACGCCATCGCGCACTGGCAAACAGCGGTTGCTGTGCGCGGCAGCGATCAGGCGATGGCCATGGTTTTGTGGGCCTTGGTGGGTCAGTTCGAGCAGGTTGCCGCCGCAGTCATAGCGGTAGGTCTGGGTGTAGTTGGCGCACGCAGCGGGGGCGGCAAACGGTGAGAACGTCGAGGTTTGGCCAGCCTCCCAGCCCGTTGCCTTATTGAGTTGATCAAGGCTGTCATAATCAAAGTAGCTGACCGATTCGATCCGCTGGTTGGCGAAGTAGCGAATTGGCAAAGCGGCGTCTTCGATGCGCACTACGCTGCCCACCGGGTTATAGCCGTAGCGTAGGTCTTGCAGGGTGTCGTTGCCGCGGCTGGCTTGAAGGCGAATCAAACGGCCGTCTTCGCGTGCGTATTGCAGTGTGGTAATCACGCCGTTGCCGGCCGTTTCCTGAGCTGTCCGGCCATCCGCGTTGTACTGGATGGCGCTGACCAGGGTTTTCGCCTGCGCCTGATGGCTGAGTTGCAAGCGAACTTCGCGCAATTGGCCGTCGCGGGTCAGGCCGAAGAACTGCTGGTTGCCCTTGGCGTCGGTCTGTCTGATCGTTTCGCCGAGTGGGTTGAGCACCGTTCGGCTGATCGCCCCTTCACCAGGCTCGAGCAACCCGTCGCGCTCGGTCAGCGACTCGGGCCAGTCGGGTGCTTCCAGTGTGCGCAGAAAATGCCGAGTCTGCTGCAAAACCCCACCGGTCAATCCGAACTGTTCGAACAACTGCGTGCCCGCCGGATCATCGTGGCGAATCAATTGCCCACACTGGTTGCGCGCGGCGAAGGCCGGATCGTCGCCACGATATTCGTAGCGCTCCACGCATAAAGGCTCACCACCCAGAGCTTGTTCGGATATCGCCACCACGCGTATCTGCTCGTCATATTCGAGGACGCGCTGGCTGCCCCGCCCATCCCAACTGTGCAGGGTCTGATTTGCTTCGCCCGGCAGCATGACGCGCCACCCGGCATCGACACTGACGGTACTCAGCACCTGGCCTGTCAGCGAGTGACTCGTGGTGAGGTTGGCGGGCGCCGACGGGTCGCTCATTAACCGCGGATCGCGCTGCGCCACCAACCGCGCGGCGGCATCGTGCTGCTGCGTGGTGTTGCGTGTTTCGGGAGCACGGGCATCCTCGCGCCAGTAGGCAACCTGGCGCACCGGTAAACCGCGGCTGTCAGTGGCGAACAGGTGCGGCGTATGCGCGTGGATGTGCATTCAGGACCACCAATTGCGTCGGCCCTGTTCGGGAGGGGGTTCGAACAAATCGTTTTCGTCGAACGCCACGTTGCACCAGATCCAGTACCAGGTCTCTCGGCGCAACGGTTTTAACACTGGCGGATCGCCTTGCAGCATTTGTTTGGCCAGCACGGTTTCGGTCGGACGGCCTGCGGCGTCGTAGAACTGTTGGTCGTGGAAGAGGTGTCGACGCATCGACTCAACTTTCATGTAGCACGGTTTATTGATGAAACTTGGGCGGTAGATGCGGACGGTTTTGCCCTTGTTGTTATATTCCACCGGTTCGCTACAGCGCCAGCGCCTGGGGGCTTCGGCCTCCAAGGGTGTGCCATCTTCGTTGAGAATCAGTTCACACTGTTCGTCGAGCTGCCACGATTTGCCAGGTTCGACTTCCTGCAGGGTTTGCAGCGTGCGGCCGAAGCCGTCCAGGCAGGTGATGCTGAGCCGCACCTGCATGTCGGGGTCTTCGGGGTTTATGGGGGCTTCGGGGTCTTTGGGGTAGCTGTCGGCGAGCAGCATGGCCGCATACACCGGCTGACGCATTGCCGCGTCCATCTGCTGCTTCAGGATCACCTCGTTGGCATCGGGATTCACCACACCGGCAACATGCTGCCAAGCCCTGTCGCAGAAATGCCCACTGGGCAAGACAAAACCTTCCCCCCTGGCCCAGGCAAGCCATGTCGGGGAGGGTGGCGCGGTGCGTGACAGACGTCCCATCCAGTTGAACAGGTTGGCGAAACCGGCGCTGGCGAAGTTGCCGATGGCCAGCTTGGGATCGGCAATGGCAATGGCAGGATCGCGATCCAGCGGTGGGATGTAGCTCTCCAGCTCGTGAAAACCTACGGGCTGTCCCGATTCAGTGCCGCGGAAACTGGTCACCAATGGTTCGCCGAAGGCGTTGTACCGCGCCTCCTGGATATTGCGATTGGCGTCCTCGATCATCGCCGGCAGGAACGTCCGGTAATCGATATTGAGGCTGCGCGTGGTGCACTTGTCCGGCAGCGTCACGGCGACGGTCAGGCAGTCGTAATCGTCCCAAGTGATCTCGGTCTGGCCGTGACTGCGGGTTTCCCGGTATTTGCAGACGTTATAAAAACGGTCCAGCCCCTGATAGACGGGAAAGCCCCGATGGACCGCCCATAAATAGCTTTTCGCCTCGCCCGGATCTGCCGGCGCTTGGCTGGCCACCTCGGGTAAAAACAGCTCCATGATGTGATAACCCACCTCGGGCGATTCGAGTTTCTCTTTCAGGTTGAATTGCATGTTGCCGTCTTCGTCCTTGAGTACGTCGTACGCACTGAGGGCTCTGGCGTCCAGCTCCGCTGTTGCCATATGAGCCGTCAGCCCCTCGATAGTCGCTTTGCCGGGTGCCAGCGTCTGCCAGTTTTCCGGGTCGATGTAGTACTGCATCGACAACCCCGCCAACTGCGACTGCCTGGCCCACTCGCCGTCGTCTTTGCTCTGGGCAAGAAAATAGTCGTAGTTGAGCTTCGTGGGGGCCAGTGCGGCCTTTTCCAGAACCAGGGCATTGTTGCGGGCTTGGTAAGGCAGGCCCAGGCGCCATGCCTCTGGATCCGCCAGGTGAATGAGCTTTGCGCGGGCTTGTGTCAGGTACCACTTTTGCTGCGCGGAGTCATGGGCATCTTTCCACCAGGTTTGTTGATGCTCGTCAGTGAAGGGTGGCGGATCGTCAACGGTTTTGCGGCGGGCGTAGTGCACGCTGAAACCATGAACGCAGGTGCCGTATTCGTCCCACTCCAGGTTGATCTGGTGCTGGCACAACGGGTCGTCGGCAATGGTCGGTTCGTACTGGTAACTGAGGGATTCCAGGTCTAGCGCTTGCAACACTGCGTAGGGCTGGTGTTCACCTTTGGGGCGCAATATCCGCACCAGAGCGCGGTTTTCCTGAACGGTATAGGGCACCGCGGTGGCCGGGTCATCGTCAGCCGCGAAGGTTTCCGAGCGCAGCACTCTGCCACTCAACGCCCGGGCGACTTCTCGGGCGGTGTCTTCGTCAGGGTTATTGAGGGGCTGCGCCGCCCGATCATTAAAGTGGTAGTTCTGCAACAGCGTGGGCTGCAAGGGCTGCGCCAGTGTGTCGCGATCATAATAGCCAGTTCTTGCAGGATCAATGGCGGCACCGGTGTGGAACCAGGTCTTGCTCAGGATCGGTGCGCTGAACCCGGCTGTCGCCCGTTCCGCCGCCGAGGCTTCAGTGTCGGTCTGCATCAATAGCCGAAAGCCGCGGAACTCGCGTTCGAAGCGATCGTAATAGCCACCGCGATAGCTGAAACCTTGTGTCAGCCGGTTACCGGTGATGTCGTCGAGCTGCGTTTGCCGGCTGACCAGGTGCATGGCAAACGGCAATTGGGAAATCGGGTTTTCGACCCCGGCGGCGTGTTGTTCCTGTTTTTCATCCAGCCATTCCTGGGCCGAACTGCGATAGGTGACGCTGCTGCTGGCGCCCATGTTGTTGCAGGAACGGTTGATCAGATAGGGTTTGGCTTTGACGAAGTCGTAGCGCCAGTGCCGTGGTGCCATGTGCGGCACGGTCAGGATAATGCTGGAGCAACCCAGACCTTGCGGGTCCGCGGTGCTGACCTGGCAGAGCCGGTCGTATTGCACGTTTTCCGGCCATGACAGGTCGCTGGACGTTTGCTCGTAACCCTCGCCGCAACGATTCATGAACACCCGCAGGCGATTGGTTTCCAGGTAAATCAGGTCGACCGCTCCCGAGCCGTCGAGGTCGGCCAGCAGCACCTGGGCGGCATTGAACTCGCTTTCGGCAAACGGCAGGGCGCACAAGACAAAGCCTTTGCCAAAACGCCCACGGCCCAGGTTGGGCCAGCATTTGACTTCGTTGTGGCGGATCCGCACCAGATGCTGCTGGCCACTACCGAGCACATCTGCGAAAGCGATCAGTTCGAGCGCTGTTCTGCTCAGCGACGGCAGTTCGTCGTCGTCGCCCTCGGCGGTCTTCGCCAAATGGGGCACGTCGATGCCGTCAGCAAAACCTTGCTCACGCAGGTTGGCATACAACCGTACGCTACGGGTGCCAATCAGTGCGAGGTCGCTCAAGCCGTCACCCATCAGATCGGCCATTTGCGCCATGGGGTGGAGGAACTCGCCGGGAAATGCCTCGAAGGGCACAAAACCGGCCCAGTTGCGCTGCGGATCAAGGGTAAAGAAACCGTTCATTCCGGGCATTGCCAGCACCCAGTCGAGCTTGCCATCACCGGTCAGGTCGGTGAGCGACTGGTGAACGGATTTGCTGCTATCGGCCAGCGGAATCTGCTCCAGACGTTTCCATTCGCTATAGCAGACATTATCGCCGCCGGATTCGCAGCGCAGCGGTTCGCGGTAATACCAGGCCTGATCGTAACGACACAGCACCCCCGGCATACCCTCGCCGTACAGGTCGACCAGTTGATAATGCTGGCCGTCGTTGAGCCCGGGCATGTCCGGAAACTGCGCCCAGCCTTGGGGTTGCGGGGCGAGGTCAAAGGCGTTGTAGCTGAACTCCGTCGGTGGCCGGCTTTCAATCTGGCCCAGGCTGTCGTAGGCCTGCACGTGCGCCGCGGTCAGGTGGTTATAGCCCAACGGATCGGCCCGATGCTCAAACAGCAGACGCTGGACCAGGGCCGGTTCCGGGCCCAGTTCTTCGGGGAAATGATGAAACATCAATACCTGCCGGCAAAGGCGCCGGGTGCCCAGTTCGAAGCCGTAGGCGTAATTCCAGAACGGATCACTGCGTTCAAGCCAGGGCTGCGGTTCCTTGAAGGTCGGTAATTCTTCCAGATCAGTGCAGCGCTCGCCATAATCGAATATCAGGTGAAAATGCCATTGCTGGTCCTTCCAGCTATCTGTCTTCCAGGCATACAGATGCGGATGGGCCACGGCATTGCCGTAGTACACGTGTTTGAGGAAGCGCTGGGCACGGTAGTCGCGCCATTGCGGCTCTGCGGGCAAATCGGTTTCGGCCTGGTATTCGTAGACTATGTGTTCGCCGCGGGTGTTAAGGCTTTCATCGATCAACCAGACGCCGACGCGTTGTGAATCATTCGGGTCGGCACGGCGCGAGCTTTCGGTGCGGCCGTACACATGCAGGGTGCCGTCGGCCCTGTGAATCAGCCAGAATCCCGCCGTGTCGGTGGCGGTGGACCAATGCTCGATCAGGGCGAACTCACCCTCGACCCGAGGCCAGTGACGCACCACCGTGCAGGTTTCTGCCAGCGGCTCACCGTTGTAGGCATTGGCGGTGCGGGCAATCAACGAGCCGTCGCTTTCATTGCGTTCGGGCATCCACAGATCACCGCCAGGGCCTTGCGCCAGGTCCGTGCCGTCGTATCCGGGTACTCCGCCGGTGGTGCGCAAGGTGATGGCATTGACTGTGTTCGTCCAGCCGATGCCGAATGCGCTGTTGCCCACATTGCTTTGGTAACTCAAACCCAGCGCCGGGGCGAAGCCGCGCCCGGGCGAAATCGGCAGCGGCAATTCCAGCGAGGCGGCACCACTGGTGCCGACGGCGCCCCAACCCTTGCCGATACTTTGGATGGCGCCGCCCATTTTTGGCAGCGTGGGGGTGTTGATCTGCAGCGTCGACTGTTGCTGTGGCTGTTGTTCGTTCATAGCGATCCCCCCTCGCGTCTGGCCGTGTAGCTGACGTGCACGATGATGTCGGTGAGGGATTTGAGCAGCGCTGCCTGGGCCACGAGGTTGGGGAAGGTCAGGCTCCAGCGCGACACCGCTCCGGTGTATTCGAACGGCAGATAGCGTTCATCCTGGAAGTTGAGCTGGAACATGCCGTTATCGTCGATACCGTGGGACAGGGCGATCTGTTGGCTGGCGCGCAGGTTTTCCTTGACGGTGCCGATGGTGGCGGCCATCTCGACCTTGCTGTAGCTCTGCGTCAGTACGGCGCAGATGTCTTTGTACGGTCCGATGCTGACCGGCAAAGTGATGCTGATGGTCTTGATCCGGCGCAGGTAGTGATTCTGATCCTTGTAGTCATCGTCGAACATTTTTTGCGTCAGTTCGAATTCACAAGTGCCGGTGGTAATCAGGTCTTGTTTGATATCTGCCCAGGTCTTGTTGACGGCCTCATCCATCGCCTTGAGGTGTTTGAGCGAGACGGTTTTGCGGATTTCCAGTTCGCGCCTGTTGTTCTTCAGGTAATCGGCGTGCATTTGCTGCAGGCTCATTTTCAACTCTTCGCCCGCACCGAGGCCACGGTAGGTCGCGTTCCACGCACCTGGGCGGATGAAGCTCCGGGCGAAATCGCCCATTTCGTATTGCCAGCAAGCTTCGGCCGCCTGACATAGGGACTGGGCCGTGGTGTAGGCGCTGCTATAGAACCCGGAGAATTTGCTGTTGAGCCAGTCGTAGGTCTGCGAGCGGCTGAAACGGTTACTGCCCAGCAGAAAATCGTGGGTCGCCCTGGCCTGCTCCAGTGCGGTTCGCGCCTGGCGCAGTTGCAGTTGGGTGGCCTTGTGCTGTTCTTCGTAGACCGCGAGTTGCGCCTCGACTTGTTTCTCTTCGAGTTTTGCCTGGTCGCGGGCCTGGGTCCACTCCTGGGCGCGGCGGCGGTATTGTTCGAGGCGATCGATGAGCTGACCAGCGGAGGAAAGGCCTGCAGAAACTCCCAATAGAATGGTCGCGGCTTTATTGGGCACGCCTTCCAGGCGCGCGCCACCGATGGCAAAGCCGATTATGTTTGGTACGACTTTGCTCAGTTCCCCGCTTGCCTGAATCTCATAGGACACGACTTGGGCTGCACCAGCCTGATAGTGATAATCCGCTGCGGCTATTTCCAGGATGCTTACACCGTCGTTTAACAGGTTCTCGTAATAGTTGAGTCTCGCCGCGATGATCGCCTGACTGGCCACCAACGCCTCCTTGTTCTTTTCATCAACTTTTATCGCTTGAGTCTGTATCTCCACCGCGATCTTCGCCAGATTCCACGCCTGTTGCTGTTGCAGCTCAAGGTACTGCGCCGATTCCTTGCGTTCGATCAAGGACAGCAACGTCGCGCCGAACTGGATCACACTGTCCACCGCGTTCTGCGCCAGGGCGAACATGAAGGTGAAGCGGTAATGGGGAATCTGCGGATTCAACAGACGGCTCAGGGCGGCGCCCGACAAACCCTGGCCCCAGGCGGCGAGCAGCGCGCGCGGGTCCAGCGGCGCGGCAAACAGGCGCAGGTTCAATGGATTGCCTGCCATGTCGAGGTTGTGGCGCAGGTTGTACAGTCGACTCTCGGCGCGTTCCCAGCTCTGGATCAGTTCGCGGTTGAAGGGGCGACGCAGATAGGGGTTGTCGACGCCGGCCAGCGACGAGTCCTCGTTATAAGGCCGCAGGCAAAGTAACGGCGCGGCCTCCGCGGCCGGAGCCTTGCCGATGCGCAAGGGGGGCTGTGCTCGCCCTTGTTGATGCGCGCTGTTCAGTTGTAGTTCGAATTCACGCAACTGCTCATTCTTCGCAGTGCTCAACTCGTCGAGCCGTACAGGTCGCCAATGGTCGACCTGTTGCACATCCGGCCGCTGCCCCAGCAAATCCAGGACACGTACATAGCGCAATTTCGCTTCGGCCAGGCCGTCCGGGGTCAGTTCCCGAAAGGCCTGGTCAGCCTGATTGAGCTCGATATCAATATAGAGTCGGTACAGCGCCTTTCGAAAGTGCACCGGAAAACTCAAGGCGATCTGAAACGGGTCGTCCGGGTACAAAACAGCCTGGCTGGGGTCTGGCGGGGTTGGCCATACCGGCTCTTCCAGTGGCACTGATTGCCAGTAGCCGGGGTGACCGGCGTCACCGCTCTGGCGGGAAGGGTCAAAGAGAAACGACAGGCAGCGTCTAGCCTCGTCGTACTGTTGTTCCTGGTTCAGGCGATGCGCCACCAACCAAAAGGTGTGCAGGAACAGTTCGCAGAACTGCGTCGAGCACGCGCCGGAAAAATCCATAGGCTGCGCGCCGAGCTCACGAGACAAAGGCGGCTCCTTCATCTGTTGTGTTTCCCAACTCATCAATGTTTCCATGCCGACTTCGGCACGATTGATCAATTGCCTGGCGAAAACGGTGTTCATGCGGATGGGGACCCGCAGGGACTCGTCGGATGTTGCGCCATCGCTCAGTTCAATGCGCGACTTGGTAAAGTCGAGGAACTGGGCTCTGCCAAGAGACGGGCTGTCCCCTTGAGTAGGATCAGCCAAACTGCCAATGCTGGGGGCAATCTGCACATCCTCGTCATTGATCTCGCTCCAACCGAGCGACAACGTCTTAAGGGCACCGCCTTTGAGCGTCCAGCCAAAAAGACTGTGTAATTCATAAATCAGGACGCCATAAATAAGCGGAATTCTGAGACCCATCGTTTCTTCTGGCCAGTCAACGGGCCAGCCATCAGGACGGTAAGTAACCTGGTCGATCGAGAATCTGTAAGTCAGTTCGGCATCCCTTGCGAGTCGAGTGACGAGGTTGGACTCAGTCAGCGTGCGCATGCCGGCAAATGTTTTTGGCGGTGTGTCGGAGGCGACAGCCAATGGGTGGGCAACGAACATCGTGTAACGGTAAGGCCCTTCTTGTTTGACATTTAGAGTTCTGTGAAGGAGCAACTTACGCGTTCCATCGGCATATGTTCTGCATTCGCTGATAGAGTAGTCGGAATTCCCATCCATCATCAATTCCAGCATGGCTTTAAAGAGGCGTTTTCCTTCCAATGAAGCGGTTTCGCCTTTTTTTGTGGCTGGCAACGAGAAGGTATCCCCGCCTGAGCCATCGATAATCAGGTTTTTCCCCCCTACATTGTCAGTGAAACTGTGTCTCGCATTCTGCAGGTCAAGCCAGTCAGTTCCAGGTGTAATTGTTGAACCCTTCAGCAGTGTGTAACGCTTGTCATGGAAGATGGTGTCGTTGGTCACCAGTTTTAATTTGAAGAGCTCGAGCTCTGGATTGTTTCTGTCGTATATAGAAATATCGAGAGTTCGATCCTCGGTAAATTCTGTTTCAAGCTTTACCGTTAACTTAACGCTGGAGGTGCTTTTATCATAAATCAGCCCATCGTCTTTGTTGCTTCGCTTGATCCGGTTTTGCCACTCGCTGAAATTCCAAACCTCTGGCTCATCGACAGGAGTTTTGTGCTCGACATCGCCGAACTGAAACTCACTGTTAGGAAGCCAGAATTGAAGTCGCTGGGCATTTCTGGTGTCACTGGCAAAAATGTGACCAATCTGCAGCACATGCGGCCTGGTATTTTCTTGATCTACGAGCGCGAGCGCCTTGGCGCCACCAGAGGAGGCTTTGAGTGCGACGCCATCCGCCGGGTATAGCGAAGCGACATAAAAGTTTTTATCGATCCGTACGGTTCTCAGAAAATCGTATTGATCGCCACCGCCGGTTGGTTCATTTTCGTCTGCCGTGTAACCGCTATAAAGTGCCAGGAACATCGATTCCGGCGTCGTCGAATGGTCATACACTGCAATGGTCTGAGTGTCCTTCTCAATTTCTTCCAGGGTTTTTTTGACCAATTCAGGTGTCTGGCAATAACGTTCAATGTAAACCCGTGGCGTGCTCCAGCTGTCATCGTATTTCTTGTAGCTGGCGTACAACCGGAACCGTGGGTTCACTTTGACGGACGGGTCGGCGCGCATTTCGTCTGCCGTTGCATCCGCGTCCTGCAGTTCAACCTCGGCCCAGATTACAAACAGGCGATTGTTGAACCAGCACGGCCGGACCGTGTGTTCCAGCGCTTTCTCCGAAATCGGTGCATTGGCTTTTTGCCAATCCGTCCACGCATTGGGCAGGGGTTTATCGTATTTATCTGGAATGCCGGAAATTTTCCGCGTGGGCGTCTTTACCGGGCGCTGGCTCATGTCCAGCGAACGCCAGTACCAAGCGTTTTCTGCCGGCGATTTTGCAATGAAGTAATAGGTACTGTTAGCGAAATCTTCGCCATCGATGTAGCCGTTGCAAATCTTCAGGTTGGCCACTTCCTCGAAGCGCGCAAGGTAAGCCAACACCGCCGCCTGCACCGTTTCAGGTTGAATCTGCGCCTGATTGAGGTCGCTTTCCAATTGCTTGAAATTGTCGGTCTTGTTCAGCCGCAGGGTCGGATTCAGATAGATGTCCGGGAAATAGTGCAACTGCTGGATGGCGGCCCAGATCGGGTATCGATTCAGGCCGTTCTGCCAGGTTTTTATTTGCTGGGGCGTCAGGCTGTCATCGCTGTAACCGGGCTCCATGTTCAGCATCATGCTGTTGACCAGTTGCTGCAAGCTGGCGATGGCACAGGCCACCGGGCTGGTCGGTACATTCTGGCTGACCAGCACATCCAGCAACCAATACTCATACAGGTCGTTGGGTGTCTTGATTTGCGTGGCCAGTCCTTGGGCGACCAGGTAGGGATCATTGGGCACGGCTTCGTGCAGATAGAGTGCGAGCATCGCGCTGCGATAGCGCTCGTTCAACGCGGCGGCGAAGGTAGTCGTCATGATCGTTCCTTAATCCGGGACAGATATTGAGGAGGCCTCAGCGCTGGCGGTCATGACCGCGTCACCGACAGCTTTCCAGGCATCGAGCGGGCTTCGCACATTCAGGGCAGTGGCTTGCAGCAACGCTTTGGCTGACAGCCCGCTGGCCAGGCAGGCGGCCTGGCAACGACGTACCCAGTCCACGTCGGCCATCGAGCAAGCGCGGTTCTGCGTGAGCGTCTCGGTCAGAATGGCAACTTCCGCCACCGACCATTCCAGAAGCCTGGCAAGGGCCATGTTGGCCGTTTCGCTGACAGCATTGCGCAAGGCTTTGTTTTTCAGTTTGGCTGCGGGCGGATTGGCCAGGCTGAAATAGCTCAGCAGGCTGTCTTCCGATTGGCTCTGGTGGCGGAACCAATGACTGAAACGTTCGAACAGATACAGGTCGCTGAACGAGGGCTCGCTGTTGCTCACAGGGTAAAGGCCAAGCCACAGCGGATTTACCAGAAACAGGCGCAGCGCGCTGTTACTCAAACGCAGTTGCACGGCAATCTCGGCATGGCGCGAAATGCGCTGGAAATACTCCTCCAGTGCGGAATCGGATTCTTGCGCGAGCGCTTCACGCAACAGGCTGTAGACCGACTCGTGGCCCCAGTGAATGACCGCAACGCAACGCTCTGGCGGTAGCTTGGCGGTTTCCTGAAACAAGCCTTCGATCAGTTGTGTTTGCCGGTCGTGCGCATCAAGGAAAAACTCGACGAGTTTTTCCTCGCAGATGGCTTTGGCCTCCGGGCTCAGGTTGATCAGGGCGAGCGCCTTTTCAATGTCTGTCTTGAGCCAGATGTCCGGCGCGTCAACCAGACTCAGTCGCTTATCAAGCCCAGGCAACAACCCGTCGTTATCGAGCAATTGGTGGCTGACCAGTAATTCAAACCATGCAATATCAGCTTGTCTGGATTTGCCATCAGTCCTGAGTGGCAAACCCAGTGCGGCAAGCTGCTTTCGAGTTACTACGCAATTTATGACGTCATTGCGCAACCGGACCAGGCGTTCGCGCAGGTTATCTGGCAGAGGGGCAAGCCCGGCCAGCCTGGCTTGCGTGCGATCTTGCGGTTCTTCGGCTGTCAGCGCGGCGGTGGTCGCCAGACGCTGCTGCAATTGCGCGACGGTCTGTTGGCTGTCCGTGAGCCAGGTGAAGACAAAGTCGAGTTGCATCACCACGTCAAGAATGTCCGGCGCTGGCGTTGGCGCGGGTTCCGTCGCGGGTGTCGCGGAAGTTGTCTGCAGACTCAACCTGCCACTGGCCAATGCCTTTCTGTAGGGGCCGCCGCCGAGCAACCCCGCCAGCGTCAGCAGATCGCCAACCGGGCAATCAAACATCCGGGCGAGTCGGGCCTGGCGATAGAGTGAAGATACGCTGGTCAGGTCGCGCTTGAGCGGCCCCACGTAGCTTGTGGTCTGCTTCGCAATCAACAGCAACGAGTCTTCGGTCGGTTGCAAGCCAAGGCCGGCGCACAGCTGCAGCAGGGTTTTTTGTGTCGCGGCATCAGTGGCGTCGAGGTTGATCAGCGCTTGATCAAGGATCAGAGGCGTGTCGAACAGCCGCGGGCTGTTGAACACCTGATCGAACAACGGCACGGCATTCTCACCACTGGCATAGGGCGTGAGGTCGTGTAGCAGCGCGGCGAATTCCTCAGGCTTTATGCCGTAACGCTGGTTCAGATAACGATAGACACCGAGGGCGCGCAAAGTGTTTTCGCTGAGTTCCATCCCAAGGTTGGCGTCACCCTCGGCGCGGATGGCGCTGATGATCAGCGTGTCCAGTTGGGCAAAGGGGACGTCGGTCCAGCGTTGCAGGCGGATCATGCGTTGCAGGCGGTCGAGGCGATCCAGTGAGGTCTTGGTCAGGCGCCACGGTTTGCTGTCTCCCTGCGTGCTTTGCTCCAGGCCCATGGCATTGTCGAACTGGTCGCGAATGATCGATTCGGGTGTGGGTGCCTGCTGACTGTCGTACAGGTCTGCCCCAGTACCGGTGCCATTGACGTAGCAGGCGCCATAGTGGTTTGGGTACGGGAATGGCAGCACCTTGTCCGCACTGCCCGGGAGGGTCACACCGGTGTGCTGCGGATTAAGGCTCGGACAGTTCGGTGACAGGCGTACAGCGTAGGTGCGACGGCACAGGAGCATTTCGACCTGTTCGGCGTTCAGGCCGGTATGTGCCATGAAGTCGGTCAGCAGGGTCAGGTGCCACAGGGGCGAGGTTTGCGAGGCTGCGACACCATAGGATTGTTTGAAAAAGGCTTGTTCGGCGGCATTGAGGTTGTACTCATCATCGAGCGTGAGGGTAAAACTTTGCCTGGCCAGTTTTATCGGTGCAGCGATGGTGCCCGTTGCAGTGAGCAAATTGAATCTGACGGTGTATCCCGGCGCATCGGGTTCGGCGAGTTCCGGGCTGGCTTTGAGGGAGGAAACCAAAATATTCGCTTGCGCGCCGTGCAGGCGATTCACCAACCAGCTAGAGGGGCTGTCCTGGGTGGTGGAGCTGATATTCACCTTGGCGACCTGCGTTAGCGCCGCGTTGTGAAAGGTAATGTCTGCGATGTTGTGCGGGCCATTTGCGTCTGTAGGATCAAGGGCCGCTGGGTTGACGTTGGCGATATCCTGTTGATCCGGCGCAAGCAGATAACAGGTGTCCATCGCTGCGTGAGGACTCAAATGGGTGGTGCCGGCACTTTTCCAGCCCTTGTTCAGGTCATGGCGGGTCAGATAAAAGTTGCTGAACACCGAGGGCTCGATCAGCAAGCTTTGTTGCTGCGGACTCAACCCACACAACAACCGTTGTGCTTGCAAGGCAGGCTCCTGTACTTCGCCATATTCATTTTTCGCGATCTGCTTGATCGGCAACAGCCGGCTGACCCGGTAGGTCAATTCGCCCAGCTGCGGTTTTGTACCGGTCAGGCCCAGTTGGCACTGATGGTGGTAGAAGTTGTAGGGCATTTCGAAGGGGTAGCGCTGATCGGCCAGTACCTGGTGAATTGGCTGTGAGTTCTTGCGTGAAATTCCATCCAGATATCGACGCAGATTGCGTTCCAGGACCTCGTTGACGATGTCCAGCATCGGCCTTGGCGTGTGGGTGCTTTCCTGGTCGATCAGTAGGTCTTTCAAGTCAGGGCGGCGGTCGTCCAGCAAGATGCGCTTGGCGTCTGTACTGGTCGCTTCCAGTTGCTTGATGAATTTGCGCAGTGCACTCAGATAGGCCACGGGTGAGTCGATGGCGGCCAGCGCGCCGACCTTGCAGAACTCGTCCCAGTTCTCCTTGAACAGATTGGCATATGTTGGCCCCACCGGAACCAGCGCACGTACGCCGCTGCGCTGGGCCAGCTGCTGGAATGTCCCCGACGAAGTTGTGTGCTCACGGTACAGCCGCGCAATCAGCGCCGCGTAAGCCATGGCATTGTCATAGGCAAGTGTGGCGTCGTCATCGCTGTATTGGGCGAGTTGGCGCACAAACGCCGGTTTAGGCAGGCGGACGATGTCGAAGACCGACGTGAAGCCCATTTTCTGCATGGCCGTGGCGAAGTCGATCCGCCCTTTTTTCAAGGGACTTTCAGTGTTGACGAGCGAATTGATCAGCGAGGTGTTGTCATCGGCCATGACGGTGAGGCTCCTACCAGAAGGGTGGCATTGATGGATGCAATGCCCGGCAGGATCACGCTAACGGTAAATGGGGGGGGCGTAACCTGTCAGACCTGACAGGTGTAGACCTTTTATCTATATCTTCTGATTCTAAATACTGTTTTTTTAATTCCGATTTCGCCAGCGAACGGAATTTCTCCGTTTAAACCCTTGCGGGTGGTTTTCCCCATGCATGGCCGGCAAAGACGTGTTGATGACCGTTTATCTGGACTGTCAGTTCTTACAGGTGGTTTTTTCCGCGCCATCGATGAAAGTTGTGCGGCGCACATAATTCAACGGTGCAGGGTCAAGCCATGGCAAACGATGACGGAATAATTGAAGACGAAAGTGAAGGTGGCGGTAAACATGATGACCCGGAAGTCTTGTGGGTCGCCCCTGTCATCCTGAAGCCCATGCCAGGCAGGGTTTATCAGGGGTTCGACATTGATGCGCTTATCATTATACCTGGGGCTCGGTCATGGAATATCGACATTTATATCGGCCCCACCAGGCTGAAGAGGTTTTCAGGATGGCCCCTAGGAGGTGTGGGAATCTTCCAAACGGTCCCCCCCGGTTTGATTCCCCCCGGTGCGTGGTTCTATTTCAAAATTGAATATAAAATGCCCATTGGCTGGAGTGCGTGGGCATGGTCAGGGGACATGGAGATGGCCGCGTTGCCCAAGCCGGCGATCACTGGCGTGACTGTGTCTGCTGACAGGAGGCCCACCATTAGAGGAACAGGCGGGGTCGAGGGGGCGGTGCTTGAAATCTGGTACTCGGGCGGCGGTGGCGGGGTTCAGTTATCGCAGACCCTTGATTCGAATGGCGCTTGGTCGATTACCGCGTCTTCGCCGTGGCCAATCAAGGAACACATCATCACTGCAAAACAGAACAAATATGGTGACTCAGGCTGGGCGGACGCTTATACGTTCACTGTAAGGCCGCCGACGCCGGTGATTGGCGGGGTCACTGTTTCGGTAGATTTGAAACCGACCATAAGCGGAACAGGCGGGATCAAGGGGGCGGTGCTTGAGATCTTTAACTCGGGCGCCATCGGCGGAGTTCAGTTATCCAAGACCCTTGCTTCTGATGGCGATTGGTCGATCGCTGCGTCTTCGCCATGGCCAGTCAAGAAACACAGCATCAGTGCAAGACAGACTCTGGGTTCTCACTCAGGCTGGGCAAAGGAATATGAATTCACTGTAAGCCCGCCGGCGACGCCGGTGATTGGTGGGGTCACTGTTTCGGTCGATTTGAAGCCGACCATACGCGGAACGGGCGGGATCAGTGGTGCCCTGCTCCAAATTTTTAACACGGGCGGCAGCGGCGGTGTTCAGCTATCCAAGACCCTTGCTTCGAATGGCGCTTGGTCGATTACTGCGTCTGCGCCGTGGTCAGTCAAGAAACACAGCATTACTGCAAAACAGAACCTGGGTTCTGACTCAGGCTGGGCGGACGCTTATGAGTTCACTGTAAGGCCAACGACGCCGGTGATTGGCGCGGTCAGTGTTTCGGTAGATTTGAAGCCGACCATACGCGGAGCAGGCGGAATCAAGGGGGCGGTGCTTGAAATTTTTAACTCGGGCGCCATCGGCGGAGTTCAGTTATCCAAGACCCTTGCTTCTGATGGCGATTGGTCGATCGCTGCGTCTTCGCCATGGCCAGTCAAGAAACACAGCATCAGTGCAAGACAGACTCTGGGTTCTCACTCAGGCTGGGCAAAGGAATATGAATTCACTGTAAGCCCGCCGGCGACGCCGGTGATTGGTGGGGTCACTGTTTCGGTCGATTTGAAGCCGACCATACGCGGAACGGGCGGGATCAGTGGTGCCCTGCTCCAAATTTTTAACACGGGCGGCAGCGGCGGTGTTCAGCTATCCAAGACCCTTGCTTCGAATGGCGCTTGGTCGATTACTGCGTCTGCGCCGTGGTCAGTCAAGAAACACAGCATTACTGCAAAACAGAACCTGGGTTCTGACTCAGGCTGGGCGGACAACTATGAGTTCACTGTAAGGCCGGCGACGCCAACAATTACCGAACCGCCGCCCAAAACCAGTCATCTGGGCAATGTGCTGGTGAAAGGAGCGTGCATGACGGGGGCGACGGTTGTGGTGCAAGACTCTAACGGAAACCCCATTGCAGGTACTCTTAGCTACAGCGCAACCACATGGTCTTTTGCTTATACCTGGCCGCCGGGAGCAAAACACATCAAGGCGGTGCAGACGGTAGACGGGCAGACGTCCGCTGCAACTGACTTGCTTGAGTTCTACGTCAAGCCATCTAAACCCGCGATTCAACCGCTGCCCAATCCGGCGGCAGCGGACGAGGCGTTGGCCATTACCGATGTTTTTTCAACCGGTGCCGTAACCCTGCATGTATCCAACGAGGCAGGCGCGGTGGAGGGCGAATTCAGCGGTAGCGGAGCGACCCGTACCTTCACACCGACGGCAGAATGGGCGCCCGGAAGCAACACAGTCAAAGTAGTACAGACGGTCAATGCAATCGACTCCGACCCAAGTATTGAATGCACATTCTTCGTCGAGGTAGGGGAGCGACCTGACGCGCCTCGGTTCGAACAACCGATGGCAGGTGGCAGTACCCCGACACGGCCCATCATCGGGATCGCCGGCCTGCCCAATGCAACGGTAACCGTGCGGCTTGAAGCAGGCGAGACATTGCATTCGGACACTGCGGACGCTGAGGGCGTTCTGGAGTTTAAAGTTGATAAGCCCTTGCATCCCGGGACGAACGCACTTCAGGTAAAACAAAAAGCTGGCGGGCCAGAGTCCGAATGGAGTGAGCCGTATCTGTTCGCAGTCAGAGCGTTGCCGAAAAAACCGGTTATTTCTGCCCCGACAGCGGACAGCTTGGTTCCCCGCAGAGTCGTAATCAGTGGTCAGGGAGAGACACGCGGGGAGATCGTTCTGTATCACAAGGATCTGGCGACGCCGATTGCCACCGTCGAAGGTCGCGCGTCTTGGCGTTGGGACGAAGAAATGTGGCCGATCGGTTTCTATACTGTTCAGGTACGACAGACCGACGAGGGAGACGTTTCTGAATATTCAGAGCCGCGCACTTTTGAGGTGGTTGATGCCCTGTACGGAATCGCCGACGCCATCCCGGTGCTTGGCAATCCGGTGGTGGGATCCGGACAGAGTGTCATGTTGCGGATTCAGTTGTTTTTGGGGGACACCGGTGAGGTGGCCAACGGCGTGCAAGTGGTGTGGCGCATGAAAGGCGTATCGGATGCTCTGGCCACGACAGTCACTGGCCCTGATGGTTGGACGTCCTACGCCTATACGCCTGAGACTGTCGGAGAAAGTGTTGTCGTGGCAGACATCACCAACGCCAATGCGGGCGTCACCATGACCCAGACCTACCCGGTGACGGCCTTGTTGAAGGATGACTGGGCGGAGCAAGCCATTCTTTATCTGGACGGCAAAACCGTTGACCTGGCCAAAAGCGATCTCGTGCTGGTGGCAGGAAAACCCTACCAACTGCTATTTTCAGTCAAGCCCGCTAATGATTTGTGGGGCTCCTACCTCACTTTGCAAGACCTGTGGGGCGCGACGGAACGGGGTTTGATCTCTGATCCGGAACTGGGAACGCCACAGAAGATAGAAGCGCAGTACACGTCTTGGACCATTTCTTCGGCGCCGAATCAAAGTGGAATCTTCGGCCTGCGCCTGACCAGTCCGGTGCTGTCCGACTTGCAACTGCCGGGACGGTTGATACCCGGCGATTACGACCAGTTCGTGGATGTCGATCTCGATACGTTCCCGCAGGTTTTCTCAGGCGAAGCGGCCTATCCCTGCCTGGGTGCGACACATACGATAAGCATGCGTCCCAAACCCAACAGCCCTTTGCTTGGCCAATCCGTAAAATTGATGTTGTCCCGGGAAGGAACAGACCTCGGAGTCACCGTGAGCCCGCATTGGGATCAAAAAATGGAGGAGAAGGGCGTGAGCTGGACGCTGGATTGCGCCAACAGCGGTCAAGCCGGCAACTTCGCAGTGTGGCTGGATTCGTTGATGTGGGGCTACAAATCCCCGCAAATACCGATGTCTCTGGGGCACAACAAGGTGGAGATAACTGAAAGGGACGGCCCCCGGGAGATTGCCGGGCGTTGGATATATGGCGTGCGAGTGGCGTCTGCTTTCTCCGGGCAGCCAGCAGGGGATATTCCGGTGACTGTCACTGTTTCCAGTTCGGGAGACGTGCAGCGTAGGACTCAGTCAGATGGTTGGCTGTACGTCTACTATGACGATGGCCAGGTTGTGAGTTTGACCATTCGTAACGGCTATGATGGAAGTACTATCACTGAGTGACTGCGGGCTCGCTCAAAGAGCAATACAATCTGCGCAGCGCTCAAGGAAAATGCTCCGTATCGAAAGATACGGAGCATTTTTCGTTATGGCCTGTGCATCGCGGCGTCATATGAATTTGAAGCACCTCAAGCGTCAGGAAGAGAAAACTGAATAAGCGTATGGCTCAATATCTGGCAGAGCTGGATGAAGCCCACAGGACATTCAGCTTTCCGAGCCCGACCTTGATCGCCATTTCCCAGAACGTGGCCGCACTGATGTAGATATCGGCCGCATGTTCGATGAGCTTTCTGGCTTTGGTGGTCAATCTGTCGTCATCACTCAGCGTCCAGAGCAGAATGTGCGTGTCAAGCAGAAGCCTCATGCCTGCGTGCCTTCAAATGCATCCAATATGTCGTCGGGCAAAGGTGAGTCGAAATCGTCGGGCAACACCAGTTTGCCTTTCATTGCGCCAATACGTTGAGCGCTGGGTTTTTCTACGGGAACGAGGCGAGCCATCGCCCGGCCATGCTTGGCAATTGTGATGACTTGTCCGGCTGCGGCATCATCGACGAGTTTGGATAAATTGTTTTTGGCCTCGGCCAGCGGAACAATGATCATCAATTCACCCCCGTGTTCTGGACAAATATAGCCAGAATATTTCAGGGCTGCAAAGTCGCGCCAATGCTCCGTGCAGCCAAGTGGCCGATCCGTCGACCTGCGCTGATAGTGCAGTTGCGCAACATTGCGTTGTCGATGGGCAGCCAAAGCATCGACACCTTCCATCAACTCACAAAATATATCTCGTTTCATTACTCGCCTCGATTCAGTGTCCACCTGCCAAGGCAGCCACCTTAGAACTATCCGCTAAAGGTTGGCTGTAGGACGAAGCGGAGGTTAAGGCGAGAGCTTTCGGAGTTTGTATGAGGATGCGAGTGAGTCGGTAAAAAATCGTACAAAACGGGCACCCGATAATTTTGTCGGAGGGGGCTTGCCCGCGACGAGGCCAGTACAAGCGCCCACGATATCAACTTCTACAAAAACAAAAACGGCACCCGAAGGTGCCGTTTCCATGTGTAGCCAGATCAGCCGGGCAATCAGCCCGCCAGACCCGCCTGTTGTACCAGCACCAGCAATGGCTGCGGATAAACACCCAGGAAGAACGCAACCAGGGCGATGGCCAGCAGCATGACGCCGCCTGCCTTTTGTTCCCAGTGCAACTGGGCGTCGTGGCGACGCAGGTTTGGCTCGATCAGGTACAGGGTGACCATCACTCGCAGGTAGTAGAACACGCCGATGGCGCTGCCCAGCACCAGCGCACCCACCAGCCACCACTGACGCGTTTCGACGCCGCTGGCGATGATGTAGAACTTGCCGATGAAGCCGGCGGTCAGCGGGATGCCGGCCAGGGACAGCATCATCACGGTCAGCACGGCAGTCAGGTACGGACGGCGCCAGAACAGGCCGCGGTACTCGTACAGAGCGTCGGCGTCGCGGCCGTTGTACGGCGACGACATCAGGGTGATCACGCCGAACGCGCCGAGGCTGGTGATCACGTAGGTGACCAGGTACACGCCAATGGCTTCCACTGCCAGACCCTTGCTCGCCACCAGTGCGATCAGCAGATAGCCGAAGTGCGCAATGGACGAGTAACCGAGCAGACGCTTGAGGTTGCTCTGGGTCAGGGCCAGCAGGTTACCGAACAGGATCGAAGCGACAGCGATGACGCTCAGTACGTCGCTCAGCACGCCACTGCTCGCGGCAGGGGATATCTGGAACAGACGCACCATCACCGCAAACACTGCCACCTTCGAAGCGGTCGCGAGGAACGCCGCTACCGGTGCCGGAGCACCTTCGTAAACGTCCGGCGTCCACAGGTGGAACGGTACCAGCGACAGCTTGAACGCCAGACCGATCAGCATCATGCCCAGGCCCAGTTGCGCCAGCGGGCTTGGCAGACCGGTCGCGGCCAGGGCCTGACCGATGCCGACGAAGCTCAGCGAGCCGGCATCGGCGTACAGCAACGCCATACCGAACAGCAGGAACGCGGAACCCGCGGCCGACAGCACCATGTACTTGATGCCGGCTTCCAGCGAGCGCTTGTTGAAGAAGGCGTAAGCCACCAGACCGTAAACCGGTACCGAGAGCAGTTCCAGACCGATGAACAACCCGGCCAGATGCTGCGCGCTGACCAGCACCAGGCCACCGGCAGCGGCCATCAGGATCAGCAGGTAAAGTTCTTCACGGTTGCCCGGGTAACCCGAACCGCCATCACCCAGATAGGCGTGGGCGAGGGTGACGCAGGCGAGGGTGGCGACCAGGATCATCGCCATGTACAGGCAGGCGAAGGCATCGATCTGCAGCAATGGGGTCACGGCCAGAGGCGCGACTTTCAGGGCCGGCAGGATCGACAGCAGCGCCAGGTTCAGACCCGCCACCGAAATCAGGAAGGTCTGCGAGTGGTTGCGGCGCCAGGCGATTGCCAGCATCACCACGATAATGGTGAGGCTGGTGATCAACAGTGGCGCAAGCGCAATAAAGTGTTGAATCGTGAATTCCATAGCGCTCTTACCGGGCCGAAGCGAGTTGAGAGAAGGCGGTGCCGAGCCACTGCTGCACGCCATGCATGGTGGCGGCAGAAGTGTCGAGGAACGGTTGCGGGTAGACGCCGAGGTAAATCAGCAGCACCGCCAGACCGAGCACCATGATCAGTTCGCGCGCGTCCATACCGTGCAGCACCGCGTCGGATTTCGACGGGCCGAAGTAGGCACGGTGGATCATGATCAGCGAATAGACCGAACCGAACACTAGACCGGAGGTGGCAATCGCCGTGACCCATGGAGCGCTGGCGAAAGAGCCGATCAGGATCAGGAACTCGCCGACAAAGTTACCGGTACCCGGCAGGCCCAGCGACGCGGCGGCGAAGAACAGGCTGATCGCCGGCAGGTAAGCGATACGCGACCACAGACCGCCCATCTCACGCATGTCACGAGTATGCAGACGCTCGTACAACTGACCGCTGAGGATAAACAGTGCCGCTGCCGACAGACCGTGCGCGAGCATCTGGATCACTGCGCCTTGCAGCGCCAGTTGGCTGCCGGAGTAGATGCCGATCAACACGAAGCCCATGTGGGAAACGGAAGAGAAGGCGATCAGACGCTTGATGTCGGTTTGTGCGAACGCCAGGAACGCGCCGTAGAAAATCCCGATCAGACCGAGGGTCATGGCAATCGGCGCAAACTCGGCCGAAGCATTCGGGAACAGCGGCAGGGCGAAACGCAGCAGACCGTAGGCCGCGGTTTTCAGCAGGATACCGGCGAGGTCGACGGAACCTGCGGTCGGCGCCTGGGCATGAGCGTCAGGCAGCCACGAGTGGAACGGTACGACCGGCAGCTTGACCGCGAAGGCGATGAAGAAGCCGAGCATCAGAATGTACTCGGTGGTCATCGACATCTTGGTTTTCAACAGATCGGCGTAGTTGAAAGTGATCACGCCAGTGTTGTTGAAGTTGACCAGCACCAGACCGAGGATCGCCACCAGCATGATCAGGCCGGAAGCCTGCGTGAAGATGAAGAACTTGGTCGCCGCGTAGATCCGGGTTTTCTTGCCGTCCGAAGAACTGTGACCCCAGAGCGCGATGAGGAAGTACATCGGCACCAGCATCATTTCCCAGAAGAAGAAGAACATGAACAGGTCGAGGGCGAGGAACACACCGACCACACCGCCCAGGATCCACATCAGGTTCAGGTGGAAGAAGCCAACGTGACGTTGAATCTCTTTCCACGAACACAGTACCGAGAGGATACCCAGCAGGCCGGTCAGCAGGATCATCAACAGCGACAGGCCGTCGAGGGCCAGGTGCACGTTGATGCCGAAACGCTGGATCCAGACGTGCTTGAACTCAAGCGCCCAGGTCGGATCGGCGCCCGGCGCCGGTGCGAATGAATAGTCACCGTGGGCCCACAGCCAGAGGCCGAGTGCGAGTTCCAGGGTCATGGTCAACAGCGCAATCCAGCGCGGGAGGGTAGCGCCGAAGCGCTCACCCATCCAGCACAGCAGGCCGCCGATGAAGGGGATCAGGATTAGCCAAGGCAGAATCATGACGGGCTCGTTTCCTTTCGCAAATTCGCAAGGTTCATATCAGACCGCTACCAGCACGATGGCGCCGATCACCAGCACGGCACCAGCAGCCATCGAGGCGGCGTACCAACGCAGTTGACCGGTCTCGGTGCGGCTCAGGGCAGTGTGACCACCCTTGGCCATACGCGGGATCAGACCAATGGTCTGGTCGAGCGGGTCTTTGCGCAGTACATGGCTGATCGCAAGGTACGGCTTGACGAACAGTTTGTCGTAGATCCAGTCGAAGCCCCAGGCAGCGAACCACCAGGCCGAAAGGAAGCGGCCGATGCCGCTGTTGGCGATTGCCGTGACGAAGCGACGCTTGCCGAGGAACAGCAGGGCCGCCAGCAGGATACCGGCCAGGGCGATGGCGCCCGAGGCGATTTCCAGACTGTGCTTGGCTTCGCCGCCGGCATGACCAACGCTTTGCGGCAGAACGCCGTGCAGCGGCGGCACGATCATCGCGCCGACGAAGGTCGACAGCACGATCAGCACCGACAGTGGCAACCAATGTGCAATGCCGTGACCGGCGTGGGCTTCGGTCTTGGCTTCACCGTGGAACGCAATGAAGATCAGGCGGAAGGTGTACAGCGACGTCATGAACGCACCGACCAAACCTGCGTAAAGCAGACCCTGGTTGCCGCTGGCAAACGCTTCCCAGAGGATTTCGTCCTTCGAGTAGAAGCCGGCGGTGACCAGTGGCAGAGCGGCCAGCGCCGCACCACCGACGATGAAACTGGCGTAAGCCAGTGGCAGCTTCTTCCACAGACCGCCCATCTTGAAGATGTTCTGCTCGTGGTGGCAGGCCACGATCACCGCACCGGACGCCAGGAACAGCAGGGCCTTGAAGAAGGCGTGGGTCATCAGGTGGAAGATCGCGCCTTCCCAGGCGCCAACGCCCAGCGCCAGGAACATGTAGCCGATCTGGCTCATGGTCGAGTAGGCGAGGATGCGTTTGATGTCGGTCTGCACCAGCGCGGCAAAACCGGCCAGTACCAGCGTTACGCCACCGACGATGCCGACCAGGTGCAGGATGTCCGGCGCCAGGGTGAACAGACCGTGGGTACGGGCGATCAGGTAGACACCCGCGGTCACCATGGTTGCAGCGTGGATCAGTGCCGAAACCGGGGTAGGGCCGGCCATCGCATCCGCGAGCCAGGTTTGCAGCGGCAGTTGTGCCGATTTGCCGACAGCACCGCCGAGCAGCATCAGGGTCGCCAGCGTGATCCAGAAGTCGCCGACCTGGAATTTCTGCGGTGCCAGCACCAGCAGTTCCTGAATGTTCAGCGTGCCCACTTGCTGGAACAGGATGAACAGGCCGATGGCCATGAACACGTCGCCGATCCGGGTCACGATGAAGGCCTTGAGTGCGGCGTTACCGTTGTTGCGGTTGCTGTAGTAGAAACCGATCAACAGGTACGAGCACAAGCCCACGCCTTCCCAGCCGAAGTACAGGAACAACAGGTTATCGCCGAGTACCAGGAACAGCATGCTGGCGATAAACAGGTTGGTGTACGAGAAGAAGCGCGAGTAACCCGCTTCGCCGCGCATGTACCAGGACGCGAACAGGTGGATCAGGAAACCGACGCCAACCACCACGCCGAGCATGGTGATCGACAGGCCATCGACGTAGAGGGCGAAGTCAGGCTTGAAGCCTTCCACCGCCATCCACTGCCAAAGCACCAGGGTGTAGTGACCGCCTTCGGGAGGCGCGACGTTGAATTGCCAGATGACGTAAGCGGTGATAATCGCCGACAAGCCAATGGAACCCACGCCGACCAGCGCCGAGAGGTTTTCCGACCAGCGTCCACGGGAGAACGACAGCAGCAGGAAACCGATTAGAGGAAATACGAAAGTCAGAAAGATCAGGTTCATCCGCGCATCTCACTGGCAGCGTCGATATCGAGCGTGTGGAAGCGGCGATACAGTTGCAGCAGGATTGCCAGGCCAATACTGGCCTCGGCGGCTGCCAGGCTGATCACCAGGATGAACATGATCTGTCCATCCGGTTGCGCCCAGCGGGCGCCCGCAACGATGAAGGCCAGGGCAGAGGCGTTCATCATCACTTCCAGACTCATCAACACGAACAAAATGTTGCGGCGGACCATCAGGCCGACCAGACCAAGGCAGAACAGGATGCCGGCAACGGCCAGTCCATGCTCGAGAGGGATAGCAGGCATGTGTTACTCCTTCGCCTCGTTACGGCCCAAATGGAACGCCGTGACGGCTGCGGCGAGCAGCAGCATCGAGGCGAGTTCGACCACCAGCAGGTACGGGCCGAACAGGCTGATGCCCACGGCTTTCGCATCTACGGTGGTGTGGCCGATGGCCTGGCCGCTCTGGTGAGCGAACAGCACATACAGCAGTTCGGCCAGCAGCAGCGCGGCAAGAATTACCGGCCCCGCCCAGATGCCGGGCTTGAGCCAGGTGCGTTCCTGCTGCACCGAGGCGGGCCCCAGGTTGAGCATCATCACCACGAACACGAACAACACCATGATGGCGCCCGCGTAGGCGATCACTTCCAGCACACCGGCGAACGGTGCGCCGAGGGCGAAGAAGGTCATGGCCACGGCGATCAACGAGATGATCAGGTAGAGCAGGGCATGCACAGGGTTGGTGTTGGTGACCACGCGTAACGTGGACACAACAGCGATACCCGATGCGAAATAGAAAGCGAATTCCATCGTTCTTCCTTAAGGCAGCAAGCTCTTCACGTTGATCGGTTCGGCTTCGTTCTGCGCAGCGCCTTTCGGCTTGCCAGCGATTGCCATACCTGCAACACGATAGAAGTTGTAATCAGGGTTTTTGCCGGGGCCGGAGATCAACAGATCTTCTTTCTCGTACACCAGGTCCTGACGTTTGAACTCGGCCATCTCGAAATCCGGGGTCAACTGGATCGCGGTGGTCGGACAGGCTTCCTCGCAGAGACCGCAGAAAATGCAGCGCGAGAAGTTGATCCGGAAGAAGTCCGGGTACCAGCGACCGTCTTCGGTTTCAGCTTTCTGCAGCGAGATGCAACCCACCGGGCACGCCACGGCGCACAGGTTGCAGGCTACGCAGCGTTCTTCGCCATCGGGATCGCGGGTCAGGACGATGCGGCCACGGTAGCGCGGCGGCAGGTAGACCTGCTCCTCTGGGTATTGCAGGGTGTCGCGCTTGCGAAAGCCATGACCGAAGATCATGACCATGCTGCGCAACTGGGTACCGGTACCCTTAATGATGTCGCCAATATATTTGAACATGGGTCAAATCCTCACTGAACCGCAACCGCAGGCGTGTTCAACAACACAACCGCAGCGGTTACCAGCAAATTGATCAGGGTCAGTGGCAGGCAGAACTTCCAGCTGAAATCCATCACCTGGTCATAACGCGGACGCGGGATGGAAGCGCGCAGCAGAATGAACAGCATGATGAAGAACGCGGTCTTCAATGCGAACCAGACGAAGGACAGTTGCGGCAGGATGCCGAACGGACCGTGCCAGCCACCGAAGAACAGGGTGACCAGCAGCGCCGAGATCAGGATGATGCCGATGTACTCACCGACGAAGAACATGCCCCATTTCATGCCGGCATATTCAATGTGGTAACCGTCGGCCAGTTCCTGTTCCGCTTCCGGCTGGTCGAACGGGTGACGGTGAGTCACGGCCACGCCAGCGATGAAGAAGGTACAGAAGCCGAAGAACTGCGGAATGATGAACCACAGGTTCTGTGCCTGGTACTCGACGATGTCGCGCATGTTGAACGAGCCGACCTGCACCACGATGCCCATCAGGGCCAGGCCCATGAACACTTCGTAGGACACGGTCTGCGCCGAGGCACGCAAGCTGCCGAGCAGGGCGAACTTGTTGTTGCTCGACCAGCCGGCGAACAGCACCGCATAGACCGACAGACCGGCCATCGCGAAGAAGAACAGCAGGCCGATGTTCAGATCCGCCACGCCCCAGGTCGGGGTGATCGGGATGATCGCAAAGGCGATCAGCAGGGCGGACATGGCCACCACCGGCGCCAGGGTGAAGATCACCTTGTCGGCAAACGGCGGGGTCCAGTCTTCCTTGAAGAACATCTTCAGCATGTCGGCGGCGATCTGGAACATGCCGAACGGGCCAACGCGGTTCGGACCGTAACGGTCCTGCCACCAGCCCAGCAGGCGACGTTCGACAAAGCTGAGCAAGGCGCCTGCGACCACCACGGCCAGCAGAATCACGATGGCTTTGATGACCGTCAGGATCACATCGATCACTTCAGGGGTGAACCAGGTCATTGCGCTGCCTCCTGCAGACCGTCGACGGACACGCCGGCGAATGCCGGTGGAATACCGGCGATGCCCGCAGGCAATGCCACCAGACCGGCGCCCAGTTCTTCATTGATGCGCAGCGGCAGACGCAGGGTCTGGCCGGCCACGTTCAGACTCAACAGGGCACCGTCGTTAACGCCGAGGCGATCCGCTTCGGATTTCGCCAGAGCCACGTAAGGCGCCGGAATGCGCTCTTGCACCGGTGCAGCTTTCGAAGAGTTTTCTTCGCTGCCGAACAAGTGGAAGAACGGCACGGCTTGCCAGGTACCCGGCGCCGGGTTGAATGCACGCGGCGCGGTGGCGAACCAGTTCAGCGAATCGCCAGTGCTTTCGATCAGGCGGGTGCCCGGATCGCCAGCGCGCAGGTGACCACCGACTTCGTCCTGGAACTTGTTCCACGCTTGTGGCGAGTTCCAGCCCGGCGACCAGGCGAACGGCACTTGCTGACGCGGTTCGGCAGAGCCCGAGTAACCTTCCATGGAGAAGGCGAACGCGGTGTCCTTGTCTTGTGGGGTGCGCGGTTCGTGGACGCTGATGTCGGCGCGCATCGCGGTGCGACCGGAATAACGCAGCGGCTCACGCGCCAGTTTCAGACCTTTGATGCGGAACGCAGCCGACGGTGCAGCGTCGACGATACGCGCCAGTTGCGCGGTGCTCGAAGCAACGGCAGCGGTAACGTGGTCGAGTTGCGTCCAGTCGATCGGCTGGTTGAGCAGGGTGGCGCGCAAGGCGTGCAGCCAGCGCCAGCCTTCGTGAACCAGAATGCTCGCGTCCATGTACTGCGGATCGAAAACCTGGAAGAAGCGCTGGGCGCGGCCTTCCTGGCTGACCAGCG
The DNA here is from genome assembly GCF_014270125.1 of Pseudomonas sp. SWRI99. Classification (NCBI taxonomy): domain Bacteria; kingdom Pseudomonadati; phylum Pseudomonadota; class Gammaproteobacteria; order Pseudomonadales; family Pseudomonadaceae; genus Pseudomonas; species Pseudomonas sp. SWRI99. The sequence goes on along the minus strand of NZ_JABWQR010000022.1, from coordinate 42,129 downwards.
TACCGTCGCCCTCGGCGAAGCTCGCCGCTGGCAGAACCAGTTGTGCGCGGTCGGTGGTAGCGGTTTTCTGATGGTCGGCGACGATCACCACTTTCGCGGCGTCCAGTGCTGCATCGACCTTGGCTTTGGCGGTGCGGGTGTACAGATCGTTTTCCAGCACGACGATGGCGTCGGCCTTGCCATCAATAACCGCTTGCAGCGCGGCGTCGACCGATTCACCACCGAGCATGGCCAGACCGAGGCTGTTGGCTTCCGGCACAATCAGGCTGATCGAACCGTTCTTCTCGCGCAGCTTCAACGCTTTGGCAATGTTGGCGGCGGCTTCGATCAGCGCTTTGGAGCCCAGCGAAGTACCGGCGATGATCAGCGGGCGTTTGGCGGCGAGCAGGGCGTCGGCGATGCGCTGCGCCAGTTCCAGCGCTTCGGCGTCCAGACCGTCAACGGCCGGGGCGCTGGCATCCAGCGCGTGAGCAACAGCGAAACCGATGCGTGCCAGATCGTCGGGAGCGGCGTGTACGCATTCTTCAGCGACGTCGTCGAGCTTGGTTTCGGCGAGGCTGGCGATGAACAGCGGGTTCAGCGCGTGCTGACCGATGTTCTTCACCGCAGCGTCGAGCCAAGGCTGTACGCGCATGGCTTCGGCCATGTCTTCAGCCTTGCCCTTGACCGACTGACGCAGGGCCAGTGCCATGCGCGCAGCGGTCTGGGTCAGGTCTTCGCCGAGGACGAAAATCGCGTCGTGGTCTTCGATGTCGCGCATGTTCGGCACTGGCAGCGGGCTGTCGTTCAGCACCTGCAGGACCAGACGGATGCGCTCCAGCTCGGAGGCTTCGATGCCGGAGTAGAAGTGCTCGGCACCGACCAGTTCGCGCAACGCGTAGTTGCTTTCGAGGCTGGCACGCGGCGAACCGATACCGACGATGTTGCGACCGCGCAGCAGATCGGCGGCTTTATCCAGCGCAGCGTCGAGGCTCAGCTTGGTGCCGTCGGCCAGCAGCGGCTGACGTGGACGGTCGGTGCGGTTGACGTAGCCATAACCGAAACGGCCACGGTCGCAGAGGAAGTACTGGTTCACCGAACCGTTGAAGCGGTTTTCGATACGACGCAGTTCACCGTAACGCTCGCCCGGGGAAATGTTGCAACCGCTCGAGCAGCCATGGCAGATGCTCGGGGCAAACTGCATGTCCCATTTGCGGTTGTAGCGCTCGGAGTGAGTCTTGTCGGTGAACACACCGGTCGGGCAGACCTCGGTAAGGTTGCCGGAGAACTCGCTTTCGAGAGTGCCGTCTTCAACGCGACCGAAGTACACGTTGTCGTGGGCGCCGAATACACCAAGGTCAGTGCCGCCGGCGTAATCCTTGTAAAAACGCACACAGCGGTAGCAAGCGATGCAGCGGTTCATCTCGTGGGAAATGAACGGGCCCAGTTGCTGGTTCTGGTGGGTGCGCTTGGTGAAGCGGTAACGGCGCTCGTTGTGGCCGGTCATTACCGTCATGTCTTGCAGGTGGCAGTGACCGCCTTCTTCGCACACCGGGCAGTCGTGCGGGTGGTTGGTCATCAGCCATTCGACAACGCTGGCGCGGAACGCCTTGGATTCTTCATCGTCGATGGAGATCCAGGTGTTGTCGGTGGCAGGCGTCATGCAGGACATGACGATGCGACCACGGGTGTCGTTCTCGTCAGTGTACTGTTTGATTGCGCACTGGCGGCAGGCCCCGACGCTACCAAGCGCGGGGTGCCAGCAGAAATATGGAATGTCGAGGCCCAGCGACAGACATGCCTGTAACAGGTTGTCTGCCCCGTCGACTTCGAGCGCTTTGCCGTCTACGTGGATAGTGGCCATGGTTCAAAGGTCTTCGTTGGCCCGGTGTCAGCGGGCGTGGCTAATGGAATCTTGTTATGCGTCCGAATCCAAACAGCCCCGAAGGGCGTCATCGGACGAAAGGCGAAGGGCACGGACCCTTCGCCTTTTTAAGCGTTTACGCGCCGACTACGATCGGCCTTGCCAGAGGCGGGACGGCGGCGCTGACAGGCGCGATACCGGCTTCGAACTCTGGACGGAAGTATTTGATGGCACTGCCCAACGGCTCCACGGCACCCGGTGCGTGAGCACAGAAGGTCTTGCCCGGGCCGAGGAAACCGACCAGACCCAGCAGGGTCTCGATGTCGCCTGGCTGGCCCTTGCCTTGCTCGATGGCCATCAGGAGCTTGACGCTCCATGGCAAACCATCGCGGCACGGGGTGCAGAAACCGCAGGATTCACGGGCGAAAAACTGCTCCATGTTGCGCAGCAGCGAGACCATATTGACGCTGTCATCCACCGCCATTGCCAGACCGGTACCCATACGGGTGCCGACCTTGGCGATGCCGCCGGCGTACATCTGTGCGTCGAGGTGTTCCGGTAACAGGAAACCGGTACCGGCGCCACCTGGCTGCCAGGCCTTGAGCTTGAAGCCGTCGCGCATGCCGCCGGCGTAATCTTCGAACAGTTCGCGACCGGTGACGCCGAATGGCAATTCCCACAGGCCCGGGTTCTTGACCTTGCCGGAGAAGCCCATGAGCTTGGTGCCCATGTCTTCGGAGCCTTCGCGGGACAACGATTTGTACCAGTCAACGCCGTCGGCAATGATCGCCGGCACGTTGCACAGGGTTTCGACGTTGTTCACGCAGGTCGGCTTGCCCCACACGCCGACGGCGGCGGGGAAGGGCGGCTTGGAGCGCGGGTTGGCGCGGCGGCCTTCGAGGGAGTTGATCAGTGCAGTTTCTTCACCGCAGATGTAACGCCCGGCGCCGGTGTGTACGAACAGCTCGAAATCGAAACCGGAACCGAGGATGTTCTTGCCCAGCAGGCCAGCAGCCTTGGCTTCTTCCACGGCACGGTTGAGGTGCTTGGCGGCGGTGGTGTATTCGCCACGCAGGAAGATGTAGCCACGGTAGGTTTTCAGCGCGCGGGCACTGATCAGCATGCCTTCGATCAGCAGATGGGGCAGCTGCTCCATCAGCATGCGGTCTTTCCAGGTGTTCGGCTCCATTTCATCCGCGTTGCACAGCAGGTAGCGGATGTTGATGGATTCGTCCTTGGGCATCAGGCCCCACTTCACGCCGGTCGGGAAGCCTGCGCCGCCGCGACCCTTGAGGCCGGCGTCTTTCACAGTCTGGACGATGGCGTCCTGATCCATGTCGGCGAAGGCTTTGCGCGCAGCGGCGTAACCGTTCTTGGCCTGGTACTCGTCGAGCCACACGGCTTCGCCGTCATCGCGCAGACGCCAGGTCAGCGGGTGAGTCTCGGCCGAACGCTGAATGCGGTTGGCAGGACCGAAAGATGTCAGGGTCATACATAGCCCTCGAGCAGTTTGGCCACGCCAGCAGGCTGGACGTCGCCAAAGGTGTCGTCGTCGATCATCAGCGCCGGTGCCTTGTCGCAGTTGCCGAGGCAGCAGACCGGCAGCAGGGTGAAACGACCGTCGGCGGTGGTCTGGCCCAGGCCGATGCCCAGATTGTTCTGGATTTCGCTGACTACCGACTCGTGGCCGCCGATGTAGCAGACCATGCTGTCGCAGACGCGAATGATGTGGCGGCCGACCGGCTGACGGAAGATCTGGCTGTAAAACGTCGCCACGCCTTCAACGTCACTGGCTGGGATGCCGAGGATCTCGCCGATCGCGTACAGGGCGCCATCCGGCACCCAGCCGCGTTCCTTCTGAACGATCTTCAGGGCTTCGATCGACGCCGCGCGCGGGTCTTCGTAGTGATGCAGCTCGTGCTCGATGGCCGAGCGCTCGGTTTCACTCAAGGTGAAACGGTCTGTCTGGATAAGCGTGCTGTTCATGCTTAGCGGTCCACGTCGGCCATAACGAAGTCGATACTACCCAGGTACGCAATCAAGTCCGCGACCATGCTGCCTTTGATCACCGAAGGGATCTGTTGCAGATGCGGGAAGCTTGGGGTGCGGATCCGGGTACGGTAGCTCATGGTGCCGCCGTCGCTCGTCAGGTAATAACTGTTGATGCCCTTGGTCGCTTCGATCATCTGGAAGGATTCGTTGGCCGGCATGACCGGGCCCCACGAAACCTGCAGGAAGTGCGTGATCAGGGTTTCGATGTGCTGCAGCGTGCGCTCTTTCGGCGGCGGCGTGGTCAGCGGGTGATCCGCCTTGTACGGGCCTTCGGGCATGTTGCGCATGCACTGGTCGATGATCTTGATGCTCTGGCGCATCTCTTCGACGCGAACCATGCAGCGGTCGTAGGCATCGCCGTTGACGGCCAGTGGCACTTCGAATTCGAAGTTCTCGTAGCCCGAGTACGGACGCGCTTTACGCAGGTCGAAATCGCAACCGGTCGAACGCAGGCCGGCACCGGTGACGCCCCATTCCAGGGCCTCTTTGGTGTTGTAGGCGGCGACGCCGACGGTACGGCCCTTGAGAATGCTGTTCTGCAGGGCGGCCTTGGTGTATTCGTCCAGACGCTTGGGCATCCACTCGACGAAGTCCTTGACCAGTTTTTCCCAGCCGCGCGGCAGGTCGTGGGCGACGCCACCGATGCGGTACCAGGCCGGGTGCAGGCGGAAACCGGTGATGGCTTCGATCACCGTGTACGCCTTCTGGCGGTCGGTGAACGTGAAGAACACCGGGGTCATGGCGCCGACGTCCTGGATGTAGGTACCCAGGAACAGCAAGTGGCTGGTGATACGGAAGAACTCGGCCATCATGATGCGGATGACGTCGACCTTCTCGGGCACCTTGATACCAGCGAGCTTCTCCACCGAGAGCACGTACGGCAGGTTGTTCATCACCCCGCCGAGGTAGTCGATGCGGTCGGTGTACGGAATGTAGCTGTGCCAGGATTGACGCTCGCCCATCTTCTCGGCACCACGGTGGTGGTAACCGATGTCCGGAACGCAGTCGACGATCTCTTCGCCGTCCAGCTGCAGAATGATACGGAATGCACCGTGCGCCGAAGGGTGGTTCGGACCGAGGTTGAGGAACATGTAGTCCTCGTTGGCCCCGGAACGCTTCATGCCCCAGTCTTCAGGACGGAAACGCGCCGCTTCCTCTTCAAGCTGCTGCTTGGCGAGGTTGAGGCTGTACGGGTCGAACTCGGTGGCGCGCGCCGGGAAATCCTTGCGCAGCGGGTGACCTTCCCAGGTCGGCGGCATCATGATGCGCGACAGGTGCGGGTGGCCTTTGAAGTCGATGCCGAACATGTCCCAGACTTCACGCTCGTACCAGTTGGCGTTCGGCCAGATGCTGGTGACGGAAGGCATGCTGAGGTCGCCTTCGGACAAGGCCACCTTGATCATCACGTCACTATTACGCTCCAGCGACATGAGGTGATAGAACACGGTGAACTCGGCGTCGCTCGGCAGGCCTTGACGCTTGGTGCGCAGACGCTCGTCCACGCCGTGCAGGTCATAGAGCATGACGTACGGCTTGGGCAGGTTGCGCAGGAACGTCAGGACTTCAACGAGCCTGGCGCGCGCGACCCACAGCACCGGCATGCCGGTGCGGGTCGACTGAGCGGTGAACGCTTCGGCGCCAAAACGGTTGTTCAATTCAACGACCACATCCTGGTCGTCTGCCTTGTAAGGCGGGATGTACAGAGCACTGCCTGTAGTCATGGTTATTTTTTCGCTTTCGGTCAACGTAAAGAATGAAGCCAGCTTCTCGTTACTTGGAACAGAACTGGATCAGACTTCGTCAGGGCTGCGCAGGTTGGTGACTGCGATTCGCTGTTCGCGGCGCGCATCCTTCTGCGAAGGCATGTCGGCGCGATACACGCCTTGATCACCAACGACCCAGGAAAGCGGACGACGCTCCTGTCCAATCGATTCCTGCAACAGCATCAAGCCTTGCAGAAATGCTTCCGGACGGGGCGGGCAGCCAGGTACGTAGACGTCCACGGGCAGGAACTTGTCTACGCCTTGAACCACGGAGTAGATGTCGTACATGCCGCCGGAGTTGGCGCACGAACCCATGGAGATAACCCACTTCGGTTCGAGCATCTGCTCATAGAGACGCTGAATGATCGGCGCCATCTTGATGAAGCAGGTACCGGCGATAACCATGAAGTCGGCCTGACGCGGCGAGGCCCGGATCACTTCGGCGCCAAAGCGCGCGATGTCGTGGGGCGCCGTGAAGGCGGTGGTCATTTCCACGTAGCAGCACGACAGGCCGAAGTTGTACGGCCACAGGGAGTTTTTACGTCCCCAGTTGACCGCGCCACTCAGCACGTCTTCCAGCTTGCCCATGAAAATGTTTTTGTGGACTTGATCTTCTAACGGATCGGAAACGGTTTCCCGCTGGCCAATCGGATATTGCTCGTTAGGAGCATCGGGGTCGATCCTGGTGAGATTGTATTGCATTGCCAAAGCCTCATTGTTTCAGCTTCGCCTGCCGCTTGCGACGAGCTTCCGGAGCCCAGTCAAGGGCGCCCACTCGGAACAGGTAGACAAGACCTGCCAACAGAATTGCTATGAAAACGAGAGCTTCGACGAATCCGGTCCAGCCGCTTTCGCGGACGGACACAGACCATGCAAAGAGAAAGAGGGCTTCGATATCGAAGATCACGAACAGCATCGCGACCAGATAGAATTTGGCTGAGAGCCGCAAGCGGGCGCCACCGGTAGGTAGCATGCCCGACTCGAACGGTTCGTTTTTGCTGCGACCCCAGGCTTTTGACCCAAGGAGGCTGGAGACGCCAAGCATGAAGGCACACAGGCCGACGACACCCAGAAGGAAAATGGCAAAGCCCCAGTTGTGGGCCATGAGTCCTGTCGCTTCGGGCATGCTGGTAATCCTTAACAGAGAGCAAAGGTCTCTGAGCTTGATAAAGAAATAGGCAGTGACGATATGTCGCAGCAATCAATCGGGCTGATTTTATGGCTAAACACCCGGCAAGTAAAATTCCAAAGGCGAAATTATTTACCGGATTAAGGACATAGCGCTTCCTCACAGCCCTGCGGCCCATGCGTTGCGGGCATTAGCCGGGTTTCCATCAATTATGTTTTGTAGGGAATGTAACGAACATAGTTGCCGCTGAATGATAATTGATATCGTTTGGAGTGGTTTTGTAACTGTTTAACGAGTGAGTGGTTGGGAAGTTGTCTTACTTGCGCGTTACTGCAAGTAGCGAAGCCTACCGTTTTAGCGGAAATTTCTGACGCTTGTACCGCGTCAGATCAATGTTTTCGCACAGGGAAACACAAAACCTGTAGGAGTGAGCCTGCTCGCGATAGCGGTGTTCCTGTAACGCATCGGGTGACGGACACACCGCTATCGCGAGCAGGCTCACTCCTACAAAGGATTTGTGGTGTCTTTGAGATTCACGCAGGCAAAAAAACGCCCCGAACCAGTCGGGGCGTCAGTCTCTTGCGGCTCTGCAGTTAGCTTTTTATTCGATCCGCAAAGGCCGTTTGCTCAGCGAAGCGTTATCAGTGGAACTGTTCTTCTTCGGTCGAGCCGGTCAGCGCGGTCACCGAGGACGAGCCGCCCTGGATCACGGTGGTCATGTCGTCGAAGTAGCCGGTGCCCACTTCCTGCTGGTGAGCCACGAAGGTGTAACCCTTGGCGGCGTCAGCGAATTCCTGCTCTTGCAGCTTCACGTAGGCGGTCATGTCGTTGCGGGCGTAGTCGTGCGCCAGGTTGAACATGCTGTGCCACATGTTGTGAATGCCGGCCAGGGTGATGAACTGGTGCTTGTAGCCCATGGCGGACAGTTCGCGCTGGAACTTGGCGATGGTCGCGTCGTCCAGGTTTTTCTTCCAGTTGAAGGAAGGCGAGCAGTTGTACGACAGCAGCTGGTCCGGGTATTCCTTTTTGATCGCTTCGGCGAAGCGACGGGCTTCGTCCAGGTCCGGCTTGGCAGTTTCGCACCAGATCAAATCGGCGTATGGCGCGTAAGCCAGACCACGGGCGATGGCTTGATCCAGGCCGGCACGCACCTTGTAGAAACCTTCCTGAGTACGTTCGCCAGTGACGAATGGCTGGTCGTACGGGTCGCAATCGGAGGTCAGCAGGTCAGCCGCGTTGGCGTCGGTGCGGGCCAGAATGATGGTCGGTGTGCCAGCAACGTCAGCTGCCAGACGCGCAGCGGTCAGCTTCTGTACGGCTTCCTGGGTGGGTACCAGTACCTTGCCGCCCATGTGTCCGCATTTCTTCACGGACGCCAGTTGGTCTTCGAAGTGAACGCCGGCGGCGCCTGCTTCGATCATGCTTTTCATCAGCTCGTAGGCGTTCAGCACGCCGCCGAAACCGGCTTCTGCGTCGGCCACGATTGGCGCAAAGTAGTCGATGTAGCCTTCATCGCCCGGGTTCTTGCCGGCTTTCCACTGGATCTGGTCGGCGCGACGGAACGAGTTGTTGATGCGCTTGACCACGGTTGGCACCGAGTCCACCGGGTACAGCGACTGGTCCGGGTACATCGATTCTGCGGAGTTGTTGTCCGCTGCCACTTGCCAGCCCGACAGGTAGATCGCCTGGATACCGGCCTTGACTTGCTGCACAGCCTGACCGCCGGTCAGGGCGCCCATGCAGTTGACGAAATCTTTCTCTGGACGGAAGGACGGCTTGGCACCCTGGGTCACCAGGTTCCACAGCTTCTCGGCGCCCATCTTCGCAAAGGTGTGCTCAGGCTGGACCGAGCCACGCAGACGAACCACGTCAGCAGCGGAGTAAGTGCGAGTCACGCCTTTCCAGCGCGGGTTCTCAGCCCAGTCTTTTTCGAGGGCTGCAATTTGCTGTTCGCGTGTCAGTGCCATGGAGATAAACCTCGTCGCGTCTTTTATGAAAAGTTGTTCTGCGGTGGAAAATTCCTGCGCTCGCTGACCAGAAGCTTCGGGGTCAAGACGGATTCGGCGGGGTAGGCGACGGGATGAACGATGGGCTCGAGGGGAAGTGAGCAGGTAGTGGCGTACTGCAGGCACATTCGGGCGTCGTGGGCCTTTATGCGATCAACAGCGTGAAGCCGGGTTACCTAAATACGCTTCCGTCCCTCGGGACAACTTCGTTCCAGTCGGCAACCTCGTCAAACACACCTTGTGGGCGGTACAGACACGAAACGGTTCGCGGGGTAGGTGCGAACGGCGCTTCGAAGGCCCTTGCCAGGGCCTCTGATTAGCGGGAGCGAGGCCATCATGCCTCCCCTTTTTTGCCTCGTCAAACGTTTTGTAGTGCTTTTTTTCAAGCACTACATCTTTCGTCTAATACGACTAATCAGTCAGTTTTCGGTGCTTTAGTCCAGCGTGTCGACTTTCACCCGCAGGGTCATGTCATCCCGGCCTTGAGTCGAGTAGCTGCGGGTCAGGCCCTGTTTGTCGGCCTGAGTCTGGCTGTTGACGCCCGCCAGGGTGATCCATTCACCGAGGCGCCCGGTGACGGTTGTGTCGGTGCTTTGCACGTTCACTACATCGGGACGTTCCTGGCTCATGCGGTCACGGTTGGTACTGATTGCCAGATGAACGGTGTCGCCGGTAACGCTGGCTGTCACGTAGAAGCCCTGAGTGACGTTGCGGTACTGGGTTTCGCTACTGTAGCCGCCGTAGGAATCGCTCTGGGTGTTGGTGATCGGCACGCTTTGACCGATCTGAATCAATGCCGGAGCGCCTTCGCTGGCCTGAATCTGTTGCACGCCGCCGTTACGGCTGGTGGTGCTGCGGCTGATGATGCGGGTCTGGTTTGGTTGAGCGCCGTTGACTGAATAACCTTCGTCGCCACGGCCATTGTTTTCGTTGGTGTCGACGGTGATCAGCAAGCGCTTGGGCGCGGTATCGAGTTGCGCCAGCAGGTCCTTCAATTCCTGAATTTTGCCCGGCTCAGCCTTGACGATCAGTTGGTTGCCGTAGGCGCTGACCTGACCGTCCTGGCCGATAAAGTCCTGCGCCACCGGCAGCATGTCGGCGCTGGTGTGGTACTTGAGGGGGACGATTTCTGTGGCTGCCAGCACCGAAAAACTGCAACCGAGCAGCAGGGTGGTGAGCAGGGTGCGTAGGGACATGTCCGTTATCTCCGCGTTCGAAAGGCTTGATAGTGCCAGTTTGTCGGCCCGGGGTGGGGCAAGTTGAATCGTAGACAGCAAAACGCCCCGGCAACGTTCGATGCCGAAGCGTCAGGAAATGACGTTGTGGCGAGGGAGCTTGCTCCCGCTGGACTGCGCAGCAGGCCCAAATGTCCAGGGCCGCTTCGCGCCCCAGCGGGAGCAAGCTCCCTCGCCACAGGGATTCGCAGACATTTCAGGCTCTTTGATGATCAGGCGAGGACCTCTTCGCGAGCAGGCTCGCTCCCACAGTAGTGCTCCAGTGGATACAGATTTTGTGTCAGACAGAGATCCAGTGTGGGAGCGAGCCTGCTCGCGAAGGCCGCGCCTCGGTATCAGGCCGAATGCCGAACCATATCGACATGCGGAATCCCGGCCTCGAGAAACTCCTCGCTGACCAGGCTGAAACCCAAACGCTCAGGGCGGCCCGGCAACGTTCGATGCCGAAGCGTCAGGAAATGACGTTGTGGCGAGGGAGCTTGCTCCCGCTGGACTGCGCAGCAGGCCCAAATGTCCAGGGCCGCTTCGCGCCCCAGCGGGAGCAAGCTCCCTCGCCACAGGGATTCGCAGACATTTCAGGCTCTTTGATGATCAGGCGAGGACCTCTTCGCGAGCAGGCTCGCTCCCACAGTAGTGCTCCAGTGGATACAGATTTTGTGTCAGACAGAGATCCAGTGTGGGAGCGAGCCTGCTCGCGAAGGCCGCGCCTCGGTATCAGGCCGAATGCCGAACCATATCGACATGCGGAATCCCGGCCTCGAGAAACTCCTCGCTGACCAGGCTGAAACCCAAACGCTCATAGAACGCCGTGGCCTGTACCTGCGCGCTGAGCATCTGTTGCTTCAGGCCGCGCGCTTCGGCTTCGGCGATCACCGCTTGCATCAGCGCGTCACCGACCTTCATCCCGCGCCAGTCTTTCAGCACCGAGACCCGGCCGATGTGCCCATCGGGCAGCAGGCGCGCGGTGCCAATCGGAAAGTCGCCTTCAAAGGCAAGAAAATGCACGGCGGTCGCGTCGTCCGCGTCCCACTCAAGCTCGGGCGGCACCGATTGCTCGGCGATGAACACCGCTTCACGAATGCGCCGGATCTCGGCGATATCCTTCTGCCAGTCTGCGACACGAACGCGAATTTTATTCATCGGCGAACCCCAGGCTGCCTTGCTTGACCAGTTCGCACAGCAGGCCGCGACCGTCTTCGTCGTTCAGCCATTCGCCGAGGTTATCGGTGTGCAGGGCGTCGGCGGCGCAGATCAGCTTCAGCAGTTCGCGCAGCTTGCCCGGCAGGTAACGGCTCTGGCCACTGGCGAACAGGAGTAAATCGTCATCGACTTCGGACCAGGCCAGACGCGCGCTCGGGTTGCGAATCAGGACGGCGCCGTCCTGGAGGGCGGCGAGGAAATCTTCTTCTTCGACGTCTTCCGGGCCGACCACCAGTTCCGGATAGCGCGGCTCGGTCATGTACTGGCCGAACCAGGTCAGCAGCAGGCGCTCGTCGCTCATGTGTTCGGCGAGCAGGCTTTTCAGGCGATCCAGCGCGTCATGTTGGATCTGATGCGGGTCGGCCGCTGGCTGTGCGTCGGCATCGGTGTAGCGCTCTTCGTCGGTCAGGAACTGGCTGAGGAAGTCGGTGAAATGGGTCAGCACTTCAGCGGCGCTCGGGGCGCGGAAGCCCACTGAGTAGGTCATGCAGTTGTCGACCGCGACGCCGCAATGGGCCAGACGCGGTGGAAGGTAGAGCATGTCACCTGGCTCCAGCACCCATTCTTCGGTCTGTTCAAATTCGGCGAGGATGCGCAGATCGGCGTGCTGCAACAGCGCGCTCTCGGAATCGCACATCTGGCCGATTTTCCAGTTGCGCTTGCCGTGGCCCTGAAGCAGGAACACGTCGTAGTTGTCGAAGTGCGGACCGACGCTGCCACCTGGGGCGGCGAAGCTGATCATCACGTCGTCGACGCGCCAGCTCGGCAGGAAGCGGAAGTTTTCCAGCAGTTCGCTGACTTCTGGCACGAACTGGTCGACCGCTTGTACCAGCAGCGTCCACTCTTTTTCCGGCAGCTTGCTGAACTCGTCCTCGGCGAACGGGCCGCGACGCAGTTCCCAAGGGCGCTCGCCGTGCTCGATGACCAGACGCGATTCTACTTCTTCTTCCAGGGCCAGGCCGGCCAGTTCGTCGGCGTCGATCGGGCTTTCGAAGTCAGGAATCGCCTGACGAATCAGCAGCGGTTTTTTCTGCCAGTAGTCGCGCAAGAATTCGCGTGCTGTAAGGCCGCCCAGAAGTTGAAGAGGAATATCGGAATTCATATGTAACCTATTGAAAAAAAGCACTTTTCAGACGGGAATAAAAACGCCCGGCGCGGCCGGGCGTCTTAAACGGGGCAAACGGTCGATCAGATGCGTTTGGCTTGTGCCACAGCGTTGCCGATGTAGTTGGCCGGGGTCAGTTGCTTGAGCTCGGCTTTCGCCTCGGCAGGCATGTCCAGGCCATCGATGAAAGTCTGCAGCGCTTCAGGGCTGATGCCCTTGCCGCGGGTCAGTTCTTTCAGTTTTTCGTACGGGTTTTCGATGTTGTAGCGGCGCATCACGGTCTGGATCGGCTCGGCCAATACTTCCCAGCAAGCATCCAGGTCAGCGGCAATCTTCTGCTCGTTCAGCTCGAGTTTGCTGATGCCTTTGAGGCTGGCTTCGTAGGCGATCACGCTGTGGGCGAAGCCGACACCGAGGTTACGCAATACGGTGGAGTCGGTCAGGTCGCGCTGCCAGCGGGAGATCGGCAGTTTGCTCGCCAGGTGCTGGAACAGCGCGTTGGCGATGCCCAGGTTGCCTTCGGAGTTTTCGAAGTCGATCGGGTTGACCTTGTGCGGCATGGTCGACGAACCGATTTCGCCGGCGATGGTGCGCTGCTTGAAATAGCCCAGGGAGATGTAGCCCCAGATGTCACGGTCGAAGTCGATCAGGATGGTGTTGAAGCGCGCAATGGCGTCGAACAGTTCGGCAATGTAGTCGTGCGGTTCGATCTGCGTGGTGTACGGGTTGAAGCCCAGGCCCAGCTCGTCTTCGATGAAGGCGCGGGCGTTGGCTTCCCAGTCGATCTGTGGGTAGGCCGACAGGTGCGCGTTGTAGTTGCCGACGGCGCCGTTGATCTTGCCCAGCAGCGGAACGGCAGCGACCTGAGCGATCTGACGCTCGAGGCGGTAAACCACGTTCGCCAGTTCTTTACCCAAAGTGGTCGGCGAAGCCGGCTGACCGTGGGTGCGCGACAGCATCGGCACGTCGGCGAAACGGATGGCCAGCTCGCGGATGGCGTTGGCGGTCTGGCGCATCAGCGGCAGCATCACCTCGTCACGGCCTTCGCGCAGCATCAGGGCGTGGGACAGGTTGTTGATGTCTTCGCTGGTGCAGGCAAAGTGGATGAACTCGCTGACCTTGGCCAGCTCCGGCAGCTTGGCCGCCTGCTCCTTGAGCAGGTATTCGATCGCCTTGACGTCGTGGTTGGTGGTGCGCTCGATCTCTTTGACGCGCTCGGCGTGCTCCAGCGAGAAGTTTTCCGCCAGTTCATTGAGAACGGCGTTGGCTTCGGCGGAGAAGGCCGGTACTTCAGGGATACCGGCGTGGGCGGCCAGGCGCTGGAGCCAGCGCACTTCAACCAGGACGCGGGCACGGATCAGACCGTACTCGCTGAAAATCGGGCGCAGGGCCTGGGTTTTGCCGGCGTAGCGGCCGTCTACAGGGGAAACCGCAGTGAGCGAAGAGAGCTGCATGGGGTGTTCTCGGACAGTCGGGCAACGAAATGGGGCGCGTATCATACATGAAAAAATCCGCCGATCCGCTGCCAACTGACCGGCGTATTACGCGTTACAGACTACAAAGCTTTTATGGCGCGGCGTTTACTCGCTGCGCATCAACGGATACAGCTCTTTGAGCAGCTTGCGGCGGCTGATCACCAACTGCCAGCGATGGCCGCCGAGCTGGCGCCACAGGCGCGCCGAGCGAATACCGGCAAGGAGCAGGGCGCGGATTTTCGAGGCGTTGCTTGGCTGCTGCAGATTGCGCATGTCGCCGTGCACTTGAATGCGTTGGCGTAGCGTACTCAGGGTGTCCTGATACAGCGCGCCACACGCGGCGATCACGTTTTCGTGGGCCGGGCCAAAGTGCTCGACCTGCGACTGGATTTGCGGCAGACGCTTGCCGATCACTTCCAGCATGTCGCCGCGCTTGGCCAACTGCCGCTCCAGACCGAGCATCGACAGGGCGTAGCGCAGCGGCTCGCGCTGCAAGGTGCTTGGATCACGTTCAAGGGCGCCGATCAGCGCGCGGTAGCCTTCGCGCAGATTGAGGTCATCGCCGCCGTACACATCCAGTGTATCTTTCGGATCGCGCACCAGCAGGCTGCCGAGCATGCAGCTCAGGCCGGCTTCGTGGGTCTGTCCGGTCTTGGCGATGCGGTCGACCAGCACAGCGGCGAGAAACACACCGCCCAGCGCCGTCAGTTGCTCCTGAGTCGGGCTCATGCCTGGCCGCTCCACGGTTCGGCGACTTCAATCACGCCGCCGCCGAGGCAGATTTCCCCGTCATAGAACACCACCGATTGACCCGGCGTCACCGCGCGTTGCGGTTCGTCGAACACGGCGCGGTAGCCGTTGGCGGTTTTTTCCAGGGTGCAGGCCTGATCGCTCTGGCGATAACGCACTTTGGCGGTCAGGCGCAGCGGCTGGCTCAGGTCGATCGGGTTGACCCAATAGATTTCCGAGGCGAGCAGGGCGCTGGAAAACAGCCACGGATGGTTGTTGCCCTGGCCGACGATCAGCTCGTTGGTGTCCAGATCCTTGCGCAGCACGTACCACGGCTCATCACCGGCGTCTTTCAGGCCGCCGATGCCGAGGCCCTGGCGCTGGCCGATGGTGTGGTACATCAAGCCGTGGTGACGGCCGATGACTTCGCCTTCGGTGGTCTTGATCTCGCCTGGCTGGGCTGGCAGGTATTGCTTGAGGAAATCGCTGAAGCGCCGCTCGCCGATAAAGCAGATCCCGGTGGAGTCCTTCTTCTTCGCGGTCGCCAGCTCGTATTTCTCGGCAATTTCGCGTACTTGCTGCTTTTCCAGTTCGCCGACCGGGAACAGCGTCTTGGCGATCTGTTCGCCACCGACGGCGTGCAGGAAGTAGCTCTGATCCTTGTTCGGGTCCAGGCCCTTGAGCAGTTCGGTGCGACCGTCGATGTCGCGGCGGCGAACGTAGTGGCCGGTGGCAATCAGGTCGGCGCCGAGCATCATGGCGTAGTCGAGGAACGCCTTGAACTTGATCTCGCGGTTACAGAGGATGTCCGGGTTCGGTGTGCGTCCGGCCTTGTATTCGGCGAGGAAATGCTCGAACACGTTGTCCCAGTACTCGGCGGCAAAGTTGGCGGTGTGCAGCTTGATGCCGATTTTGTCGCACACGGCCTGCGCATCCGCCAGATCGTCCATGGCGGTGCAGTATTCCGTTCCGTCGTCTTCTTCCCAGTTCTTCATGAACAGGCCTTCCACTTCATAGCCCTGCTCGATCAGCAGAAGTGCGGAAACGGAAGAGTCCACGCCGCCGGACATGCCGACAATGACGCGCTGCTTGGATGTGTCAGAAGGGGCTGGATCACGCATAGGGATTCAATGAGTGTCTTGGAAAAGGGCGCGATTCTATCAGGCTCGCGGCCGCAAGGCTAAAGAGAAGGGCGGATCAGTTCGATGCTGAAGTGATGACCGGCCAGGTAATCGTCGATGCAACGGATGATCAGCTCGCTGCGCCAGTTGTCGCGCTGGGCAATTAATTCGTCGCGGGTCAGCCACTTGGCGCCGAGGATGCCGTCGTCGAGTTGGTAATCCGGGTGGTGTTGCACGGCTTTGGCGCTGAAACATACACGCTGATAAGTCACACCGTTGCTCGGTGCGGTGTACAGGTAGATGCCGATCACCCCGGTGGGTTCGACGTCCCAGCCGGTTTCTTCGAGGGTTTCGCGGATGGCGGCGTCGATCAGTGTTTCATCCGGATCGAGATGCCCGGCCGGCTGATTGAGCACGTTGCGCCCGGCCTTGTGCTCTTCGACCATCAGGAAGCGGCCGTTGTCCTCGATGACGGTGGCGACGGTGATGTGGGGGAGCCATTCCATAAAACCTCCTCAATCTATTGGTTGAAACCCAATCCCTTGTAGGAGTGAGCCTGCTCGCGATAGCGGTGCATCAGTCGCCATTAATGGTGAATGGTATACCGCTATCGCGAGCAGGCTCACTCCTACAAGGGGGTTGTGTTGTCAGCAGAAACACAAACCCCGGCACTCGGCCGGGGTCTGTTTACAGCGCTACAACCTTAAACCAGCGCAGCAATCGCCGCGTTGAAGGTTGCGCTTGGGCGCATGGCCTTGCTGATCAGCTCGGCGTCGGCGTGGTAGTAACCGCCGATGTCGACTGGCTTGCCCTGAACGGCATTGAGCTCGGCAACGATGGTTGCCTCGTTCTCGGTCAGCGTCTTGGCCAGTGTCGCGAACTGCGCTTGCAGTGCAGCGTCTTCAGTCTGGGCCGCCAGGGCCTGAGCCCAGTACATTGCCAGGTAGAAGTGGCTGCCGCGGTTGTCGATGTTGCCGACTTTGCGCGATGGCGACTTGTTGTTGTCGAGGAACTGGCCGGTGGCCTGGTCCAGGGTTTTCGACAGCACCAGTGCTTTCGGGTTGTTGTAGTTCACACCCAGATGCTCGAGAGAAGCGGCCAGGGCGAGGAACTCACCCAGCGAATCCCAGCGCAGGAAGTTCTCTTCAACCAGTTGTTGCACGTGCTTCGGAGCCGAACCGCCGGCGCCGGTTTCGAACAGGCCACCGCCGTTCATCAGCGGCACGATCGACAGCATCTTGGCGCTGGTGCCCAGTTCCATGATCGGGAACAGGTCGGTCAGGTAGTCGCGCAGCACGTTACCGGTCACCGAAATGGTGTCCTTGCCTTCGCGGGTGCGCTGCAGGGTGTACTTCATCGCGTCGACCGGCGCCATGATCTGGATATCCAGACCGGCAGTGTCGTGATCCTTCAAGTAAGCCTGAACCTTCTCGATCACCACGCCATCGTGAGCGCGCATCGGGTCCAGCCAGAAGATGGCCGGCGTGCTGCTTGCGCGAGCGCGGTTGACGGCCAGTTTGACCCAGTCCTGGATCGGCGCGTCTTTGGTCTGGCACATGCGGAAGATGTCGCCGGCTTCAACTGCCTGCTCCATCAGCAGGGTGCCTTTGCTGTCGGTCACGCGAACCACGCCGTCAGCCTTGATCTGGAAGGTCTTGTCGTGCGAGCCGTACTCTTCGGCTTTCTTCGCCATCAGGCCAACGTTTGGCACGCTGCCCATGGTGGTCGGGTCGAAGGCGCCATTGGCTTTGCAGTCTTCGATCACGGCCTGGTAGATGGTGGCGTAGCAACGATCCGGGATCACGGCCTTGGTGTCGTGCAACTGGCCGTCAGTGCCCCACATTTTGCCGGAGTCACGGATCATCGCCGGCATCGAGGCGTCGACGATGACGTCGCTCGGCACGTGCAGGTTGGTGATGCCTTTGTCGGAGTTGACCATCGCCAGCGACGGACGCACGGCGTAGACCGCGGCGATGTCCGCTTCGATCTGCGCTTGCTGATCGCCAGGCAGGGCCTTGATGCGGGCGTACAGATCGCCGATGCCATTGTTCAGGTTGAAGCCGATCTGAGCCAGCACGTCAGCGTGCTTGGTCAGGGCGTCTTTGTAGAACTCGGCAACGATCTGGCCGAACATGATCGGGTCGGAGACCTTCATCATGGTCGCTTTCAGGTGAACCGAGAGCAGCACGCCCTGGGCCTTGGCGCTTTCGATTTCCGCAGCGATGAACGCGCGCAGGGCGTTTTTGCTCATCACGGCGCAGTCGAGGATCTCGCCAGCCTGGACGGTGGTTTTTTCTTTCAAGACGGTAGCGGTGCCGTCTTTGGCGATCAGTTCGATCTTCACGGCGTCAGCGGCGTCGATCAGGGCAGCTTTTTCGCTGCCGTAGAAATCGCCGGTGCTCATGTGAGCAACGTGAGACTTGGAGTCTTTGGCCCAAGCGCCCATTTTATGCGGGTGCTTGCGCGCGTAGTTCTTCACCGACAGCGGAGCGCGGCGGTCGGAGTTGCCTTCGCGCAGAACCGGGTTCACGGCGCTGCCCTTGACCTTGTCGTAACGCGCCTTGGCGTCTTTGTCGGCGTCGCTGGTCACGGTTTCCGGGTAGTCCGGCAGGTTGTAACCCTGCGCCTGCAGCTCTTTGATCGCGGCTTGCAGCTGTGGCACCGAAGCGCTGATGTTCGGCAGCTTGATGATGTTGGCTTCAGGCGTAACGGCCAGGTCGCCCAGTTCGGCGAGGTGGTCGGCTACGGCTTTGTCGCCCAGTTGCTCGGGGAAGCTGGCCAGGATGCGCGCTGCAAGAGAGATATCGCGGGTTTCCACGGCGATATCGGCCGAGGCGGTATAAGCCTCGATGATCGGCAGCAGGGAATAGGTGGCGAGGGCTGGGGCTTCGTCGGTGAAGGTATAGATGATCTTCGAGCGGGTGGGCATATTCGGATTAACTCTCTCTTCTTTGCTAAAGCGTGCGCAGAAACTCGAGGGGCGCCGGGTAAGCGCGTTCGTTCAAAGTCATCCATGAACCGAATGTCGAGATTCTTCGCGGTGATGTTGGGTGCATCAGTAGAGCGTCAAGCAGTCAGGCTGCGGTAACAACCCGACCAATCAGGCGGAAAGTCTCGTGCTAGAGAGGCCAGCCGTCGTGACCCTGTGGTCAGCGGGCGGCATTATACATAGGTAGCTGGCAATCTGCCGATGGTTCATATGCAACGATTCTCGTCCATTGGTCTAAAGGTCGCAGGGCGGGGTTGGGCAAAGACTCGTTACGAATGCTGGAGTTTGGCGCTTTTCCCTTTGCTTTCAGGCTTGTACGAAACGAGAAGTGCGCGGTGGCGGAACATGGGGTTTGCGTGTTGATTTAACTGGGTTACGCTCGAAGCAAGCCAGATGTTCAATCCAAACAATGGAGTTCAGCATGGGTTACAAGAAGATTCAGGTTCCAGCCGTCGGCGACAAAATCACCGTCAATGCAGACCATTCTCTCAATGTTCCTGATAACCCGATCATCCCCTTCATCGAAGGTGACGGTATTGGTGTCGACATCAGTCCGGTGATGATCAAGGTTGTCGATGCTGCTGTTGAAAAGGCCTACGGCGGCAAGCGCAAGATTTCCTGGATGGAAGTCTACGCCGGGGAAAAGGCCACCCAGGTTTACGATCAGGACACCTGGCTGCCGCAGGAAACTCTCGATGCGGTCAAGGATTACGTGGTGTCCATCAAAGGCCCGTTGACCACCCCGGTTGGCGGCGGCATCCGCTCGCTGAACGTCGCCCTGCGTCAGCAACTCGACTTGTACGTCTGCCTGCGCCCGGTGCGCTGGTTCGAAGGCGTGCCAAGCCCGGTGAAAAAGCCTGGCGATGTCGACATGACCATCTTCCGCGAAAACTCCGAAGACATTTACGCCGGTATCGAGTGGAAGGCCGGTTCGCCGGAAGCCACCAAGGTCATCAAATTCCTTAAAGAAGAAATGGGTGTCACCAAGATCCGTTTCGACGAAAACTGCGGCATTGGCGTCAAGCCGGTTTCCCGCGAAGGCACCAAGCGTCTGGCGCGCAAGGCCCTGCAATACGTGGTCGATAACGACCGCGATTCGCTGACCATCGTGCACAAAGGCAACATCATGAAGTTCACCGAAGGTGCCTTCAAGGAATGGGCCTACGAAGTGGCGGCCGAAGAATTCGGCGCAACGCTGCTCGACGGCGGTCCGTGGATGCAGTTCAAGAACCCGAAAACCGGCAAGAACGTTGTGGTCAAGGACGCTATCGCCGACGCCATGCTCCAGCAGATCCTGCTGCGCCCGGCCGAATACGACGTCATCGCTACGCTTAACCTGAACGGTGACTATCTGTCCGACGCGCTGGCAGCGGAAGTGGGCGGTATCGGTATCGCGCCGGGCGCCAACCTTTCCGACACCGTGGCAATGTTCGAGGCGACTCACGGTACGGCGCCGAAGTACGCCGGCAAGGACCAGGTCAACCCGGGCTCGCTGATCCTCTCGGCCGAGATGATGCTGCGTCACATGGGCTGGACTGAAGCGGCAGACCTGATCATCAAGGGCACCAACGGTGCGATTGGGGCGAAGACTGTTACTTATGATTTCGAGCGTTTGATGGAGGGAGCCAAGCTGGTTTCGTCGTCGGGGTTCGGGGATGCGTTGATCTCACATATGTAAAGTCGCAGGCACACAAAAACCGCCTGACTCGATGGGTTGAGTCAGGCGGTTTTTTTGCTCGGCGTATTCAGGCAGGAATCAGTCAGCTCATCGCTTTGGCAGTTGCGGCAGCGGCAGCAGCCGCTGCGCCAACAGCGGCACTTTCAGAAGCCGTGGTTGGTTTGATGATCACGGGCTTGATGCCTACGGCATGCAGTCCCTTCGGACCCTGCACGATGTCGAAGTTCACTTCCTGGCCCGCTTTCAGGGTTTTGTACCCGTCCATTTCGATCGCCGAGAAGTGGGCAAAGAAATCGATGTCCTTGCCATCCTCGTCGCGACCTTCACGGCCATTGGTGTTGATGAAGCCGAACCCCTTGGCATTGTTGAACCATTTCACCTTGCCGACAGCCATGCTCAAATCCCTCTGCAACAGTCTCCATCGCTGGAGTATCATCCAGGACATCCGCAATCGAATTCGTTAAAAGAATTGACTCCGCGGATCTTTTTTACCCACTGTGGGCTCTATTGGTTGTAACACCGTTTTCCCGATAGTCAAGGTGACCGGGCAGTCGGAGTTGAAAACGTGAGCAATCGCCCCCACCACTGTATTTGCACAACTGACGAACCTTTCTTTCCATGCATGCAATCAGCCAGATTCGACTAACATTCAATCAGGATCGCCCGCTTCTCCAAAAGGATCTTCCACAGGAGCACGACGACGATTCGGCAGGCGTTGCTGTTCAGGAAGCAAAGCCTGCGTTACAGGCGCCGCCGATGTACAAGGTGGTTTTGTTCAATGATGACTACACACCGATGGATTTCGTCGTCGAAGTGCTCGAGGTGTTTTTTAACCTGAATCGCGAGCTGGCGACCAAGGTCATGCTGGCCGTCCATACAGAAGGGCGGGCAGTATGTGGAGTGTTTACCCGCGACATCGCCGAGACAAAGGCCATGCAGGTCAACCAGTACGCCAGGGAAAGCCAGCATCCGCTACTCTGTGAAATCGAGAAGGACGGTTAATCGCCGACCACTTGGGTATGAGGTGAAGCTATGTTAAACCGCGAGCTCGAAGTCACCCTCAATCTAGCCTTCAAGGAGGCTCGTTCGAAACGTCATGAATTCATGACCGTCGAACACCTGCTGCTGGCCCTATTGGATAATGAGGCTGCCGCCACCGTTTTGCGTGCCTGCGGCGCAAACCTCGACAAACTCAAGCACGACCTGCAGGAGTTCATCGACTCCACCACGCCATTGATCCCCGTTCATGACGAGGACCGTGAAACCCAGCCAACCCTGGGCTTCCAGCGTGTCCTGCAGCGTGCTGTTTTCCACGTACAGAGCTCGGGCAAACGCGAAGTCACCGGCGCCAACGTGCTGGTTGCAATCTTCAGTGAGCAAGAGAGTCAGGCAGTGTTTCTGCTGAAACAGCAGAGCGTTGCGCGCATTGATGTCGTCAACTACATCGCTCATGGCATTTCCAAAGTGCCGGGGCATGGCGATCACTCTGAAGGTGAACAAGATATGCAGGACGACGAGGGCGGTGAGTCTTCTTCTTCAGGCAATCCTCTGGATGCTTATGCCAGCAACCTCAACGAACTTGCTCGTCAGGGGCGGATTGATCCGCTGGTCGGGCGCGAGTCGGAAGTCGAGCGTGTCGCGCAGATCCTTGCGCGTCGGCGCAAAAACAACCCGCTGCTGGTCGGCGAGGCAGGCGTGGGTAAAACCGCGATTGCCGAAGGCCTGGCCAAGCGCATTGTCGACAATCAGGTGCCGGATCTGCTGGCCAATGCGGTTGTCTACTCGCTCGATCTTGGCGCTCTGCTCGCGGGCACCAAATATCGCGGCGATTTCGAGAAGCGCTTCAAGGCGCTGCTCAATGAACTGAAAAAACGTCCGCAGGCGATCCTGTTCATCGACGAAATCCACACCATTATTGGTGCGGGCGCTGCGTCCGGTGGCGTGATGGATGCATCCAACCTGCTCAAGCCGCTGCTGTCGTCTGGCGACATTCGTTGCATCGGCTCGACCACCTTCCAGGAGTTTCGCGGCATCTTCGAGAAGGATCGTGCCTTGGCCCGCCGTTTCCAGAAGGTTGATGTCGTCGAGCCGTCGGTGGAAGACACCATCGGTATCCTGCGTGGCCTGAAAGGGCGTTTCGAGCAGCACCACAACATCGAATATAGCGATGAGTCGTTGCGTGCCGCCGCCGAGCTGGCGTCGCGCTACATCAACGACCGGCACATGCCGGACAAGGCTATCGATGTGATCGACGAGGCGGGCGCCTACCAGCGTCTGCAACCGGTCGAGATGCGCGTCAAGCGTATCGAAGTGCCGCAGGTCGAAGACATCGTGGCGAAAATCGCGCGGATTCCACCGAAACACGTCACCAGTTCCGACAAGGAGCTGCTGCGTAATCTGGAGCGCGATCTGAAGCTCACGGTGTTTGGCCAGGACGCGGCGATCGATTCGCTGTCGACCGCGATCAAATTGTCCCGTGCCGGGCTCAAGTCGCCCGACAAGCCGGTCGGTTCGTTCCTGTTCGCAGGGCCTACCGGTGTCGGCAAGACCGAGGCCGCGCGCCAACTGGCCAAGGCACTGGGCATCGAGCTGGTGCGTTTCGACATGTCCGAATACATGGAGCGTCACACCGTATCGCGTTTGATCGGCGCGCCTCCGGGTTATGTCGGCTTTGATCAGGGCGGTCTGTTGACCGAAGCGATCACCAAGCAGCCACATTGCGTATTGCTGCTCGACGAAATCGAGAAGGCGCATCCGGAAGTCTTCAACCTGCTGCTGCAGGTCATGGACCACGGTACGCTGACCGATAACAACGGGCGCAAAGCGGACTTCCGCAACGTGATCGTGATCATGACCACCAACGCCGGTGCCGAAACGGCCGCGCGGGCTTCGATCGGTTTCACCCATCAGGACCACTCGTCCGATGCGATGGAGGTGATCAAGAAGAGCTTCACGCCGGAATTCCGTAACCGTCTGGACACCATTATCCAGTTTGGTCGCCTCAGCCATGAGGTCATCAAAAGTGTGGTGGACAAGTTCCTTACCGAGCTTCAGGCGCAGCTGGAAGACAAGCGCGTGTTGCTGGAAGTGACCGATGCGGCGCGCAGTTGGCTCGCGGCGGGTGGTTACGACTCGGCAATGGGCGCACGGCCGATGGCGCGTTTGATTCAGGACAAGATCAAGCGTCCGCTGGCAGAGGAGATTCTGTTTGGTGAGCTGGCCGAGCATGGCGGTGTGGTGCACATCGACATCAAGGACGGGGAACTGACGTTCGACTTCGAAACTACCGCGGAAATGGCCTGACGGCCTTGGATCACGAGGGCGCCTTCGGGCGCCTTTTTGTTATTTGTCGTTTTTTTGGGGGGGGGTGAATATCCGTTGCTGCGGTGATGGCTGCTTAGGGTTCCGCCCTTACGGCGGGTCACTTTTTCCAGACGCCGAAAAAGTAACCAAAAAGGCTTTGCTCCTGCGTTCGGCCCTCGCAGGCTCGGGTTCCTTCGCTGCGGTATTGATCCGGGCGCAGCGTCTCCGGTTTGCTTCGCTGCACCTCCTCTCGCTGTGTTTGGCTGCGCCAAACGGTCGCTGCGCTCCCACGCCCCGATCAATCCCTCCACTCAGCCTTCCGAAGTCGCCCGTGGATCAAGATCAAGAGCGGTACTCGAGCTAACGCTCATTGTTGAGTGGGGCGGCTTTGCCGCGGGCAGCTGCGCTGCTTTGCTTTTCTGTGGGAGCGAGCCTGCTCGCGAAGGCGGCCTGACAGCCGACCTGTTTCTTGAGGTTGTACCTATTCCAACTGTAGGAGTGAGCCTGCTCGCGATGGCGGCCTTCCGGCCAACATATTTCTACCGGATACAAACGATCCAACCGTAGGAGCTGCCGCAGGCTGCGATCTTTTGATCTGGCTCTGGCTCTGGCTCTGGCTCTGGCTTTTGATCTTATGCCCCATCGGCAGGCTTCGTTACGGGATTGATCCGGGCGTGGGAGCGCAGCGACCGTACGACGCAGTCGTACACAGCGAGAGGAGGTGCAGCGAAGCAAACCGGAGACGCTGCGCCCGGATCGATCCCGTAACGAAGGAACCCCGAGCCCCAGCGAGCGGGCCGTACGCCGGGGGCAAAGCCTTTTGGTTCCTTTTTGGCGTTTGAAAAAGGGACTCGCTGTAAGAGCGAAACCGCCAGCGGCCACACCCGCAGCAACGGATATGCTCACAAAACCAAAAAACCAAAAAACCAAAAACCGCACATACAAAAACGCCCGGCATAACCCGGGCGTTCTGTATTGACTTGATTAACGAGCGCGGTAAGTGATCCGCCCTTTGCTCAAATCATAGGGCGTCAGCTCGACGCGCACTTTGTCACCGGTAAGAATACGAATGTAGTTCTTGCGCATCTTGCCGGAAATATGCGCGGTTACGACGTGCCCATTTTCCAACTCCACACGAAACATGGTGTTGGGCAGGGTGTCGACGACAGTGCCTTCCATTTCGAAGCTGTCTTCTTTCGACATGCAGTAAAGCCCTCGGTATCCAATGAATGGCCCGGTGCAACTGCGCCAGGCAAAAGCGGCGTGCATTGTGCCCGAAAAATGGGGTTTACGCCAAGGGGTTTAGGCGGTGGGATTAGTTGAGGACGACCCAGCGCTGATTAATCAGCAGTTCGATGGGCCGATATTGCGTCTTGTAATTCATCTTTTTGCAATTCTTGATCCAGTAACCGAGGTAGACCGCTTCGAGGCCAAGGCGCTGGCTCTCGCCGATCTGCCAGAGGATGGCGAAACGGCCAAGGCTGCGACGTTCTTCCTCGGGTTCGTAAAAGGTATACACCGCCGACAAACCGTTCGGCAGCAAATCGGTCACCGCCACCGCGAGTAGCCGTCCGTCGAGTCGGAACTCATAGAAGCGCGAGAAGGGCAGGTCGCGCACCAGAAAAGTCGAGAACTGATCGCGGCTCGGCGGGTACATATCGCCGTCGGCGTGGCGTTGTTCGATATAACGCTGGTACAGGTCGAAATATTCTTCGCTGAACTGAGGCTTGGCCGGACGTACCTGCAAATCGGCGTTGCGTTTGAAAATACGCTTCTGCTGACGATTAGGGCTGAACTGCGCGACCGGAATGCGCGCAGGCACGCACGCATTGCAATTCTGGCAATGCGGCCGGTACAAATGGTCGCCACTGCGACGAAAGCCCATCTCCGACAGGTCTGCGTAGACATGCACATCCATGGGCTGACTTGGATCGAGAAACAGGGTCGTGGCCTGCTCCTCGGGCAGATAACTGCAAGAGTGAGGCTGAGTGGCATAGAACTTCAACCGCGCCAACTCGGTCATGATCAACCCTCGGGATAAGCTGGTGAATTAAGTGTAAGCCACGCGCGCGAAAGTCGCTCAGCAAACCCAGGTCGCGCGATTGGGTTGATCCAGGTGTCGGGCCAGATAGTCGGCGAATTCCTGGCGCGGAATCGCCCGGGCGCCGAGACTGTGCAGATGATCGGTTGGCATCTGGCAATCGATCAGCACGAATCCGGAGTCCTTCAAGTGCTGCACCAGCGTGGCAAAGCCATATTTCGAGGCGTTGTCGGCGCGACTGAACATTGATTCACCGAAAAACAACTGGCCCATCGCCAGGCCGTACAGGCCGCCGACCAGTTCGCCCTGATCGCGGACCTCGACCGAATGGGCAAAGCCGCGTCGGTGCAATTCAACGTAAGCGTCCTGCATGGCCTGGGTGATCCAGGTGCCGTCGGCGTAATTCCGTGGCGCGGCGCAGGCGCGGATTACGGCCTCGAAATCTTGATCGAAGGTCACCTGGTAACGCTGCTTGCGCAGCAATTTGCCGAGACTGCGCGAAACGTGCAGTTCGTCGGGAAACAGCACCGTACGCGGATTAGGCGACCACCAGAGAATCGGCTGGCCTTCTGAGAACCACGGAAAGCAGCCGTGGCGATAAGCTTGTATCAGCCGATCGGCGGACAGGTCGCCACCCGCGGCGAGCAGGCCGTTGGGGTCGCGCATGGCCTTTTCCAGTGGTGGAAAAGTCAGTGAATTACGTTGTAACCAAGTCAGCATGGCATCCAGGCTTTGCAGAAGGGGAGGGCGGTCAGGGGTGTTTTGGTCCCGGGAGCGAGTGTGCCGCGAATCGCCCGAGATGTCCTGCATGCAAGCCTGCCTGCACCTGCATCGTGGTGCAACTTGAGGTGTCGGCTGCGGTCGTAAGCGATCATCGCGTGTGTGCCGATTCAGCGTGGCAAGCGGGACGCGGTCGCAGGCTTCGCTACGTTCATCAAATACACCTCATAAGCCTTTGTCACAAAAGACAATGCATGATCAAATTGGACCGCAGTTTGTGTACGCTTGGCTATGCTCAACACTGGGCTGCAAGCATGGTAACGCTCGTACAAACCCGTACAATGCCGGGCTGTTACAGATATTTGCTGCGCGCCGCGCCTATCGCTGTGTTTATAAAAGCCGCCGCACAGTGTTAAAAGTAGTCTCGGTTGTGCCCGTTTACTTTTTACCTGCCTGGATTGGGCAGTTTTTTGTCATTCAATAGATGGACGCGCCTCGGGCGCAGGAAAAGAAGCGTTTTGAAGAAATCCACCGAAGCACCAAAAACAGTCGTTCCGCTCTGGCGTCAGCAACTGCACTACCGGCTCAAGGAAGGTGCATTGATCGCCATCGGCGCGTTGTGTCTGTTCCTGATGATGGCCTTGCTGACCTACGGCAAGGACGATCCGGGTTGGAGTCATAACAGCAAGATCGACGACGTACAGAATTTCGGCGGCCCTGCGGGTTCCTACAGCGCCGACATCCTGTTCATGGTGCTGGGTTACTTCGCCTACATCTTTCCGCTTTTGCTGGCGATCAAGGCCTATCAGATCTTCCGTCAGCGCCACGAGCCATGGCAGTGGAGCGGCTGGCTGTTCTCCTGGCGGTTGATCGGCCTGGTATTTCTGGTGCTGTCCGGGGCTGCGCTGGCCCACATCCATTTCCATGCCGCGACTGGTTTGCCGGCTGGCGCTGGTGGGGCGCTGGGCGAAAGCCTAGGCGACCTGGCGAAGAATGCGCTGAATATTCAGGGCAGCACGTTGCTGTTCATTGCGCTGTTCCTGTTCGGCCTGACGGTGTTCACCGATCTGTCGTGGTTCAAGGTGATGGACATCACCGGCAAGATCACGCTCGACCTGTTCGAATTGTTCCAGAGCGCGCTCAACCGCTGGTGGACGGCGCGCACCGAGCGCAAACAATTGGTCGCGCAATTGCGTGAGGTCGATGACCGCGTGCACGACGTGGTCGCGCCGACTGTCACTGACAAGCGTGAGCAGGCCAAGGTCAAGGAGCGCCTGATCGAGCGTGAGCAAGCCCTGAGCAAGCATATGTCCGATCGCGAGAAGCAGGTCCCGCCGGTCATTGCGCCGGCCCCGGCCAAAGCCCCCGAGCCAAGCAAGCGCGTGCAGAAAGAGAAACAGGCGCCGTTGTTTGTCGACAGCGCCGTCGAAGGCACCTTGCCGCCGATCTCGATCCTTGATCCTGCGGAAAAGAAACAGCTCAACTATTCGCCGGAATCCCTGGCTGCGGTCGGCCATTTGCTCGAAATCAAGCTCAAGGAGTTTGGCGTCGAGGTCACCGTGGATTCGATCCACCCGGGCCCGGTGATTACCCGTTACGAAATTCAGCCTGCCGCCGGCGTCAAGGTCAGCCGTATCGCCAACCTGGCAAAAGACCTTGCGCGTTCGCTGGCAGTGACCAGTGTGCGGGTCGTTGAAGTGATCCCGGGCAAGACCACCGTGGGTATTGAAATCCCTAACGAAGACCGGCAGATCGTGCGCTTCTCCGAAGTACTGTCGACGCCCGAGTACGACAACTTCAAGTCGCCGGTCACCCTGGCGCTAGGCCACGACATTGGCGGCAAACCGGTGATTACCGACCTGGCGAAGATGCCGCACCTGCTGGTGGCGGGTACGACCGGTTCCGGTAAGTCGGTGGGCGTGAACGCGATGATCCTGTCGATCCTGTTCAAGTCCGGCCCGGAAGACGCCAAGCTGATCATGATCGACCCGAAGATGCTCGAACTGTCGATTTATGAAGGCATTCCGCACCTGCTGTGCCCGGTGGTGACCGACATGAAGGACGCCGCCAACGCCCTGCGCTGGAGCGTCGCCGAGATGGAACGGCGTTATAAATTGATGGCGAAGATGGGCGTACGTAACCTGTCCGGCTTCAACGCCAAGGTCAAGGAAGCGCAGGATGCCGGCGAGCCATTGAGCGATCCGTTGTACAAGCGCGAAAGCATTCACGACGAAGCGCCACTGCTGCAGAAACTGCCGACCATTGTTGTGGTGGTCGATGAATTTGCCGACATGATGATGATCGTCGGCAAGAAGGTTGAAGAGCTGATCGCCCGTATTGCGCAGAAGGCCCGTGCGGCCGGTATTCACTTGATTCTGGCGACCCAGCGGCCGTCGGTGGACGTGATCACCGGTCTGATCAAGGCCAATATTCCGACCCGTATGGCGTTCCAGGTGTCGAGCAAGATCGACTCGCGGACCATTATCGACCAGGGCGGCGCCGAACAGTTGCTCGGTCACGGTGACATGCTCTACATGCCGCCGGGCACCAGCCTGCCGATCCGGGTTCACGGTGCGTTCGTTTCCGACGATGAAGTACATCGTGTGGTTGAAGCCTGGAAACTGCGCGGCGCGCCGGAATACAACGACGACATCCTCAACGGTGTCGAAGAGGCGGGCAGCGGCTTTGAAGGCAGCAGCGGTGGCGGCGACGGCGATGATCCTGAAGCCGATGCGCTGTATGACGAGGCCGTGCAGTTCGTGCTGGAAAGCCGTCGCGCCTCGATTTCCGCTGTCCAGCGCAAGCTGAAGATCGGCTACAACCGCGCCGCACGGATGATCGAAGCCATGGAAATGGCCGGGGTCGTCACCTCGATGAACACCAACGGTTCGCGCGAAGTCCTGGCGCCAGGCCCGGTGCGCGACTGATTTGACAAGCAAGCGGCGGGACAATGAAGTTTCGCCACTCTCCCACGAGTATTCAAGAGGACTCCCATGCGTCTTATCCGCATGCTGTTGCCAGTACTGGCGCTGACCGCGCTCACCGCTCACGCCGATGAAAAAGACGTAGCCCGTCTGACCCAATTGCTGGAAACATCCAAGACCCTGAGCGCGAACTTCTCGCAGCTGACCCTCGACGGCAGCGGCACGCAATTGCAGGAAACCACTGGCAACATGACCCTGCAGCGTCCGGGCCTGTTTTACTGGCACACCAACGCCCCGGCCGAGCAGACCATGGTCTCCGACGGCAAGAAAGTCACCCTGTGGGACCCGGACCTGGAACAGGCGACCATCAAAAAGCTCGACGAACGCCTGACCCAGACCCCGGCATTGCTGCTCTCCGGCGACGTGTCGAAGATCAGCCAGAGCTTTGACATCAGCGCGAAAGAGGCGGGCGGCGTGATCGATTTCACCCTCAAGCCGAAGACCAAGGACACCCTGTTCGACAACCTGCGCCTGTCGTTCCGCAACGGCCTGCTCAATGACATGCAACTGATTGACAGCGTTGGCCAACGCACCAATATCCTGTTCACTGGGGTGAAAGCCAACGAAGCGGTACCGGCATCGAAGTTCAAGTTCGACATCCCCAAGGGTGCCGACGTCATCCAGGAATAAATCCGGGGTCCTTGTCGGGGCATTTGTGGCGAGGGAGCTTGCTCCCGCTGGACTGCGCAGCAGGCCCGCTTTCTAATAACAGCGGGGCCGTTTCGCGCGCCAGCGGGAGCAAGCTCCCTCGCCACAGGTCTCCGATGGGGCCAGGAACATCAGAGGTTTCAACGCTACGTGATGGATCTGTTTCGCAGTGCACCGATAGCCCAGCCGCTGGCCGCGCGTTTGCGTGCGGCCAATCTGGATGAGTACGTCGGTCAGGAGCATGTACTCGCTCGCGGCAAGCCTCTGCGCGAGGCGCTGGAGCAGGGTGCCCTGCATTCGATGATCTTCTGGGGGCCGCCGGGTGTGGGCAAGACCACCCTTGCGCGGTTGCTCGCGGAAGTTTCCGATGCACACTTCGAAACGGTCTCGGCAGTGCTCGCCGGGGTCAAGGAAATCCGTCAGGCCGTTGAAATCGCCA
Organism: Pseudomonas sp. SWRI99; assembly: GCF_014270125.1. NCBI lineage: Bacteria > Pseudomonadati > Pseudomonadota > Gammaproteobacteria > Pseudomonadales > Pseudomonadaceae > Pseudomonas > Pseudomonas sp. SWRI99. The sequence goes on along the minus strand of NZ_JABWQR010000022.1, from coordinate 11,669 downwards.
AACAGCAGGCCGGCCAGTACGGCAAGCGCACGATTCTGTTCGTCGACGAGGTGCACCGCTTCAACAAGTCGCAGCAGGATGCGTTTCTGCCCTATGTTGAAGACGGCACGCTGATCTTCATCGGCGCCACCACCGAAAACCCTTCGTTCGAATTGAACAACGCGCTGCTGTCGCGCGCGCGCGTCTACGTGCTGAAAAGCCTCGACGAAGCGGCGTTGCGCAAACTGGTGCACCGCGCGCTCACTGAAGAGCGCGGCCTGGGCAAGCGCAACCTGACGCTCAACGACGAAGGCTTCCAGATGCTGCTGTCAGCCGCCGATGGCGATGGCCGGCGCCTGCTCAACCTGCTGGAAAACGCCTCGGACCTGGCCGAAGACAACAGCGAAATCGGCACCGAGCTGCTGCAAAGTCTGCTCGGCGACACCCGGCGGCGTTTCGACAAGGGCGGCGAAGCGTTCTATGACCAGATATCGGCGCTGCACAAATCGGTACGCGGCTCCAATCCCGACGGTGCGTTGTACTGGTTTGCGCGGATGATCGACGGCGGTTGCGATCCACTGTACCTGGCCCGGCGCGTGGTGCGCATGGCCAGCGAAGACATCGGCAACGCTGACCCGCGCGCACTGAGTCTGTGCCTGGCGGCGTGGGAAGTGCAGGAGCGTCTCGGCAGTCCGGAAGGTGAATTGGCCGTGGCGCAGGCCATCACCTACCTGGCTTGCGCGCCGAAAAGCAACGCGGTGTACATAGGCTTCAAAACCGCCCTGCGTGCCGCCGCTGAACACGGCTCGCTGGAAGTGCCACTGCATCTGCGCAACGCGCCGACCAAACTGATGAAGCAATTGGGTTACGGTGACGAATACCGTTATGCCCACGACGAACCGGATGCCTACGCCGCCGGCGAAGATTATTTCCCGGAAGAACTCGAGCCGATCCCGTTCTACCAGCCGGTGCCGCGTGGCCTGGAATTGAAGATCGGCGAGAAGCTCAACCACCTTGCCCAACTCGACCGTTTAAGCCCTCGACGGCGGAGAAAATAGTGCTTCCATTGATCGTTGCGGTGTCGGTCGGCGGCGTGGCCGGCACCTTGTTGCGCTTCGCCACTGGCAATTGGGTCAGCGCCAATTGGCCGCGGCACTTCTATACCGCGACGCTGGCCGTTAATATCGTGGGCTGTCTGCTGATTGGCGTGTTGTACGGCCTGTTTTTGATACGCCCGGAGGTGCCGATCGAGGTGCGTGCCGGGTTGATGGTCGGCTTCCTCGGGGGGCTGACGACTTTTTCATCCTTTTCACTGGATACGGTGCGCCTGCTCGAAAGCGGGCAGGTGTTGCTGGCCCTGGGCTACGCGGCACTCAGCGTATTCGGCGGGCTGCTCGCGACGTGGGCTGGCCTGTCCCTGACCAAACTTTGATAACGAGAAACCGACATGCTCGATTCCAAACTGTTACGTAGCAACCTTCAGGACGTAGCGGACCGCCTGGCTTCCCGTGGCTATGCCCTGGATACCGCGCGCATCGAAGCGCTGGAAGAACAGCGCAAGACCGTCCAGACCCGCACCGAAGCACTGCAGGCTGAACGTAACGCGCGTTCCAAATCCATCGGTCAGGCCAAGCAGCGCGGCGAAGACATCGCGCCGTTGATGGCGGACGTCGAGCGCATGGCGGGCGAACTGAGTGCCGGTAAAGTCGAGCTGGACGCGATCCAGACCGAACTGGATTCGATCCTGCTCGGTATTCCGAACTTGCCGCACGAGTCGGTGCCGGTCGGCAAAGACGAAGACGACAACGTCGAAGTGCGCCGCTGGGGCACCCCGACTCAATTCGATTTCGAAGTGAAAGACCACGTCGCCCTGGGCGAGAAGTTCGGCTGGCTGGACTTCGAGACTGCCGCCAAGCTGTCCGGCGCCCGCTTTGCTCTGCTGCGTGGCCCGATCGCCCGTCTGCACCGTGCACTGGCGCAGTTCATGATCAACCTGCACGTCAACGAACATGGCTATGAAGAGGCCTACACGCCTTATCTGGTGCAAGCCCCGGCACTGCAAGGCACTGGCCAGTTGCCGAAGTTCGAAGAAGACCTGTTCAAGATAGCTCGCGAAGGCGAAGCCGATTTGTACCTGATTCCGACTGCCGAAGTGTCGCTGACCAACATTGTCGCCGGCGAAATCGTCGATTCGAAACTGCTGCCGATCAAGTTCGTCGCCCACACCCCGTGCTTCCGCAGCGAAGCCGGTGCGTCGGGTCGCGACACTCGCGGCATGATCCGCCAGCACCAGTTCGACAAGGTTGAAATGGTTCAGATCGTCGAGCCGTCGCAATCGATGGAAGCGCTGGAAGGCCTGACCGCCAACGCCGAAAAAGTCCTGCAACTGCTCGGTCTGCCTTACCGCACCCTGGCCCTGTGTACGGGTGACATGGGCTTCAGCGCGGTCAAGACCTACGACCTGGAAGTGTGGATTCCGAGCCAGGACAAGTACCGTGAAATTTCCTCGTGCTCCAACTGCGGCGACTTCCAGGCCCGCCGCATGCAGGCGCGCTTCCGCAACCCGGAAACCGGCAAGCCGGAACTGGTGCACACCTTGAACGGGTCCGGCCTGGCGGTCGGCCGTACCCTGGTTGCCGTGCTGGAAAACTATCAGCAGGCCGACGGTTCGATCCGCGTCCCGGACGTGCTCAAGCCGTACATGGGCGGCCTTGAGGTCATCGGTTAAATGAAATATCTGCCGCTGTTTCACAACCTGCGCGGCAGTCGTGTGTTGGTTGTCGGCGGGGGGGAGATTGCCTTGCGCAAATCCCGCCTGCTGGCCGATGCCGGTGCGCTGCTGCGGGTGGTCGCACCTGAAATCGAAACGCAACTGCGCGAACTGGTCGTCGCCTCCGCTGGCGAGTGCCTGTTGCGCGGTTACGTGGAGGCGGATCTGGACGGTTGCGCGCTGATTATCGCCGCCACCGACGATGAAACGCTTAACGCACAGGTTTCCAGTGATGCGCATCGACGTTGCGTGCCGGTGAACGTGGTCGATGCGCCGCAGTTGTGCAGCGTGATCTTCCCGGCAATTGTCGACCGCTCGCCGTTGATCATTGCAGTGTCCAGCGGCGGCGATGCGCCGGTGCTGGCGCGTCTGATTCGCGCCAAGATCGAAACCTGGATTCCCTCGACCTACGGTCAACTGGCCGGACTTGCCGCGCGTTTTCGCAACCAGGTGAAAACCCTGTTTCCGGATGTGCAGCAGCGCCGTGGCTTCTGGGAAGATGTGTTTCAGGGGCCGATCGCCGATCGGCAACTGGCCGGGCAGGGCGCCGAGGCCGAACGCCTGCTGCAAGCCAAGGTGGATGGCGAACCCATGGTCACCACCGGCGAGGTTTATCTGGTCGGTGCCGGGCCGGGCGATCCGGATCTGTTGACCTTTCGTGCGCTGCGTTTGATGCAGCAAGCCGATGTGGTGCTGTACGACCGTCTGGTGGCGCCGGCGATTCTGGAGTTGTGCCGTCGTGACGCCGAGCGCGTGTACGTCGGCAAACGTCGTTCCGAACACGCCGTGCCGCAAGATCAGATCAACCAGCAATTGGTCGACCTGGCCAAGGCCGGCAAACGCGTGGTGCGGTTGAAGGGCGGTGATCCGTTCATCTTCGGTCGTGGCGGCGAAGAGATCGAAGAACTGGCGGCCCACGGCATTCCGTTCCAGGTGGTGCCGGGAATCACGGCGGCCAGCGGTTGCGCGGCGTATGCCGGGATTCCGTTGACCCATCGCGATCATGCGCAATCCGTGCGGTTTGTCACCGGCCATTTGAAGGACGGCTCAACCGATCTGCCATGGGCCGACTTTGTGGCTCCGGCGCAGACGCTGGTGTTCTACATGGGCCTGGTGGGCTTGCCGATCATCTGCGAGCAGTTGATCAAGCATGGCCGTTCAGCGGACACCCCGGCGGCCCTGATTCAGCAAGGCACCACGGTCAATCAGCGAGTGTTTACCGGCACGCTGGCCGACCTGCCGCGACTGGTGGCGGAGCATGAAGTTCATGCGCCGACGCTTGTGATCGTTGGGGAAGTGGTGCAGTTGCGTAAAAAACTGGCGTGGTTTGAAGGGGCGCAGGCACAGGTCTAAACACCGCGTCGCCCCAATCGCTGGCAAGCCAGCTCCCACAGGTATTGTGTCAAAGCTGCAATCTTCAGCATTACACAAGACGTTGTGGGAGCTGGCTTGCCAGCGATGGCGCCCTCAAGAGCTGCTCGAATTTCAACCCCGGCGCCAAACCCCTCTCCCGATCAACCGCGACCGGTCATGCGCCACGCTGAAATCCTGGTGCGGCCCCTTCGGCACCACCCCGGTCGGGTTGATGGTCTTATGGCTACCATAGTAGTGATGCTTGATGTGCTGGAAATCTACCGTTTCGGCAATCCCTGGCCACTGATACATTTCGCGCAGCCAGTTCGACAAGTTCGGATAGTCGGCAATGCGCCGCAGGTTGCACTTGAAGTGCCCGTGATACACGGCGTCGAAGCGAATCATCGTGGTGAACAAGCGCACATCGGCTTCAGTCAGGTATTCCCCGCTCAGGTAACGATTGGCGCCCAGCAGTTGTTCCAGATGATCCAGCTCGGCGAACACTTCATCGAAGGCTTGTTCATAGGCCTGTTGAGAGGTGGCGAAGCCGGCACGGTAAACACCGTTGTTAACCGCCGGATAGATCCTCTCGTTCAGCGCGTCTATCTCGTTGCGTAACGGCGCCGGGTAGAAATCCAGATCATTGCCGGTGAGACCATCGAACGCGCTGTTGAACATGCGGATGATCTCCGCCGATTCATTGCTGACGATGCGCTTGAGCTTTTTGTCCCACAGCACCGGCACCGTGACGCGGCCAGTGTAGTCAGGCGTGTCAGCGGTGTAACGCTCGTGCATGAAGTCGAAACCGTCGAGACGGTCGCCGCTCGAGCCCAGCGCCTTGTCGAAGGTCCAGCCGTTTTCCAGCATCAACCAACTGACCACGGATACGTCGATCAGGCTTTCCAGACCTTTGAGTTTGCGCAGGATCAGCGTGCGGTGCGCCCAAGGGCAGGCGAGGGACACGTAGAGGTGATAGCGCCCCGCTTCGGCAGCAAAACCGCCTTCGCCGCTCGTCCCGGCCTGACCGTCAGCGGTCACCCAGTTGCGGCGTTGCGCCTGTTCGCGCTGGAACGCGCCGTCCTTGCTGCTTTCATACCACTTGTCCTGCCAGTGGCCATCGACGAGTAAACCCATGATCAAGACTCCGTAAACCAATAATCGTTGGAGCCGAGTCTATTCCGATGAGTTCGAACAAAAAGCGCAAAGATCGGGCGTTAATGATCGGTTAGATCGATGTGTTGCGTGCCGCCCAATACTGCTCGGCGGTTGCAAAGGCCTGTTCACGACCCTGGCCGAGGCCGCGCAGGGCGAGGGCCATGGTCGCAATCAAAGCCATTTGCGGGTAGCTGTCGACGACATCGCCGCGCCACACGGCTTTCAACTGTTCGATGTCCAGCGATGCGGGTTTGACGTGGCGTTGCGCTGACAACTGCGGCCATTCTTCATCCCAGCTCTGACCGCCGCGGGTGCCGTAGAGATGGCTGGTGGCGTCCGGGTTGATTTCGATTTCGCCGCCATCACCCTTGACCACAATCGCCGTATCGCCGAGCAGACCGCTGGCATCACGATGCACCGCCTGGTAGCCGGGGTGGAAAATGCTTTGCAGCCCGCAACGTGCGCCGAGCGGATTAAGAATCCGCGCCAGCGAGTGGATCGGCGAGCGCAGGCCCAGGGTATTGCGCAGGTCGATCATTTTTTGCAAGTGCGGTGCCCAATCCACCAGCGGCATAAAGGCCAGGCCAGCATTATCCAGCGCGGTACCGACCTGTTGCCAGTTGCGGCACAACGGGATGTTCAGCTCGCCGAGCAATTGCTCGCTGTAAAGCCGTCCGGCCGTGTGTGCGCCGCCACCGTGCATGAAGATACGCACGCCGTTCTGCGCCAGGCACTTGGCCGCCAGCAGATACCACGGCAGATGGCGTTTCTTGCCAGCGTAGGTCGGCCAGTCGAGATCGACCTGCAGCGCCGGCGCCTGCAAGCGTTCGCGCAGGGCTTCGGTGAAACCGGCCATCTCCTCGGCGCTTTCTTCCTTGTGCCGCAGCAGCATCAGAAAGGCGCCGAGCTGGGTGTCCTCGACCTTGTCGTCGAGCACCATGCCCATGGCTTCCCGCGCTTCGGCTCGGGTCAGGTCGCGGGCGCCGCGCTTGCCCTTGCCAAGGATGCGCACGAACTGCGCGAACGGGTGTTCGGCGGGTGTGTCGAGGGTCAGCGCTGGATAGTCGGTCATAGGCAATTCGTCGGTTTGGGCAGGCCCGCCAGTTTCGCGGCGAGTTTGGCAGGGGTGCCTTTGAACAGTCGGTTCAGGTGCAGGCTGTTGCCTTTGTCCGGACCGAGCTTCATCGCGGTGTACTTGATCAGCGGTCGCGTGGCCGGCGACAGCTGGAATTCTTCGTAGAAGCTGCGCAGCAGTTCGAGGACTTCCCAGTGTTCGGGCGTCAAATCGAGATCTTCGGCGGTGGCGAGGGCGCTGGCGACCTCGGTCGACCAGTCGCTCAGTTCGACAAGAAAGCCGTCCTTGTCGAGTTCGATGGTACGGCCGCCTACGGTCATGCGATTCATAGCCAACTGTTGACCTTGTCGTGATGGATCGACAGTGCGACGAAGGCCGGGTAGTCGATGGTTTCGGCCCAGTCGGGAATCTCGATGGCGCGAGCCTGGGCATCTTCGGCCAGGACGTAGCGTTTGCGCGCACAGGCTTGCAGCGCGGCGAATGGCGCCGTGCCCGGTTGCAACGCATAGGCCGCGTCACCGCAGAGCAGCAATGCATCCGCGCTGCCGATGACACGCAGGCAACTGTTCAAGCGATCGTCGCCGAACGGGGAATGGGACAACACATGCAAAGTCGACATCAGAGGGTGATCACCTGGTCGTAACGGTCAATAAGGGCGGTGATTTGCTCGGCGGTCAGCGGCTGTGCTTCGTCCAGCGACCGTTTTCCAAGTCCGCGAGCGTTGCCGCTTTCGGCGCAATAGAACAGCTCCTCGACACCAAACATCGGCAGCGCTTGCAGATTGGCGCTGAGGTCCTTCTGTTGCAGGGCCTTGGCGTTCTGACCGGCGGCCAGTTGCAGCACGCCATCATCGAGAAACAGCACGCCGATCGGCAGATCGAAGGCGCCGCCGGCCAGCACGATATCCAGCGCTTCGCGAGCGCCAGGGCCGGACCACGGCGACTGACGGCTGATGATCAGCAGCGATTTGGCCATCTTATGCACCTCCAAAGCAGATCAGGCGATCAGCGTCTTGCACGGCGTCGTGCAGTTGGCCGAGGCCGGACAATTCCCACGGCGCGCTGAGTGAAATCGCCTCGCGCTGGTAACGCTTGGCTTCTTCTTCATTCAATACACCACGGCGCAAAGCGGCGGCGATGCACACCACACCGTCCAGCTTCTGCTCGCTGATAAAACTGCGCCACTGCTTGGGCAAGTCCAGCTCGTCCTGCGGCGTTACCACTGCATCGCAGGCGTTGAAGACGCCGTCCTGATAAAAGAACAGCCGGACAATCTCATGCCCCCCGGCCAGCGCGGCCTGGGCAAACAGCAGGGCACGGCGCGAGGAGGGCGCATGGGCGGCGGAAAACAGCGCAATGGCGAATTTCATGACGGACTCGATCAGCAAAACTGCGGGCATGATAAAGCTTTATCAGTCGCGCCGCGAAATCCAGGTTGCCTATGACCCATTAGCGTGGGGTGGGGCCTACGGGGTGATGCCGTACAAGTCGCAATATTCGAGCCAGTCCATCCCCGCCATCTCCGCCACTTCCCGGTGTACCTCAAGACGCTGCGCCTGATATTCCTCAGGCGAATCAGCCGTCAGTTGCAGCGTCAGCTCCCAGGCAAACAACCCCTGACTCTCCGCTTCGGCTTCAAACGCTTCATGCAGTCGTTCTTCGCGGTATTGCGCCTGGGTTTCTCCCTTGGCCTGGGCCAGCAGCGGATTGAGATGATCGAGGGTTTCGCGCAGTTCGGGGCGCGCGTCGAGAAACAGTTTCAGCGCGTGTTCATGTCGCTGGTCGCTAGGCGCCATGTATTTTCCTCGTGGGACCGGTGGCCGTATAAAAACAGTAAAGCAGAACGAATTCTCGCTTTGCAGTGCTACAGTCCGCTTTTTTCTGAATGAGCAAATGCAATGCGAATGCTGATGGTAGCGCTGGTGACGGTCCTGCTGGCCGGTTGCGCAGGTTCGGTGATGGACGATGCTCGCACCAAGAGCCCCTACAAGGTGTTGACCTCGGACAAGCCTGAGAAAGTCGTCGCCCAGTGCGTGCAGTTCGGCTGGCAGGACGAAGCGGTATTTGGCGTCGATGCGGCGGCCTATCTGGAACCGCGCAAGCCGGGCGGCACGACGGTGTATACGCGTTCGGCAGAATCGTTTGTCGATGTGATCACCGAGGCATCCGGCACAACGTTGAACTACTACGCCCAGCAGGATGATTTCGTCGCCAAGCGGCGTTTGGCGGCTCTGGCAACCTGTCTCTGATCAGGTGCTGAAGCGGCTGGCGCTTTTCGCGAGCAGGCTCGCTCCCACATAGGTGAATGCCACAGAACCTGTGGAGCGAGCCTGCTCGCGAAGGCGGCGGAACATTCAACCGATAAGCCGCTTCTGGAAGAAATGACGCTTGTGCCCCGGTGGGTAGTCAACGATCTCTCCGAACTGGCTGAAGCCCAACTTCTTGTAAAATTCCGGAGCCTGAAAGTCGAAGGTATCGAGCCAGATTCCGTAGCAATTCTTGTCTTTGGCCAATGCTTCTGCCTGTGCCATCAACTGGGAGCCAATCCCCTGTCCGCGACCTTGTTCCGGCACTGACAACAAATCGATGAACATCCAGCGCAAAGTCACTCGCCCGTACAAACCGCCCAGTATCGCGCCATACTCATCTTTGACCATCAAGGCGAACGGCTCGGTTTTCGATATTCCGGTCTTCGCATCGTTGTATTCAATCAATGGTTGGAGAATTGCTTGGCGCTGTTCTTCGGTAGGGCTCTGCGTCAACTCGATACGCAAATTCATGCATGACTTCCTTGTGTAATTGAAGGCCCAGCCTACCGTGTTCGGGCAGGTGCCTCCAAGCCCCTCGATAAACAAGCGGAACCGTCAATCAAGCGCCGCGGTCTAGCTTTTACCGCGTCTTTCCCTGAGCGCGATTGATGAGGAAACCCCCTTGAATATTTTTGAAGCCCTGCGCGAAAGCCACGAGCGCCAGCGCACTTACGCCAAGGCGCTCATCGCGACCAGCGGCGACAGCCCTGAGCGGGTCGAAGCCTACAAACAGCTGAAAGCTGAACTGCAAGCGCACGAAACCGCAGAAGAGCGGCACTTCTACATTCCGTTGATGGAAATCGACGAAGGCGTTGATCTGAGCCGCCACGCCATTGCCGAGCATCATGAAATGGACGAGATGATGGAAGAACTCGACGAAACCGAGATGTCGAGCCCGGCATGGTTGGCCACGGCAAAAAAGCTGTCGGACAAGGTCCATCATCACCTTGAGGAGGAAGAGCATAAATTCTTCCAGATGGCCGGCAAGCTGCTCGACGAAAAACAGAAAGTGCAACTCGCCGGGCAGTACGAAAAGGAATATCAGGCAAAACTGGCTTGAATCAACCAGGCGCGATTTCATCAATTCAGCGTGTACGCGATTAGCTACATGACGAGTGCGAAGTCTCTGTAGTAACTGGTTATCCATCCAGTATTTTCGGCGATCTGCCTTTCCGGCCGATCAACCTGCGACAAAAGCGCCGATGGACAAAAAAACTGCCTCCGTTAGCTTGAAGGCCTCTCCTCGGGAAGGAGAGTTCTTAAATCAACGGAGTGAAAAACATGAATCAGGCAATTGCACAGACCCAACTGAAACACGGCCGCGTTATTTCGCCAGCGAGTCGCGGCGCAGTGGCCATTGACCTCGGCTTGCTCGGCGGTTGGCAAGTCAACGAAATGGAAGGTGGCAAGAACTTTCCGGCATTGGCGGCCGGACCGTTCCCGCAGCCCTTCGACACAGACGCTGACAGCGTCGCGCCGCCAGCCGACGGCTACATTCTCAGCGGCGGCAAGACCGATGCACGCGATTGCGTGAACTACACCCATATCGAGATGAGCACCAAGCTCGCTCGCCCGTTCACCTGGCCGCTGCTTAACGTCGATCCGGGCCAGACCTTCAAGGTCAGCTGGGTCTACACCGCACCGCACACCACCCGCGGATATCGTTGGCTGATCACCAAGGATGGCTGGGATCCACAGCAACGCATTACCCGCGCGCAACTGGAAGCGGCACCCTTCTTCGAGGACTTCTACCCCCAAGTGCCGTATTACAGCCATGCGGACGAACTGAAGGCCAAAGTCGACCACGAAGTGAAACTGCCTGCGAACAAGAAGGGGCATCACGTTATTGTGCTGATGTGGATCGTCGCTAATACCGGGAATGCGTTTTATCAGGCGTTTGATGTTGACTTTAATAGTGGCGCTGCTTCTTAGGCTCGACTGTTCTGATGGTCGGAACAGGCCGGGAAACGACTTCACTTTGCCGCAAACCCGGGCTCGGTACGCTAGATCGTAGCGCTCATTAGTTGCAGATATATAAGCCCGGCAGTGCTGCCGGGCTTTCTATTTTAGTGAGTCGCTGAGCCTCAATAGAAACTATCTTGGAAGCGTCTTTCGGTTGATTCTCACGGCTGCTGTAGCTTGAAAGCTACGTGTCTGAGCCATTGCTCTCCGCTCTGCCACTCATGCCAGTAGCAATAGCTACATCCGATTTCTTTCAACAGGAAATCTCTCAAAACGGTTTCACTTAATTTTAAATCCAATAGGTTTTGAATTTCTTTTGCAACAACTTCTATCGTTTTGAGCGCAGAGTCATTTATGAATGAGTTTACAATCTCGTCCGCTAGATTGGATTCACACATCCAATCTTCGTGAAAATAGGCACCCAAGAATTGAAAGAGTGCTGGGAAGTCTTCATTTGTCATTTACGAATCCTGTCAAGATAAAGTATCCGAGTGGAGTTTTTTCCTTGCGTTGCAGCACCAGCCTAATACTGTACAGTTGCTCTAATTTTCCAGTTTTTCGAATAACGCCAATACCTGCTGGTGCGGAGACCTGCTCATTGATAACAGCCTTTTTAGCTTGCCCTTTGATGAAGGTATCAATTTTATTCTGATTATTTCTAATTACCTTCGACAGCGCAGCCTCGGCTTCTGCCCGACTTTGAAATGTTGACGCGATAGGTATGTTGGGCTCTTCCTCCAGCCGGGTTCTCAATTGGGCTTCGGTTCGCTCAACATGTTTTTTGATAACGTGGCCACCTCGTGAGTCGTTAGCGGCCAGACCGCCCCCCGGTACAATTTCGCTATATGGCCCGTCAGCGCGTATTTCCCCCGGACACGGATTGCAACTTAACCCCAACGGATCCACCCACCCCGTCGGATTCGGCACGTACTGGTACTGATTCACCCCACCCGCGAGCTTCACCGGATCCGGGGTCAGATACCGCCCAAGCCTCGGGTCGTAATACCGATGCCGGTTGTAATGCAGCCCGCTTTCCGCATCGAAGTACTGCCCCTGAAAGCGCAGCG